>NZ_BEWW01000170.1 GCF_002933955.1 Prevotella sp. MGM2
AGGCAATGCCGGTGGCAGGACGCTTCATTCCGCGAATATGGTTTCGGGGCTACTATGGTCATCATGTGATTACTGCAGGATGCACAGGCTTTCATCCATTGAAAAAAACTCAGCTTATGCGTTTCCGTCTTTTACTGTTTTTCTTTATATGCTCCCTTTTCTTTGTTTGCGCGGCTACGGCCGTGCAGGTTCAGAGTGCGGTTCCCGACTCAGTGGTGCGCCATGCCACACTTCTTGCCGCCCGTGGCGAAGTGGCGGAGTTACGGCCGCTTTTCAAGCAGTACGGGGCATCATTTCCGCGTTATGCCCGACTCTATTGCGACATGGCTCTGGCTCGCGCCGACCGCCGAGTCAGTCGTATGGTGGCTTGCATCGACACCCTCACCGCCGAACATGAAGCCCAGCTCGGTTTGCGGGGCCGGATAAGTCTGTCGCTAGTCAAAGCCGAGGCGTTGCGCCAGACGGGTCAATACGATCGCCTGGTAGCTTATTGCCGCGAACAGTTGACAGTTTACAAGCGTCGGCGTGTTCGCAAGGTACTGCTTGAACCTTTTGAGGCGCTTCTTGAAAAAGGCCGGCGCCTGATGGGAAATGCGCCCCGTACACGAGCGCTCCAATGCGCCGACCGTGACGACGCCTTTGTTTTGGCAGAAAAGTATGCCGCTTTCCTTCCTTCGTTCGATGCTTATGCCCGCCTGCGCTGTCTGCTGACGATGGCCGAGGCCTACGGCCGTGACAATGAAGCTTACTCGGCGGCCGACAGCCTGCTGACGTTTTTTACCGATTCGCTTGATACGCAGGATCTCACCAACTGCCTGCGGGCACGGGCGGAAGTACTCATCCGGCAAGGACGATGGGGAAAACTGGCTGAAACATCGGCCGCTGCCCGGAAACTGACGCGTGCCCATGCCGCTCCATTGGAACATTATGTACGCATGGGAGAGGCTTTCGGCCGTTATGCCCCCACGGCCGTTGAACGTCCGCAGGAGGAGACGGCCATACCGGTGTCGTATGTATTTCCTTTGCTGGTGAAATGCCGCATAGGAGCGGGTGAAGAAGTGGACTTCCGGCTTGACACCGGACAGGCACATACGTTGCTCAGTGAGGAAGACGCCCGCCGGAGTGGGGTGCATTTCGCAGGCGACACCATTTCAATTCCCTCATGGGCCGGACTTATTGATGTGAAGCCGGCACTGGTGGACGAGCTTCGGATGGGCGGTGTGGTGTTTCGCCGCCTGTTGGTTTATGTTGTACTTGACAGCAATGAACTGTCGGCCGAGTTCGGTCGCGCATTGGGGACGAATGATCTGATGCGTCTGAAAAAAATCGACTTCTATGATGAGAAATTGGTGCTCCCTTCTGTTGGGATATCTGAAGAAGCGGCAGGTTTTCCCGTTCATTCCAACTTGCGCCTCTCCGTGGAGAACACTTTGCGCCTGCAAGCCCTCTGCAGCGGGCAGCCGCATTTTTTCAGTCTCGACACGGGATGCGATGGCATCGTTCTCTCCCGCGTGGCTTTTCCCGCAACCGACACGGAGGACTGTCTGTTCCGCTTTTCCCGCAACGGCGTGCCGGCCGTACTGGAAGGCATGACGCTGAGCGAGGAGCGTGCCGCCGACCACGACGGCATGTTGGGCACACCTTTCATCCGCTTGTTCAAATGTTTGCACCTGGACTTCCGGAACATGCAGGTTACAGCGGACAATCGGCCGGAGACGCGGCAAAAGGAGTATGACCCGTTTGCCCCATTAGCCTTGAGGCGGAATTTCCAGGCACTGATGATGTCTGCTCCGGAAGCAGCCGACCGTAAAAATCTGACGCGTCTGTTGGAAGTGTATGAGGGCAAGACCGCCTTCCGCCTTGAAAGCGGAAATGACAGACCGCAGTGGAAACTTCCTGTCGGTGTACGAGATTCTTTTCACATGTCTTATGACAGTCAGGAAAGAACAACGCTTACAGGAAAATACGGTAAGCGGAAAGTGGAGGTGACTATCGCACTTCAGCCTTACGGCGCACATGTGGTGCTGTCTGATAAGATGGCGCGTCGGCTGAAAGTGCGGTTTGACGAAAAGGACAGTGCAATGTCAGGTGATACCCTCAAGGGAGTTCTGGACCGTTTGGAAATAGGCGGAACTGTCCTCACAAACTTGCGCTGCCTCGTCTGTTCCGGTCGGGGTGACACGCTGAGATTAGGCTACGAGGCCCTGGCGCTTATGCCGGCTGTGACTTTCACGCCTGAGGGGCTGACGCTTCACGAAACGTTCACGGCCGGTGGAAACGGTGTGCCTTTTGCCGTGGCTGATGCTGTCTGTCTGCAAGGAGAGACTCCGCACGGCTATGCCGTTTTGCACATGGGGGACTCAGGCCCCGTTATGAGCCGTGACCTGACGGAAAACCTATATGTGAATGGCGTGTTGCTTCCCGAAGGCGATTTCGGGGTGGCAGACCTTTCGGAGACTGTCTTTGCCGATGCGGTTGTTCCGCTCGGTTATCTGGTCAGAAAACTGGGCAACCTGACGTGGAATTTCACACAGGCTGAGGTTTATTTCCACCACCCGTAAGTGCGGAATGTCCGCTGAAAATACCAATAGGGACATCTGTTGTGAACCATCAGGTTGAAGTTAAGAAAGGATAGTCGGAAATGAAATTCAACCGGCGAGCCATAAGAATGGTACTTCCCGTTTTTTTAACACAATTTGCTTTCGGGCGTAAAATTTCGTATATTTGTAACAGCCAAGCGGGACTTCCTACATGGAGGTCCCGCTTTTCATGTGTTTTCCAGCGTTATTGGCGTAATAAAACGCTGTATTTTTTACGAAAATACAGCTATAAGATAGGAATAATTTAGGAATAAGCAACTTGCGCACTTTTTGCCACAAGTGAGGTAATGACTTGGCAACGGTCATAAATTCTGCGATGTGCAGTACATTGCTGTCAAACAACTCTATGCAAAGGTAACATATATTTTCGACAAACGAAATGCAATCAGTATTTTATTGCCGTTTCCCTTCCAATTTTCCTAATCGCATTACTATCGAGGTTTGACTTCTGCCCATTTTCTCGGCTATGTATTTTATACTTTTCCCTTCATGATAAAGGGTAAGCAGAAAATTATCCGCACTGCGTGTCCACTTTTTGTTGGCGTTTGGATGCTTGGCATAACTTTCTTCCGTGACTTTTTCCGGATGCAAGAATTCGTCCACGAAAACGGAAGGAAAGCGTCTGTCATACAGTATATAGGTCTTTACTTTAGCTCTGGTAATGGCTACATAAAACAGCCTGCGTTCTTCTCCGTATGGATATTGGTCGCTTTTTGTCAAGACATAATTAAGCACAGGGTCATCGCTTACAAGTGAGGGAAACCCGTATGTGTCCTTGTTGCATTGAAGAATTATCACATAGTCTGCTTCAAGTCCTTTGGATTTATGAACGGTCAGAAACTCTATTTTCCTGTCTCCGATGATATAGAAAAAGCGATTACCCTCTTTCACGAATTTATACATGAACGACAGGTAATAATCGTCAAAGGAATATCTCCCTAACAAAAAGACTGATTTGTCTAATGGAATTGACGCGACCAATTGTCCGATAACATTGCAATAATCTCGTCTTTCATAATCGCAAAACTGTAATTCTGTTTTAACTTGTGGGTTAAAAGGATGGATGTTCTTTTTAATTTGGGCTTCGTTGCGTTGGATAAATTGCGAGGACAGGCTGACTAAAGGCTCTCCAAACCGATATGTTGTTTCAATCTTATTGATTTCTGTCTGGCCGAAGTAATCTGAAAACTGATTGAAAAGTGCCATGTCGCTCCCCGAAAAACGATAGATGGACTGCCAGTCATCGCCCACACAATACAACTTGGCGGGTGGATTTCCCTCTCGCAATACTTTTAAGAAGTTGTAACGGTCAACTGATATGTCTTGAAACTCATCCACAATGATATAATCATACTTCACAGGATGGGAGGAACGACAAATGTCGGTAGCTTGCAGAATTGCATCCGTAAAATCTATTTGGTTGATGTTCGCCAATTCTTCAATATACCGTTTATAAACGGGCTGAAAGATGTTTTTGATAATGAACGTACTGCGTTCGTCCCCTGCGTTTTTAGTTTGCCTTAATACTTCATCTACAGATTTGCAACTTGACTTTATCAATGTCACGAAAGTCACGACAAGGCGGATAAAAGCCTTCTCATGCTTGCTGTTCGGGGGAAGAACCATATCGTATAATTCTGCATCTGTTTTCTCTTGGATGGAAACATCAGCCTTTTCCAATAAGGTTTTCAACTTCTCCCGAATATCGGAATAATGAAAGTCTGCACTTGAAGTTGTCAACAGCTTAGTGCCGAATTTCTCATGTGCCGCTTTTTTCCATGTTATGCCATCGTTGTACTTTTGGTTTGCTTCTTCATAGGTAATGCCTCTGTCTTTGGCAAACCATATAGGAACAAGCCCATGCTCGTCCACTCCAAAATGCTCTAAATATATTCGCTTTGTTTCTCCACCTTGTTCAAAATAAATGGAAAAATCCGGTTTGTATTGAGAGTGCATCTCGTCTACCAATGGATGCTCGTATGGCTCTTCATATCTGAATTTTACGCTAAGGGAAGATAGCGCAAAGCATATTTTCTGCTCTTGTTCACTCCGTACATAAACAGTTTTTCCGTCCATATCGGGAAACGTTGCTTTCAAACGCACCTCTTTTTGCTCTGAAAGTTGTTGCCTACGCTCATTCTTCCGCTTTTCCCACTCCTTTTCGGGCGTTTGATAATCAATGAAGTATTCTATTACGCTTTTCTTGAATTTCTTGTCGTTCAATAATTCATGGTAGATTTTCACGAAGAGCGCGTCCGTATTTTCATATATTGATGGCTTTTGTCCTGTTGTCTGTCCGATAATGTCAAGGGCAAGTTTGTGAAAAGTGTACCCTCGCAAACCAGCAATACCCATTCTTTCTGTTAATTCAGCGGCAGCCTTGTTTGTGTAGCTGATAAGGAGAATATTTTGAGGGTTGATTTTCTTTATTTCAGTCAAATACTTTACTTTCCCTACGATGGATGAAGTCTTTCCACTCCCTGCACTACTGACTACTAAACAATTTTCTTCTTCTGAAACGATTGAGCGTCTTTGTTGCTTGTCTAACGGATATTTTAGGCAATGGTCGAAAAACTCTTTATGCGTGTCAAGTAGAAATGTAATGATTCCCTCATTATGTTGTTTTACAAGTCTATTGATAGCCCCAAAGTCACTGATAAATTTGGATATGGTTTCAGATGGAGTGATATTAAAGGCTTCAAGTTTCTTAACAAGTGAATATGCTTCTTGAAAATGCGGCTTATAATGATTGACAAAATCTTTTTCTTGCGTTGCAGATATTATCTTCCCTGAAAAAGTGCTATTAAGGTCGGACGGAATATCAATAAATGCTCCGTTGTTTAATGCCGACAATCTTTCTCTTGCTTGCTCATAATTGGATTTATTGCTATAAGAAGATATGTGGTTTAACTTTTCAGAAAGTTCCTTGGACTTATTTTTTAGGCGTGTTCTTGTTATAGCTATATAACAAATTGAAATAGTTATAATACAAATTACCCCAATAAACAATGCCTGCATACTAAAAGAAAGATTTGCCGTTGATAAAGTTTACATTGTATAAAAGGTTAACGTGCCATGAAGGCACGCTAACTTTCTATTCTATTAAAAGACGGGAGTTACAGTAAAAAGCTATCCTCCCTAAAATAATCTATTATATCTTCATCAGAAGTTGCTTCATCTACAGCTTTCAAGATTTTTGCAAAGTTCTCAAACTTATCAACTTCATAACCGCCACAAGTTGTAAACTCTTTATCGCAAAAGAAAATCATTTCTCCCGGAATGGTCATTGAGCCTGCGCCATTAAGACTCCTAAATCTATGACTTACCGCCCAACCTGTAAATTCACCTTTGTGATATTTTGCAACATTTTCTTTTAGAGAAACAAGTTGTTCTGAAAGTTTCTTGGTATATTTATCCAAATCAGATTTGGCTTCTTCTTTCTCTTTTTTTGCCCGCGCATATTCTCCACGAGAGTATTGAGAAGAATATCCATTAGGAGCAAAAATATCCATAGAAGATTCTGCGGATTCGACTTTCATTTTACATCTGTTTATTTTAGACATCAAATCTTTGATGTCCTCACTAATTTTCATAATAGGTTCAATAGTAGTTACATCAATGAACATACTATCAACTTTTGTTGATATTGGTTCATAAGAATCTGGGTGATAGAGATAGTCTTTAAGCGTCTCTTTAACCAACTTCTCAGCTTTTTCCTCGTTAGAGAGTGTGCAAGAAGTCATAACTAATGCAACTGCACAGGATAGTAAGGTAATAACATTCTTCATAATGTTCACTATTTTAATGATAATTATTGACACTTATCCAAAACACGAAGCGTGGCACTGCGATGCTACGTCTTAGTTCGGAGGTCCTGAGAAAACCCTGTGTACAGATGTAGTAATAGCAGCCCACGCTATAGCGTGAGAACCACTATGCTACCCTTGTACACAATTCAGAAATTTCTCAGGTTTCCGTTCTACAAGATAAGCATAACGCTTCTTCTTTTTCTATGTCTCGGAAAGGGCTTCCCCAATCCAATTGCAAAAGTAGCTAAAATCCTTGATAAATTCCTTTCATTGAATGATTTTCTTTACTTTTTGAGACTGTTTGAACGGGATTTATGCGCGTGCATTAAATTTTCATCCCATTACTTTGCTTTTGGGTAGTAATCCCCAAACCGTTTCTCCATTCATGCGCCTTCTGCCGGAACCATTGCACAAGCGGAATATCATTCACGCATATTCGGAAATGTCCAGTTCTGCTTTTATCTTCTTCAAACGAGAAAGCCGCACCTTCTGCATGGAATTTACGGTTAAATTCGGGTGAATAAAAATCACCCTTTAACTTCACCTTCTTCAACTTGCACAATTCTTGGATTATCTGTTCGGAGAAGTGCAACGTATTACGACAGAAGTCTATCAGGGGCAACAATTTATCCACATGAGGAAAGTATCGTTTTACCTTGTCTATATACTCACCGAACTTGCTGCATTGGGTTTGGTGTTCACATTCCATCTGCTTGATATATTGCTCTAATCTTGCATTTTGATTTTCAAGTTCTGCTATGCGCTGCTGAAACCCTTCCCTTTCCGCTTTCAACTTTCCACCACCCAAAAGAGAACCGACCTTTGCCACGAGTGCGGCTTTCGCCTCGGTCTTAGCGGCTTCCAGTTTTTCCGACTTGATTCCTTGCTTCACCTCGTCAAGTTTCTGTTCCGCCTGTTGTCTTTCCGTTTGCAACTGCTGCACATTGGCTTCAAGTTCTCCCGTCTGCCGCTTCAAATCACGGTAGTATTGGGCGGTGGTGGTATGCCGTGCCTCCGAGCCACGGATACCACGCTGCAAGCCGTATTTCGCCATTGCTTCGGCGTAGTTGTCGTGATAGGCTGACAGCTTTTCACGTGTCAGCACGTCATCGGCGCACAGGCGAATGGCATCCGTTTTCTTGCGGTAGGTGCGCTTGCCCTCTGCCTGTTGCTTCTTTTTCGCTTTCCTGCGCTCGCCCGTTACAATCGGTACAACCGTTGCGTGGATGTGCGGCGTATGCTCGTCCATGTGCAGGACTGCCGAAACGGTGTTCTCCCGTCCGAAAGTGCGGTGCAGCCATTGCAGGTTGTCGGCACACCATTCGTTCAGTCTGCCCTCGTCCTGCACTTTCATCATGTCCTCATGCGTGCCTGAAAGCACGATGCGGATTGCCCTCACTTGGTCGGGCGTTATCTTCCTCTTGATGCCTGCCGTGCGGATGCGGTGATTGATTGCTCCGGTGCGGTCTGTCACGCCATCGGGGAAGTCCACCAGCTCACGGTTGAGGCAGGTGCGTGTAGAGTCGGCGTTCTTGGGGACGGTCTTGCGTTCGATGTGGTCGGACGCGCCCGTGTCCGCCGAGCCTTTCGCCTTGTTGAATTGGATGCTTATGTATCCCATTTTTGTCTTTTGTTTTTATAGGTTCTACAAACTTGTTTGTTCATGCCCGTCCGTTGCGGTCGTGCCGCATGAAAACGGGGGTGTCCAGAGGGGGTAACCCCGTTGGCTCATTGGGGCGTTTTTAGCATTAGCGCAGCGGTGCGTGAAGAAAACGCCCTAATGAGCTATGGCTTTTCCGTTCTTAAAATCCGCTGCGCAATCAGTGGTCGCCGGATGCTTTTTCTTCTTTCGCCAGCTTGGGTGGTACGTCATGCCGCCCTGTCGGTTTGTCGTCATGGTTTCGTGCCGTCACGTTGACATGCCTGCTTGTTGACATGATGGCATATCGGTATACGTAATACCCACTTGGAATGCCCTGCCGTTTCCCCACAGACTTGTTGACGGGTGTAAAAGCGTTGAAGTGTTGAATATGGCACATAACATATTGATATATTGTTTTATATGCACTCAACTTAGTTTCAACAAACGCATAATGCCCAACAAACGGCAACGAAAAGAAGGAGTGAGGACAGAATTGGATGCTGCCGCGCTCCCTCTTCATCGTCCGTTGGGCGTTGTTGGTATTCTGTTGAGTCTGTATATTACTATATATCAACATTCTATTATATCTATTCAACAATTCAACAGAATATCACAGGCTTTCCAGCAGTTCCTTGGTCACGGTGTAATATCTGCCCACTCCCTTGCGTGGTTGGTAGCGTCCCTCGCCGCCATACATGTAGGTGGTATAGGTAAGCCCGTTGGGTGCAGGGGACAGTTTCCAGCACTCCTGCACCACTTTACGCACCTGCGGCTTCTCTGCCTTGACCTGCGAACACAGCAGCAGGGGGATAATGTCATGCAGGCAGAATGACACCGTTTCCACTTCCATCTTCGCCATGATGTCAAGCAGCAAGTCCGCCATTTCTATTTCGAGGCGGTTGCGGTTGCTGCGGATTATCTTCCGCAAGGCTTCCGTATCAATCAGCTTCGGGGCAAACCACATACGGCTTTCTTTTTTCGTTGATAATTCCCGATGGATAAGGAAGTACAGGAAAGCGGGGATTTCATCCTTCAGCTTTTGCAGGAAATCGGTGTCATCACACTGCAATCGTCCTATCTTGCGTACCCAATAGCGTGTCTCGCCTGCATCTATGATGACGGGCAGATGCTCGTTGTTGGAACACAACACAAACTTGGCGAAGAAACCGATTTCGTTACGGTCTTTGCCTTTCGCCTCCACCTTGTAGGAAAGTGTGGTGCTGAGGTTCTTCAACCGTTCGCTGTCCTCCCTGCGGTTGAGCAGCACCTCGTCCACCATGATGAGCAGCTTGCCTGCCCAATCGGAATTGAACTGGCTGCGGAAGTCCTCATTGGTGTTGAACGTCACGTTGTCTTGGAAGATGGCTTTCAGGAAATTGAGGAACGTGCTTTTGCCCGTGTTCCGTTCTTCGGACACCAACAGCAGGATAGGCAGCTTCTGGACAGGTTGCAGGTAAAGCAGTTGCAGATAGTCCATGCCCAACTCGTATTGCTCTCCGAAGATATGCTCCACTAACGAGCGGATGCAGGGGAAACTGCCCTCCTGCGGTCGGTGTCCTATCGGCTCATAGAGATTGAGGAACTTTCCGACAACGGGCTTGTAGCCCACATGGTCGGGGACGGTACAGAAACCGTCATACTTCGGCACGGTAGCCATGCGGTCTTTGCCGTAGTCCTGCCGCAAGGTCTCGGAGTTCCATGCGATGCGTTTCTTCACACAGCCCCCGTCAATCAGCGGCTGGTCAACAATCTTGTAGAGGGTTGTCCCCACACGGATGAATTCGTCTTGTTCTGCCATAGGCTTTGCTTGGTTTTGTGTCGCCGACAGCAGTGTCGGCAACGGGTTAAACAATCGGGTGCAAAGTTATGATGCAACGCATAAAACTCTGATACGCAAAACGAAGCGGAACGGCGCAATCGTAACAAACTGACAAGAAAATGCAGAAAAGCACATAAGAAAAGGTGCGGCAAAACAAAAAGAAAGCCCGAAGAAGCATTCCTTTCTCGCTTCTTCGGGCTGTTTACGTAGGTACGTACCCACGCTCTAACACTCGCACATCGGTCTGTCAATTGACACCCACAGGACTTGTTTTTCTTTTCGCCCGTACAGCCTTTCCAGCAGGGTATCGCGCACCATTGCCGCACATGGGGTATTGATGCGGAATGCAATTGCCACGACCATAGGCAGGGCGTACACTTCCATGCCGTAGCCGTCGGGCAAACGGATATACCGTTCTGCCTCATGTCGTTTCAGCACTCCACTCTTATATACGGCTCGGATGGCGGCACGGAGTGTTGGGGCGATTGTACCCAACAATGAGGACAGCTCTGCCTCTGTCATCCATACATTTGTAGAAGTGGGTATAGTCACTCTACCGTACTCATTCATCGTAATAATGCCCCGTTCCATAATCAAGCGGTTATATGTCGAAACGTCCGCTTATTTTGTTCTCAAAGGCGGAAATGTCGCTGTTTAGTTTCGTGTTCGTTACCTTGGCATAAATTTGCGTGGTCTTGATGTCCGTATGTCCGAGTATCTTGCTCACGCTTTCTATCGGCATACCGTAGTTCAATGCCATGACAGCGAAGCTGTGCCGGCTGAGGTGAAAGGAAACCGGCTTCTCGATACCGCACTTCTTCGCTATGTTCTTTATGCGTTTGTTTACCATGTCAAGTGAGCCTATGTTAAATAGCCTCTTGTCTTTTCGGAACGGCTCGTAACGCTTGATTATCTGCATCGGAATGTCCATCAGCTTGACTTGGAACGGGACACCTGTCTTTTGCCGTTTCGACACAATCCACTGCGCACCGTTCATTTCCACGATATTGTCAGTCGTGAGGTTCTTGATGTCTATGAACGATATGCCCGTCCAGCATCCGAACAGGAACAAGTCCCTTGCCAGCGCGAAGTTTGGATTTTCCAGTTTGATTGCGCCCAATGCCTGAAGTTCCTCCTCCGTCAGAAAGCCGCGCTCCTTATGGTCGGGGTCAACGTGGTACATTGCAAACGGGTTTCTTGGTATCTTTCCGTTGTAGTGAGCCGTGGTGACGATATGTTTCAATGGTATGGAGTATATCCACACGGAAGATTGCGCAAGCCCTGCCTCGTTGCGCAGGTACAGGCAATAGTCGCGGATGAAGTCCTCCGTAAGTTCGTTCATCGTTATGTCGGCACGTTTATATTGCTTTCTGATAAACTCGGCTACATACTTGCGGACAGTCAGGTATTTCAGATATGTGCGCTTGGAGCGGTCTTTACCCACACGTTTGGCAAAAGCCGCGTTCTCCTTGTCAAAGGCACGTAACAAGGTCTCATATTCTGTGCCTATGCCCTGATAAGCGTTACGTACCATTTCAGCGGTCACACAGGCTTCACGGTCGGAAAGACGCTGATAGTGCTTCACTATTTGCGCTTTGATGTTGTCCAACGCGAAGTTTACCGCCTGTGCCTCCTTGCTCTTGCCTTTGGCACGGTTTCCCTTTGCGTCCCAAAGTGCTTTTGGGATGGTCTGCTTGCAACTGAACTGTGCGATAGTCCCGTTGATGGTCACACGTCCCATGATGGGGACAACTCCGTTCTTCTCTTTGCTTGCGTTCACGTAGAACACGGTCTTGAATGTACTCCTCATAATCCTTACTTTTTGTTTGGTGCAAAATTAGTTTATGGGAGTTGTAAGGGCAGAATGTAAACCTACGCAGAACGCAGAAATATAGACCGTTAGTATTAAAAGTGCATCCGATATCGGGTAATGATTTGGAAGTGCATCTGTTTCCATATTCTTCCCAAAGCCTGTCTTCCCCATCTGTGCCACCTTGTGCCAACCTATGCCCAAACCTACTGACAGTCAGTTGAAATGCTCAATTCTTCTCAAATCTTCATTTTATCCTATTCTTTTTCCCGAAAAGTCCCCGTATTGCAATTC
>NZ_BEWW01000171.1 GCF_002933955.1 Prevotella sp. MGM2
GTTCCACGCCGCCTCACTCGGAGAGTTCGAGCAGGGCCGGCCGCTCATGGAGCGGTTGCGGCGCCGGCATCCCGAAAAGAAAATACTGCTCACTTTCTTCTCACCCTCGGGCTACGAGGTGCGTAAAAACTATGAGGGGGCCGATGTGGTGTGCTACCTTCCTTTCGACACGCCTCTCAACGCCCGCAAATTCGTCAGACTGGCGCATCCCGAAGCCGCTTTCTTCATCAAATACGAGTTCTGGCGCAATTATATTGATGTGCTCCATCGCGAAGGCATTCCCATTTACAGCGTTTCGAGCATATTCCGCGACAAACAGATATTCTTCCGCTCTTACGGCCGCAACTATGCGCGTTGTCTCAAGCGCATCACGCATTTTTATGTTCAGAACGAACGGTCGCGCGAGCTGTTGGCAAAACTCGGCGTGGAGGCCGTCAGTGTGGTGGGCGATACGCGCTTCGACCGTGTGGCTGACATACGCCGTCAGGCCCGCCCGCTGCCGCTGGCCGGAAGTTTCGCGGAAGGCCGTCAGGTACTTGTGGCCGGAAGTTCGTGGACACCGGACGAAGACATCCTCATCCCCTACTTCAACGGTAGGCTGGAGATGAAACTCGTGCTTGCGCCGCACGTGGTG
>NZ_BEWW01000172.1 GCF_002933955.1 Prevotella sp. MGM2
CCCGATGAAAGTGCATCTATTCCCTAAAAGAGCAATCAGAAAAATACATGACATAGATGTTTTATGGGAACTGTTCACGCGGATAAAGGAGGGGAAAGTGAATGAGCGGCTTTTCCAGACAGCCTTGAATATCAAGAGTGTCGGAAAAGGCAAGTTAAGTATTGTCTTGTTCTATGTCGCTCCTGAAAAATATGTACCATTAGATACATACACAGCATCCTACCTTAGAAGTAAAAAACTGCGATATACCTATGAGAGCTTCGAGTCTTATGAAAAGTTGTCGCTGGAAGTTACAACGAAATTAGGTAGGAAACCGTGGGAAATTTCCTACGATGCCTACAACCAGACTCCAGAAAATGAGATGTCCTCTATCGGCAATATAATAACCCTGTTTGAAAAATTGGAAACAGAAATGGAGGATAGTACGGACTATCATATCTACTATCGCGGCCAATCGGACAAATCCTTTGACTTGATACCTTCCATTTACCGTAAGCCGGCGTTGATTCAAAACGAAGATCGTATTTTCAAAGATATCATAGCTCAAAGTCCTGACGATTTCAAGGGATGTGTCTCTACATTTGAAAAGTTGGTCAAGATGCAGCATTACTCCTTGCCTACACGTCTTTTGGACATAACTACCAATCCATTAGTAGCCCTATACTTTGCATGTGAGGATGAAACCGTTGATGGAAAGCTGTTTCGGTTCGAGATAAGCACATCTGAGATGAAATACTTTGACAGTGATGCTGTCAGTGTGGTTTCCAATCTCGCAAAACGCCCCATAAATTTCAGTATTGAGGATTTGAAAGATTTGGATCAAGAGAGCTTCAACTCTGCTGATGACATTCAATATCTTCTGCATGAAATTAAATCCGAGAAACCTCATTTCCAAAATGGAATTGACTCAAAAGACATAGAAAGAGTCTTTTGCGTCAAACCTATGCTTGACAATCCACGCATAATACGGCAATCCGGGGCATTTTTTCTTTATGGAATTGATGGAGACAAAAGCAAGCCGGCGCACCTTAAGTTCCAGTACCAGTACAAGACATATGTCATAAACAAGGCTCACAAAAAGAAAATCAGGAAGCAGCTTGAAGCCCTCGGTATAGATAAATCGACGCTGTTCCCGGAGGTGGAACATGTGGCCGAACATATCAAGGACAAATACAATATCACCTAACAGCCTCGAAAAAAATATCAGTGATTTTGAAGTTCTTTTATCATAAGTCTGTCTGAGATAAAGTTGGTGAAGATATATCATCTATAAGTAGACAGAAGAAGACATCAAGAAGATGGAGATAGAGTTCAAATTCAAGAACGACTACATAGTCCACTACTTAAAGGCCCTCTATACCACTAACGAAGCGTCGGTGACAATAGATATGACGCTCTCTGCAGAAAAGATTATTGTCAATAGTGTACGTCCTTGAAAACAACTGACCTAATAAGTGCGTCAACTCAAGCAATAACATATAGTTAACAACAATCAAGCCGAACTGTTACAGGAACAACTCAGCTTGATTGTTATTTGTTGAATATCTAAGTATGTGGTTTGTTTTCAGCCGTTAGAAGTGTGTCTATCTGACTTATATAATATCTAACTCTTAGTTT
>NZ_BEWW01000173.1 GCF_002933955.1 Prevotella sp. MGM2
TGTAACAGCCAAGCGGGACTCTCCACCGGAAAGTCCCGCTTTTTCGATGTTTTCAAGGTCTTTTTCCGCCATTTTTGGCCGTATTGTTTCCTGAAACTCCCCGTATTGGAATTCAAATTCCAAGTATTCGTGTTAAAATTCCGATACGGACTTTTCCAACTCTAAGTATTGGAGTTGGAAAAATACATGTTTAAAATGTTTCAGAAAGTTAAAAATGTTAAAGTCGGGAGGGATGCTTTACGTTCGTTTCCGGCTTGAAAGGCCATAGGAATGGAAATAAATGTGTAAGTTTGCACAAAATAACGAAAAGACTGATAACATGGAGCAAGCTAAATGGAGTGAAAATGTCATCCTTGTGGATGCGGGATATTTGGACCGTGTGGCATTTGATCTCACCGTTAACTTTGAGCGTATGATCAACCGTCCGGTTCCTGCTGCCGATCTCTGTCACTGGCTCGACTGTGTAGCTCTTGACGGTGGCATCACCCCTAGGGCAAATGAGATACAGGCCGTTTTTCTGTACAGCCGTAGCACACCGGGATTGCGGCATTTCAATCCTGGCAGTTTGAAGGACGAACTTGACGGCAAGGCTTTTCGTGATAATCTGGGTGAATTTACCCTTCTTTCATTTCCGGTGGAGGAGGTGGTGTCGGCCGAAGATTTTTTTATAGAATCGCTGGAGCATATCGTTGGCGCTGAGGAGGTGAAACGTGTGATGGTGGTGGCCGACATGGAAACGTGCGGCAACCGCGTGAAGCGCGTTGCGGGCCAGGCACAGGAGAAAGATATCACGCTCTTTGCTATGGAGCCGCTGACCGGACGCGGGTTTAACGGCGAAATATTGGGCTATTCGCTAATGAGTGCCTTGGGCATCCGCGGCGAAGAACTGGGAGGCTGAGCGCTCTGCAGTTTCCGCCTGATTCAGCCTGAAGTATTCTGTTTAAATGAAATAGATTATGAACCAAGCAATAGAAAATATGAAAACGCGGCGCAGCGTGCGCAAGTTTAAGGCGGATGCCGTGCCGCAGGAGTTGATAGGCCAGGTTATTGAAGCCGGCACTTTTGCCGCCAGCGGACACGACCGGCAGCCATGGGCCGTCATAGCCGTGACTGACGAAGATGTGCGCCGGCGCCTTTCACAGGTGAATGCCTCTTTCTTCGACATGGATGTGAAAGATCCCTTCTACGGTGCGCCGGTTGTCATCATCGTCCTTGTCAAGAAACGTACGCCCACTTATCTGTATGACGGTACGCTCTGCATCGGTAACATGATGCTTGCCGCCCATAGTCTGGGGCTGGCTTCATGCTGGATACATCGCGCACGCCAGACTTTTGAATTGCCTGAATGGCAGGAATGGCTGGCCGGAGTGGGGCTCGACATGACAGAGGAATGGGAAGGTGTTGGACATGTGGCTTTAGGATATGCCGCAGGCGACCTTCCGGTGGCCCGGCCGCGCAAGGAGGGCCGCGTGTTTTATGTGAAATGACATTCCGGTATTGCTCTTCCGTTTCTTATTAAAAAAACTGTCATCCTGTGGAGAACAAGTTGAAACACCGCATTCTTTTTATATGTCTCGGCAACGAATAAGAAAATTTTAGCAAATTATTTAATCCTAATACTCATAGTGTTAGGATTATTTTGTATCTTTGCAATGTAAACCGAATCAACGGTTTTATTTCAAATAATGTAAACCACAAGGTAAACCATTTGCAAGGTATGAAACGTAATTTACCGACCATCACACCTATACTATATACAAGCAAGACGCTTGCCAACGGCGAGCATCCTATTATGTTGCGAGTATGCTATAACGGCAAACGCACATATAAAAGTATCGGTATATCCTGCAAACCGTCCGAATGGAACAAGGATAAAAACAAGGTAAAAGGAAGTTGCGCCAGTAGCCTCAACACCATTATAACACGTGAACTGACTAAGGCAAACGATTATGTTTTGTCGTTAGAAGGCAAAGACGATTACACAGCCTCCACCATTATTAAACACCTCTCAAAATCTGCTCCCACTCAAATAACATTATATTCACTCTTTGAAGAACGGATTACTTTTTTCAAAGAAGAAAAACAAAGTCATAATAACGCCGTTGGATATCGTACATTGCTCAACCGTATCAAAAGATATACTGATAACGTTGATTTAGAATTATTTGAGATAACTCCAAGTTGGCTATCAGAATTTGAAGAACACCTCCGATGCCATTACTCGGATAATTCCATTAGAAAATTTTTTGACTGCTTTAAGGCGATTTTCAACTATGCCAAGCGGCAAGATTACATTAAAGAGACTCCATTTTCCAACTTTACTTTTAGTAAGAAGTTAAACACTCAGACGCGGAAAAGAGCCTTAACCATTGATGAGATTACCAAGTTGATGAGGTATTATTATCAGCGTTATGGTATGTTAGGAATTGAAGATAACAACGTACTCGGAGAACACGACCTCAAGCAATATTGGGTTAATCAAAAGTTCAAATTGAAAGGTCAGAACAAGCTCACGCCGATAAATGCCGAGCAATTTTCATTAGCTTTATATCTTACATCTTATTTGTTTCAAGGATTAGCATTGGTAGATATTGCCAATCTGAAGTTAAAAGATTTACACTTAGTTGAATTTGTTGATGACGAAAAATTTCAGCGAGATTCAGCCTTACACGGCGTTGACTATGCTGAAGAACATAAACGCACCGTTTTGCATTACGACATCAGCACCTACCGAGCCAAGACGCACCACCATACACGGATCGTAGTTGAAACCGCTAATATGATGCCCTACCTCAATCCGTTTGGCAGTTATTTTGACGATTATAGCCAATTAGAAGATGAGGATATGGAGCGTTATCTTTTTCCGATTTTTGACCATCAGAACGATTCGGCAGAAGTGAAATTTTGCCGTATGACCTACATGAATTATTTAGTTAATGTCAATCTGAAACGTATCGCCAAACGGTTAGGGATGCCGCCTATTACATTTTATTCGGCACGTCATAGTTATGCAAGTCAGTTATACCACGCTAACGTCCCCATCGGCCTCATCGCTCAGAACATGGGGCGCAATCCGTCCGAGATACAAACCTATCTTAAAGAGTTTGACCCCATCAATATTGTTGAGGCTAACAATAAGTCATTAATTGTCGGTCAAGATATATTCAAGGAAATATCGGCAAAGGAAGAAAAAAAGCGTCATGACGAAATCCGAGAAGCGTTAAAAGCAAAGGGAGATACGGAAGGGTTAGCAAGATACGAGGCTTATCTGAAATGGAAATCAGAACATTAATTTAATTAACTTGCCTCAAGGTATCCTCTGTTTCAGATAGATTAATCTCAAATTGGACTTTAACGACCTATCCGTTCCGTATATTAAAATTTTTATTTTTTTGTAATCTCGGTCTATTAACCAATAGCCCCAAAATACACCGTTTCAGAACTTATATAATATGTTTACAAGCCTTTAAGAGCCTCATCAAGTATGTTTATCGGTTTTCGGTTTTTTCGTAGGTGTATGACCCTATCAAGTAGGTGAGAAAATACCGTTAACAATACGTCCTCATCATCTAAACGAACATAAAGAAACTCATCGCTTATACCAAGAGCATCAAGGGTTTTCTTTAATAATTTGTGATTTTTACACGTTATTTCAACCCGATACATTATCGAGTGAAATCCAGTTTTCTCCTGGATATAATACTTACTGCTTTCTTGCTCAATCTCTTTTTTCTTGTTATACGTTTTCATTGACAAGGTGCTTTTATCGTTCTTTACAACCATTTGAGGATTCGCAAATAGTCTATGCCGAGGATTCCACCATGACAAGAAACCGACACCAAACACCTCCTTATTATCTGCTTTCCGACCATTTATTATAAGGTCATACGTATCATCCTTATATTGCCGTATAAGGTGTTTTTCAACGTTAAAGTTGAAATCTACGGCTATATCAAATTTTGAAATCTGCAAAAATTTCAAATTTAGAGCCATCTCAATATAGTACCGAGCCGACACTAACCACGAATAAAGAGCCTCATTTTCGTAAGTTATATAAACATTCTGACGATTTTTATTGAACGAGCCGAAACGCATATATCCGACTATCCGCTTGAACTCCCCTCTGCTTTCGCTCCAATCTTTACACCATATTACAAACTCATTCTTATAATAACGAGAATCGGAGCGTTTCAACATAATCTCCTTGTTTTCTCCAAAATAATAAGTCGTATCGTCTGACGAAAGATATTCCTTCATTTCGTCAGTTGTCGTATATGTTATTTCAAGAGCATCTATTGATACTTGATATAAATATTGTTTTCTGCTCATTTTTCAAATTTGTAAGATATTTATAAATATATAACAAATTCAATAAAGTTCAAAATTATGACGAAAAGAATCAGAAGAAAATTGTCCGAAGCCACCAAGTTTAAGATGAGGCTCGCAAAATTAGGCAATAAGAACCCTATGCACGGCAAACACCATTCGGAAGAAACCAAGCGAAAAATCAGTAAGGCTCTGACCGATTATTGGCGCACAATTCCATTAGGTTAAACTATGGTTGCTATAGGGATGTTGTTTAAGTAGTATTTCAGCACATATTTCAACGCTATACATCCTGATTATAAGATTGTTGAAGTTATTAATTTGTTTAATTTCATACGTACTTTAACCCTTATACATCGGAACGTTAAAGATTTTATTGCCCCAAAATGTATTCTTTAGAAAGTGTATTCAAATAAATCTACAAACCCATTCAAAGAACACGATTAAATGTAGTCAAAATAATCAAAGAATTATTTGCATACATCAAAATAAATTACTACCTTTGCATTGTAAAAAAAACAAAGACGATGAAAGCAATAATCTACGCACGAGTATCAAGCACCACCGACCGACAGAATACGGCACGCCAGATTGCCGACCTTACCAAGTATGCCGAATATAAGGGCATGGAAGTCGTAAAGACGTTTGAAGAAAAGATAAGCGGAGCAAAGAAGAATAACGAGCGACCCATCTTTGTTGAGGCTCTTGACTACTGCAAGACTAATAAGGTAGATATGCTTTTGGTATCGGAACTTTCTCGACTCGGAAGAAACGCTTTTGAAGTTCTTGAAACCGTTAAGATGTTAGTTGACGAGGGTGTAAATCTCTATATGCAAAAGGAGCAATTCACGCTTTTGGACGAGGAAGGCAAGCCGTCTATGTTTGCCCCCATTATGATTGCAACCCTTTCAACCTGCGCTCAGTTGGAACGTGAAAACATTAAATTCCGTCTGAATAGTGGCCGTCAGCTTTACATAGACAAAGGCGGTAAACTCGGCAGAAAAGAAGGCTCTACAAAATCAAAGGAAGAGAAAGCCGAAGAATACAAGCAAGTTATTAGAGAGTTGAAACGAGGAACAAGTATCAGAAAAACCGCCAAGTTATGCGATGTTTCCGTTTCAACCGTCCAGCGAATCAAAGCCGAATTTGGCATTTAATTTAATTAATAATGGATGGCATTCGGTTTGAGTGCCACCCATTATTTTTCTTTTACGCTTTAACTTAAAAGTCAAATTTCAGCACACCGTTAAGGGTAAGGGCGTTTGAACCGTCTGAAAGTTTATAGTTGTTGAATTTCAGCGTTATGGCCGATGAGGTTACATCTTGTACGAGTATAGAGCCACCTTCTTCCTCATCAAAGATAGTTGCTGAGGTTTGAGCCGTAAAGTATTTAACTTTAGCATTTGTTATAGTCAGCAATTGACCTTTAGAAGATTCACTTACGGCCTTTGTGTCTATTGTCATTTCAACCCACGGATATTCTCCTTTTGAGGTTGATAGTTGCGCTTGGAATGTTGCAACATCTTGTGCTTCTATGTTTTGAACCCATGCCCAATCATCGTTAGTGCCAAAGGCTGTGCCGTTGATTGTAAAGGAACTTTTGGAGTCGTTGCCTCCGTTGGGTTCATCGTCATCATCCCCGCACGAGGTAAGCGAGAACGACATTGTAGCAAAGAGTGCCACGAAAAAAAGGTATAAATACTTTTTCATTGTCTTTAATTGTACTTTTAATGGGTCAAGCCGAAAACACGGTGCATGAATTTTGAGAAAAGTGTTAAATTTGT
>NZ_BEWW01000174.1 GCF_002933955.1 Prevotella sp. MGM2
GACCGCCGTTTCCCCATAACTGTAGGCGAGGTGGTACGGTCGGGACTGATGGCGGCAAAACCATGGTGGCGCCACACTTCGCGTACTCTGACCGAGCAGGCGGACAACGCTATGCGGCAGCTTGACATTGCCCATCTTTCCAAACGCCCTATAAGCGACTTGAGCGGCGGACAGTGGCAACGCACTCTTCTGGCGCGGGCCTTGGCCTCACAGCCTCATTTGCTCTTGCTCGATGAGCCGGATACCCATCTTGATGCCGCTACCAAAGCATTGTTGTACGACATCCTGGCCCGTGAGGCCACCAGACGTGCCGTGGTTGTGGTGAGCCACGATGAAGAACTGCCTCGCCGCGTCTCCAGCCATCAGTTGTGGCGCGTGGAAGGCGGTCGCATACATGTGCAGTAGTCCTTCTTACGCCGCATACGGTGCCTGTAGTCTAGAGTAACCGTAATGGGAGGACTTCTCATAGGCTGGAAATGGGGTGATATGCAATTTTAACATTTCTTGCTTTTGGGTGGAAAAAGTATTATCTTTGTAATAGCGAAGCGGACAAATCCAACGGGATTGTCCGCTTTTTGCGTATTTTCTGGCATGTTTTGTGTGGTGAAAAGCCCTGTTTTCGGTCTGAAAAGCATTACTTGGAATTTAAATT
>NZ_BEWW01000175.1 GCF_002933955.1 Prevotella sp. MGM2
CCACATAGGAAAACAAACATCACGATATGAAAATAGAACAACAGCTGGCCGCCGACGTGCTGGCCGCCATCAAGGAACTCTACGGCCAGGAAGTAGCGGCCGACATGATACAGTTGCAAAAGACCAAGCGCGAGTTTGAAGGACACCTTACGCTCGTGGTTTTCCCCCTCCTGCGCGTTTCGCGTAAAAAACCCGAAGATACAGCCCTTGAGATAGGGCAGTGGCTGGCCGCACATTCCGACACTGTGCAGGCTTTCAATGTCATCAAAGGTTTCCTCAATCTGGTCGTGGCTCCGGGAAAATGGGTGGAACTCCTTGCCCAGGTCAACGCCGACCCCCATTACGGCCTCACCGAAGCCACCGATGAGTCGCCGCTGGTCATGATAGAATATTCTTCGCCCAACACCAACAAACCGCTCCACCTCGGACACGTGCGTAACAACCTTCTGGGGTGGTCAATGGCACAGATCATGGCTGCCTGCGGTAACCGCGTGGTCAAGACAAACATCGTCAACGACAGGGGCATCCACATCTGCAAGTCTATGCTGGCATGGCAGAAATACGGCAACGGCGAGACGCCGGAAACATCGGGAAAGAAAGGCGACCATCTCATCGGCGACTATTATGTGGCCTTCGACAAGCACTACCGTCAGGAGGTGAGCGAGCTTGCCGCCCGCTACCAGCAGCAGGGGCTTGACGCCGAAGAGGCCAAAGCCAAGGCCGAAAAAGAGGCGCCACTCATGAAAGAGGCCCGCGAAATGCTCGTAAAGTGGGAACAGGGCGACGCTGAAGTGCGTGGTCTGTGGCGGCGCATGAATGAGTGGGTCTATGCCGGTTTTGATGAAACCTACAAGGCGCTCGGGGTGAGCTTCGATAAAATATACTACGAAAGCGACACTTATCTTGAGGGCAAGGAAAAGGTGGACGAAGGACTGGAGAAAGGCATCTTCTTCCGCAAGGAAGACGGATCGGTGTGGGCCGACCTCACCGCCGAAGGACTCGACGAGAAACTGCTCCTGCGCGCCGACGGTACGAGCGTGTACATGACGCAAGACATCGGTACGGCAAAACTCCGCTTTCAGGACTTCCCCATTGACAAGATGATTTACGTGGTGGGCAATGAGCAGAACTACCACTTTCAGGTGCTCTCCATCCTGCTCGACAAATTGGGATTTGAATGGGGCAAGGATCTTGTACACTTCTCCTACGGCATGGTGGAGCTCCCTAACGGCAAGATGAAAAGCCGCGAAGGAACAGTGGTCGATGCCGACGAACTCGTGGCCGAAATGGTGGCTCAGGCACGCCGCACGGCCGATGAGGCCGGAAAGGGCAGCGACATGTCCGAAGAGGAAAAGCGCGAAGTGGCACGCATCGTGGGAATGGGAGCGCTGAAATATTTCCTCCTCAAAGTGGATGCGCGAAAAAACATGCTCTTCAATCCCGAAGAGAGTATCGACTTCAACGGAAACACCGGTCCCTTCATACAATACACCTATGCCCGCATACGCTCCATCCTGAGAAAGGCCGAAGACGCCGGCATACATCTGCCCGAAAGCCTGCCCGAAAATGTGGAACTCTCTACCAAGGAGGAAGAAATCGTGCAGCATGTGGCCGACTTCGCCGCCGTGGTGAAACAGGCCGGACAGGATTATTCCCCCTCGGCCATAGCGGCCTATTGCTATGACTTGGTGAAGGAATATAACCAGTTCTACCACGACTTCTCCATATTGCGCGAGGAAGACGAGCAGAAACGTGCCTTCCGCCTTGTGCTGTCACAAAATGTGGCCAAGGTCGTGAAACTGGGCATGGGCCTGCTGGGCATAGAGATGCCGGAACGCATGTGACGCACACCGCTTGTCGTCGCGCGGACATTCTCCAATCCGCGCGACGACATACTTATATATAATGTCCGGACCGCTCCGGCATATATGGCAATTGATTCAAAGAAAACTCTCTTTGTCGAAGAAAAAAAAATACTACGTGGTATGGCACGGCACGGAGCCGGGCATTTACGCATCATGGGACGAATGCCGCTCACGGGTGGAGGGCGTCACAGGCGCCGTATACAAAGCTTTCAACACAGCGGAAGAGGCGGAAGAAGCCTATTATGGCCATGCCGCCGACTATATGGGCAAAAAAGAGTCCCGCATGCCATCGGCACCATCTCCTGCGTCTCGGGAAATCGGAACTGCCAATCCGCCTTCATGGCGCACGGACACCGTACTTCCCTTACCGCCGGAAGTTACCGCCGACGCGCTCGCCGTTGATGCCGCCTGTTCGGGAAATCCAGGACAGATGGAATATCGTGGCGTCTATCTCAAAACGGGACAGGAGGTATTTCATTTCGGTCCCGTTTACGGGACGAACAATATCGGAGAGTTTCTCGCCATTGTTCATGCCCTCGCCTTGCTCAAGCAAAAGGGCGTTAATCTCACAGTATACTCCGACAGCCGTAACGCCATGCTTTGGGTGAAACGCAAGCAGTGTCGCACCAAACTGCCCCGGACGCCGCGCACGGAAGAGCTCTTCTGCCTCATCGCACGCGCCGAGGCCTGGCTGAAGAACAATACCTATGCAGACATCCCCCTGCTCAAATGGGAAACCCGGCGCTGGGGCGAAGTTCCGGCTGATTTCGGACGGAAAGGCTGAAGGATATTTTTCATCGTTCATACGCATTCAGAAGAAATATCCGTATAACAGACCAAATATCTCAAGCGGCCGGCCGCTTGAGGACATGGTATCATCATATTCGGATACGGTCGTTTGAAATTCCACGTATTGCCGCATAAAATCCGGATATCGCCGTTTAAAAGAAAAGTCTCTGGCGAGCTATTTGAAGAGTTACGCCGCCCACAAACATAAAAGCCCATGAAAGAATTCCTCAAGATGATGCGGCAATACATTGCCCCGTACAAACGCTACATGATCGGTTCGCTTGTTTTTAACTTGCTGTCGGCCGTGCTCAACGTCTTTTCCTTCGCCTCGCTCATCCCGATGCTCAATCTTCTTTTCAAACTCGACACCAAAGTTTACCATTATATAGCGTGGAACACCCCCAAGGTAAGTGCGAAGGACGTGATTGTCAATAATATGTACTATTATACGCAGCAAGTAATGGAAATTTACGGAGCGTCGACAACGTTGCTTCTCATCGGTCTGTTCCTCATCACGGCCACGTTGCTGAAGACATCGTGTTACTTTGCCTCCGCCGGTCTTTTGGTGCCGATGCGCACCGGTATAGTGCGTGATATCCGTTCCGCCGTTTACCGTAAGATCACCGGCCTGCCGCTTTCTTTCTTTTCCGATGAAAGAAAAGGGGACATTATTGCCCGAATGAGCGGTGACGTGAACGAAATAGAAAATTCCATTACCGGCTCTCTTGAGATGCTGGTAAAAAATCCCATCCTGCTCATCTGTTATTTTTCGGTACTGATTTACACTAGTTGGCAACTCACGCTTTTTACC
>NZ_BEWW01000176.1 GCF_002933955.1 Prevotella sp. MGM2
TTTTTTCATACGGCCTCTCCCCGTGAAGACGGAAATCTTCACGGGGAGAGGCCTTTTTGTCTGGAGCCGCCGCATGGCGAAGGGAGATGTCATGCGTCCCCCTCATCCTTCTTCTCCCCCCGCTGCTCTTTTGGCCAGTTGACCAGGTAAAGCAGTCCGGTGGTCCGTGTCAGTGCGGTGTAAAGCCACCTCAGGTACGTCCCGGTGTCCGTCCCCCTCCACCCGCTCTCGACGAATACCCGGCTCCATTGGCCGCCCTGGGCTTTGTGGCAGGTCACGGCATAGGCATATTTTATCTGCAGGGCATTGTAGTAGGCGTCCCCTCTCACACTTCTCATCCGTTCTCTTCGTGAGGTCACTCCGTCATAGTCGGCCGAAACCGCCTCGTAGAGTCTCCGGCTTTGTTCAGGAGTGAGCGCCGGCGCTTCCGACATGAGCGTGTCCAACAGGACCCGGCAGGTCATCTGCGTCTGTCCGTAATCGGTGAATCTCAGCGTTGCGTCGGCAAAGTGGAAACCGTATTGCTCGTGCACATTGCTCACCCTGACCACCTGAGCCGTGTCACCGTTGGCGATGAAGGCCATGGGGCACGTTGCGGCTGCGTCCCCTCCGTCCGCTTCTTCTTGGAGGCGTTCCGTCCAGTGGTAATTGTTTTTTACGGCCATTATGATGTCACCCCGTGTGAGAGGCTCTTCGCGCTCAAATATGAGGGAACGGATGCCAGAATTATAGAG
>NZ_BEWW01000177.1 GCF_002933955.1 Prevotella sp. MGM2
TTGTCGTAAAAAATACAACGTTTTCTTACACCAATAACGCCGGAAAACACAGAAAAAGCGGGACCTCCATGTAGGAAGTCCCGCTTGGCTGTTACAAAGATACTATATTTTTCATTGGAAAGCAAACAGTGTTAAAATGCACCATTGCAAAAAAACAGAGCCTGTCAGAACGGTTGCTTCCGGTAGCAGCCTTTCACTGGCATAACAGTCCGTTTTTATTTCAACAGAACTTTACGGCCGTTCACAATATAAATGCCACGGCCGGAAACGGCTTTAAGCCGGCGGCCGGCGAGGTCGTATATCGTGTTGTCGACTTTTCCGTCCTCTATGTCACGGATGCCGGAGGGCACTTCCTTTTCGTAAACCACATTTACCGTCACATGCCCTTCTACAGCCGCAAGCGCCTCGCTGCCTTCAATTTTCATAAGGATGTAACCTTCCACGGAAGGTGCGGAAACAGTGTGGGAATTGCCGGCTTTTACCAGACGTGTCTCAGAAGGTGCCAGAACTTCGCCTTCCTTAGTGGTATAGTGTACGGTGATCTCGAAATAAGGTTCCACAAAGTAGGTGAAAATTTTGTGTGGATGGCCGGGAGCGCTCCATCCTACCAGATTGCCGTTTTCCTGCCCATCCCAGCATTCGCCGTTGCGGCCCTGTATTTTCCATGACAGGTCATCATTGAGAGTAAAAGCGAATATATCGCCCGTAGAACTGACCACCGGATTGCCATTACGAGCAATAGAGGGGATATACTTGCCGAGATATTCGTTTTTCACCCTGAAACCATTGCTTGTCTTTAAGAGCGTCCATGGCGTGAGCGGGGTGGCACCTTCGGCATTGACCACACGGTTCACACGGCCGTCGGCCATAACTGTACGATACCCCTTGCGACCACCGTTGTTGGCATCGGAATCATCGTAAATGAGATAGCTGTTGCCGCTTTGCAGGTCGGAAGGGTCGGTCACAGCCTGGGCCACCGCTCTCACACCGCTAAAGCCTTCGGTGGTGTAAACGGCAGTGACTTTTATATCCTCTACGGGCAGTAAGGTCGTACCGTCTTCCTTGTCGGCACTCTCCAGCGTGTAATATTTCAGTTCCGGAATCACAACAGTGTATTCCTCTCCTACGGGAATGGCCGTTTCACTCTGCTCGATAATCGCACCGCGGGAATCTTTGCAGGTCACGACAACGGCATAGGCGGAACGTTTGTAAGTGACATTCCAGGTCGTGTCACCGGTTTTCTCGATGCTCTCGAATTTCATGTTCTTAAAAAACGGGCAAAGTTCGGCTGTTATTTCTTCCGTATCGGCAGGAACGCTCCGGCTTATTGTTCCAAGATTTCCTCCTTTGTCATCAACACAACGGAAAGTAATGACCTTCACTTCATCAATCTTCCACTCGGCGCCTTGAAGACGGGCGGCATCTGCGGCGGAACCGCTGATAGTGGAACCTGAACTGATGCAGCCGCTGTAACGGGAAGCATTTGCCGGCAAAGGAAAGAAACTGCGACCGTCGGCACTCAGTCTGAAATGGCCCGTAGCGGGAACAATCTTCAATACGAGACCGGTCCCTGCCGTGCCCACACCGACAGGAAAGCCCATACGGTCAACATAAGCGGCAGCGGCAGCAATGTAACGGCCGGTAATGGTATTCTGCAATTTCAAGGTTTGGGAGCCATCGGCATTCGGCGTACTTTCCGTCACAGTCCAGGCATTATTGGCAAAAGCATCGGCGGAATGCTGCAAGGCCGTACCGTCACCGCTATCGGAAATGGCGGTGGCATCAAAACCATCCACAGCGTTGGTAAAACGGTAAGTGCTCCCCACAGCAAGATGGTCGAAAGTGATAACTTCCACATCATCGTAGTTTTCAGCCGGCGAAAATTCCCAACAACCGCCGTTCCCGTCATTCGGATTGCTGTACACATTGACGGCCAGGCCCTGTCCGCCCATGGACGAATTAAGATAATTGCCCGCCAATTGGTTGCTGCCAATAGAATAGTAGTAATTACGGCCTTTCTGCCCATAGGCGCCGGCACCAAGAGTAAAATTGTAATGTTTGGCGGAATTGTCATATTCCCAACGTCCGCCGACGCCGTTGACCGTAGGTAAGGGTTTTACGGAACCTTCGGGCACTGCCTTGCACACCAGAGCGAAGCGGCCGGAGGCGGAGGGATCTTCCTCAAGGCTCCACCACTGGCAATCGTAATTAGCGGCGTTTTCATCGGCTTGCACGTTGGTCCAAAGCCTGCCGGGCTGTGCGCCGTTGGCGGCATAAGCAGTCAGCAACGGCGAGCCCGTAGCGAGCAATTCTATGCAACGGCCCTGACGGGTAGCATCCGTACCGCCGGATATAAGACGATACCAATATTGCTTTTCTGAAGTGGAGGCATGCGGCAACCTCATATCGGAAACGCTTTCGTCCTCATCCAGCATTTTGTATTTACAGTAGCGATAACCGCCATAATTAAGCAAAACGGTATCGGCTGTCATGCGTTTCTGAAAGTCAGTAAAGTCCTTACGGCTCTGAGGCGTCCAGCCGGCTTCGGCGATAGCCAGCAAACGTGGCAGGGCGAGCCACTCCATATATTCGCGGTCGCTCACGTGCTCACACCAGAAAGTGCCTTGGACGCCGGCATCGGTTTCGGCAGGCGGCACTGTGTTGTAAGTTTTCTGTACGTTGTCCGTACCATCGCCGGCTCCGGCGGGATCGCTGGCGAAGTTACCCTGCCGACGGTTGATATAGTAAGGTCCCCAAGGCGTATAGATATTGGGC
>NZ_BEWW01000178.1 GCF_002933955.1 Prevotella sp. MGM2
GCGGAAAGCAAATAGTGTTAAAATGAAGGAGAGGCTTTTGGGAGATTTCTCTCAGAGGTTGCAGTGGAATGCCACCACGGCCTCTATGCCTTTGCGGAAAACATCGAGAGGGAAGTTTTCGCCGGGAGAGTGGATGGCGTTACTCTCCAACCCAAAGCCCATAAGTATGGTCTTTATTCCCAACACACGCTCAAAGTCGGCTATGATGGGGATGCTGCCGCCGCGACGTACCGGCAGCGGACGGCGGCCGAAGGCTTTTTCAAAGGCGGCTTCGGCCGCCTTGTAGGCAGGCAGCGTTATGGGGCAGACGTAGCCTTCGCCGCCGTGGAGAGGCGTTGTCTTCACGTTGACGCAATCGGGGGCTATAGCGGCAATGTAGTCTGCGAAGAGACGAGATATTTTCTCATGTTTCTGATGAGGCACGAGTCGCGTGGATACTTTGGCAAAAGCTTTGGAGGGTATGACGGTCTTGGCGCCTTCGCCGATATATCCGCCCCAAATGCCGCACACGTCGAACGATGGTCTGCAAGCGTTTCGCTCTATGGTGCTGTAGCCTTGTTCGCCGCGCAGGGAGCGCACGCCGATGGCCTGCTTGTAGCGCTCTTCGTCAAAGGGGATGGCGGCTATCATTTCACGCTCTTCGGCCGGTACGTCCTCTATGTCGTCATAAAAACCCGGTATGGTAATCCGACCGTCAGAACCGACGATTTTCGACAGCATTTCGCAGAGCACATTGATAGGGTTGGCCACAGCACCACCAAAATGGCCGGAGTGAAGGTCGCGGTTGGGGCCGGTCACTTCTATTTCCCAATAGGCCAGTCCGCGCAGACCGGTGGTGAGCGAAGGCAGATCGGCGGCCAGCATACTGGTGTCGGAAACGAGGATGATATCCGCCTGAAGCAGAGACTTGTGGGCTTCAAGAAACGCGCCCAGACTGGGAGAGCCTATCTCCTCTTCGCCCTCAAAGATAAACTTGACGTTGTGACGCAGCAATTTGTGGTGTACGAGATACTCAAAAGCCTTTACCTGTATGAACGACTGCCCCTTGTCATCATCGGCACCACGTGCCCAGATGCGACCGTCGCGCACCTGCGGTTCAAACGGAGGTGAAGGCCAGAGTTCGAGCGGCTCGACGGGCATCACGTCATAATGGCCGTAAATGAGTACGGTAGGCGCCGCCTTATCGATCTGTTTTTCGGCAAATACGATCGGATGGCCGGCTGACGGCATGATTTCGGCACGGTCGGCACCGGCTTCGATGAGCAGTTCACGCCAGCGTTCGGCGCAGCGCGTCATGTCTGCGGCGTGTTCAGGAAGGGCGCTGATACTGGGAATGCGGATAAGGCTGAAGAGTTCGTCCAGAAAGCGGGCCTCATTGGTGGCAATGTAGTTCTTTATTTCAGGCATGGCTGATTGTTTTGATATGAATAAAGTGCCGGACAGGAGTAGCTGAACTACTGCCGGCGTTGAGGACAAAGTTGTTTTTTTCCGCGGCTTATGACAACGTTGCCGCGTGAAGGGGACATAATGGTCGTTCGGCGACCGTCTACGGTATAGCAGGATGATGAGGCATTTCCGTGCCCTTCAGACACAATTTCGCTGATACCGGTAGCGGGAGGAACAGTAAAGCACACAGTTTTCCGGACAGTCCAGGGACAACGTACATAGAGTGTATAATTTTGTCCGGGCTGCAATCCTTTGAAACGAACGGTATCCGTCTGGCTTTCATTGGCGGACAGCATACAGTAGGTGACATGGCATATCCCGCTATGCCCTTCGCGTGGGTTGCCTTCAAACAGTTCGTAGGTGACTCGCTGTCCGGCGCGGCCGCCGGTCGAGAGGTTACTGACGGGCTGCCTTATCTCTACCATATCTGTGGCGGGGAATTGATATTCCGGCTCTTCAAAGATCAGTTCTTCGGGCTGTCCGGACAATATATCTACGGATTGTTCATAAACGACATGTACGTCATCAGGTGAAAGCCGCAACAATCGTTTGCCGGACTGCGAAAATTTGGCATAGACGATCAGACGTTTTTTCTCTCCTGGTTGCAGTGTCACGCCGGTCAGGGCGCCATAGTCCCCCTGCTCGAAGAAGGCTGTGTCGGCCGAGGCATTGGTGAACAGTTCAAGAGGAGTAGCAACGGAATAGTTGGCGGTATTGTACACATAAAGAGCCAAGGGAGTGTACTTGCCGGTTTCGGGCGTCAGCATGAACTTCAGGCTGTCCACCAATAGTTCCCGCCCTGTCCGTCTGAGGGTGTCGGGTAATATTATGTCTGTTTGTCGGTCGGGATGTATCAATACTGCTTCCTGATTACAGAAAAAACCTTCAAGCAAGCCGTTTTCCGTAATATCGTATGAGGGCTCGGAGGGATTGAGCAGGTCAAGGCGGAAATAGCCGTCATAATCACCGCCCAAGCCCCAGTTGACATGGAAAAAGCCTTCTTCGTCAAGTCCGTCAACAACGAAAGCGTGCCCGTTAAGCCGCATGCCGAATCCGGCATAAAAGACCGGCCGGCCGGATAGCAGTTCATTGCGCAACATATCCAGCCAGTCGTCAGGACGGTATTTATAGCTGTCTGCATAATGTACGTATCCAAGGCCGAAAACCTCTTTCAAGGGTTCGGCCACATTACTGATGTATGCCCCGCTGCTGCTTATCCCCCAATTCATCTTTACAGCAACTCCCAAATGATATGACAACCGCGCCACTGCCTCCGCTTCCGCTTCGGAATAGGCCTCTGCTTCGTAATTGTGCCGTATAATCCTTGTATCTGTTGACGTACCGGCAGGAATGTCCGATATATGGTAATGCTCCGTATCCCAACCTTTGAGGTCTTTCTTCAAGGTGTAAGTGCGGCGGTAATAGGTAAGAATGGTTTCCAGCGCTGTAGCAACACAACCCACCAGACAGCGTGAAGAACTTAATGTTCCGTCAGCATTTTTATAATAAGGGCAATAGCGGTTATAAGGGTCGGCCTGATGACGGACAGGGGTACGCATAGGTTTGACCGCCACACCGGAATAAGGAGATATGATACGCGCTTTTGCCGGACTGTCATCAGAAAGAACGCGATCATAATAATTCAACAAACCACGCATCGCCGGCGGCATGTCCTTATTACCGCAGTTACCATAGGCTAGCACAGGCGGCAGACGATCGTCTGCGGCAACAGCGGCAAAAGCTCCGTCGGCATTGGAGAAGATGTAAGTGGAAACTGTGCGTTCCCGCATTTGCAAGTCTTTACCGGTATTTCGCAAATCCCTACTCCACAATTTATTACCGTTATTTGTCCCGACCAACAAACGGGCGGCCGTGCGGCGCGCGGCCGCAACGGAAATGCTGTCGGCCGCGGCGGTGTGGGCACATATAATAAAAAGGAAAAGAAGATAAGGACGCATGGCGTTTAAACAGACATTAGAGTAAAGGGGAAAGAATACGCGTGTACGATTCGAGCAACCGCCGGCAATAAGGGCGTTGCCGCCATTCCGAAAGGTATATTTCGTCGCAGTGTTTCAAGTCTTCCATAAAAACAGCACGCATGACCCGGGCTGCCTCTTCGCCGTAAATAAACGCATTGGCTTCGAAATTATTTTCAAAGCTACGGAAATCCATATTGGAGGAACCGACCGTACACCAGTCGTTGTCGGCTACAGCGCATTTGCTGTGTAGAAAGCCCGCCTTATAGGTGAATACACGCACACCGGCCTGAAGAACGGCGCAGAAGTAACTGTCATTAATATAACGCAACCAAAAGGCGTCCGGTTTGAGAGGTACCATCAGCCGCACATCCACTCCACTCATCGCGGCAGTCTGCAGGGCTTGCAGAATAGGCTCGGTGGGCATGAAGTAAGGAGTCTGTATGTAGAGGTACTGACGGGCGTGCTGTATGATCCACGTCAGGCCATACATGATTTCCGGATAACATGACACAGGATTAGACGGTACAATCTGTAAAAGAAGAGCGGGATAAACAAAAGACTCCGCCAAAGATTGTGCCGGAGACATTTCTTCTGACGCGGCCGCCGGTTGAGACCTGAATACCGCCGCATCGGCCGCTTGCTTGTAGCAGTTTTCCCCTGTAACAAACAGCCAGTCGCTCAAGAAGAGACGCTGCAAATCGGCTACGGCGCCACCCTCCACACGTACATGGACATCGCGCCATATCTTTTCCCGCCGGCTCACATAGCGTCTGGCCAGATTCATGCCGCCGATAAAAGCCACGCGACTGTCAACGACACAGATTTTGCGGTGATTGCGATAATTCACCTTGTGTGTCAGACTGGGAAAACGTACAGGCAGAAAAGGCTCCACCCGTGCTCCGGCCTCTATGAGGGGGGCAAAAAAACGGTTCCTTACGTGCCAGCATCCCACATCGTCATAGATAAGGCGGACGGTCACTCCCTCCCGCGCCTTATCGGCCAAGGCGTCACGCACCAGGCGTCCTACGGCATCGTCCTCTATAATATAAGTTTCCAAATGTATCGTCTCACGTGCGGCGGCAAATTCGCGCAACAACGCCATCACCCAATCCGCCCCTGTCGTGTAACCTACTATACGTTTACCAGCCGTGAGAACAGAACGGTTGGTATGGTCAAAAAGTTGTACCAGCGGTCGGTATTTTTCCGGACAGGCTCCAAGCGGAACCTGTTGTACGCCGGCCAGCATGCGCCGTGTCAGCAGACTGTATTGCTTACGGCTGATATAACGGTCTTTACGGATATTCTGCCCGAAGAAATAGAAAATGACAAGCCCCAGCACAGGCAACATGATCAATACGATGGTCCAAGCTATGGTTTTGGCCGGCTGGCGGTTTTCGAGCAGCACAACCGTCACAGTGCTCGCAACGAGTACCACATAAAGCGCCACGGCCATCCAAAGAAATAAATAGGTCCACATGCTGATGGTTTTCAGTTAAAAAAGAAACACAAGGACGTTTTTCGGAAAGAATGTCCATCCTATCGCAAAACTAAGCATTTTTTTCCAATTGAGAAGTGAAATCATCAGGAAGTTGTAACTTTGCATTTTAAATAAAGCTAAAAGACAATGACAACCGACCCCAGACATATACGTATAAAAGACTATGCCTACGACTTGCCCGAAGAGAGGATAGCCAAATATCCGAAACTCGTGCGCGACGAGTCGAAACTACTCCTCTACCGCGATGGAAAAGTGGAAGAAGACACATTCTGCAATCTGCCGGCCCACGTGCCAGAAGATACATTAATGGTGTTCAACAACACTAAGGTCATACAGGCGCGTCTGCACTTCCACAAACAAACGGGAGCGCTCATCGAAGTGTTCTGCCTCGAGCCTCATACGCCCGCCGACTACCAGCTGTCGTTCGCACAGACGGCCAGTGTGACATGGACCTGTCTGGTGGGAAATCTCAAGAAATGGAAGGAAGGCCTCCTACAACGCGAAATAACAGTGGGAAACAAACAGCTCCTCCTCACGGCGGAGCGACTGGAAGTTTGCGGAACGGGACACGAAGTGCGCTTCGCCTGGAACGACAGCACAGTAACATTTGCCGACGTACTCGATGCCATCGGAGAACTGCCCATACCGCCCTACCTTAACCGGCAAACGGAAGAAAGCGACTTGAGGACCTATCAGACCGTCTATTCGAAAATAAAAGGCTCTGTAGCCGCCCCTACGGCCGGATTACATTTTACAGACCGCGTACTCTCCGCCCTCGACGCCCGCAAGATAGAACGTAACGAAGTGACACTGCACGTTGGAGCAGGCACGTTCAAGCCTGTGAAAAGCGACGAGATAGCCGGCCACACCATGCACGCGGAATGGATAGCCGTGAAGCGCGAAAGCATAGAAAGGCTCATAGCCCACGGCGGCCGTTGCGTGGCAGTGGGCACCACGTCGGTACGCACCCTCGAAAGCCTCTATTACGTAGGAGTGCTCCTGCACCGCCAACCGGAAGCCGATGCAGACCAACTGCACGTGCCGCAATGGCTTCCCTACGAATATGCCTCCGAAAGCGAACAAATCACCACACTTCAGGCTTTGCAGGAAATACTGGCCTACCTCGACCGTCATTCACTGCCCGTGCTCCACACTTCCACCCAAATCATCATAGCACCGGGCTACCGCTTTCATCTGGTCGAGGCCATCGTCACCAATTTCCACCAGCCCCAGAGCACACTCCTCCTGCTGGTATCTGCCTTTGTAGGCGAACGCAACTGGCGGAAAGTCTACGACTATGCCCTGTCGCACGATTTCCGTTTTCTCTCTTACGGAGACAGCTCGCTGCTATTTCGCGACAACAGTTAGAACCCCGGAAAAATGACAGACAACAACGAAGAGATCCTCCCCCTCGTGGACGAAACCGGAACCGTCATAGGCCGGGCCACACGCGGCACCTGCCACAACGGCGAAAAACTCCTGCACCCCGTGGTGCATCTTCATGTTTTCGATCTTCAGGGAAACTTATATCTGCAGAAACGCCCCTGCTGGAAAGACATCCAGCCCGGACGCTGGGACACCGCCGTGGGCGGTCACGTAGGCTGGAACGAAACCATCGGCCAGGCCTTGCGCCGGGAAGCCCGCGAGGAAATAAACCTGACGGACTTCGAGCCGGAACTGCTGACGCGTTACGTCTTCGAGAGTGCAAGAGAGCGCGAATTAGTCAACGTATTCCGCTGTGTAACCACCCTCCAGCCTTCGATTTCGGAAGAGGTCGAAGACGCGCGTTTCTTCTCACGCGAAGAAATTCGGAACCGCCTTGACACAGACTTCTTCACCCCAAATTTCGAACAGGAGTGGCGGCGTTTTTTCAGTCAGGCTGAAGAGACGGCCTGAAGGGCGGAACATCCCTCTTGTCAATCGGGGAACATCCGCGGTGTGTGATTTTAACACTATTTGCTTTCGGGCGGAAAATGTTGTATCTTTGTAACAGCCAAGCGGG
>NZ_BEWW01000179.1 GCF_002933955.1 Prevotella sp. MGM2
TATTACAAAGATAATACATTTTCCGGCCGAAAGCAAATAGTGTTAAAATCCCCGTTCCCTTGTTTCGGAGTATCATATTTGAACATACTTTGCCGGTTTCTCCACGCTTTCCAATGCTTCTCATACAAGCAAAAGAACAGAGACAATAATAAAACTTTTAACTTTTAACGCTTAACTCTTAACAGATAAGTTAGTAACTTTGCACACTGTTAAAAAAGAAAGATTTCAAAAAAAGTTTGAAAACTACGATATTGTTCCTATTTTCGGTAATAGCAGCTTTGTGCTTTGCCACATCGCCAGCCGTAATGGGCCACGCAACTGTAGAGACAGTGGCAGTGGCCGATTCCTTATTACCCGACTCCACAATTACTGTAACCCCAAAGGACAGCACGCCTCAAAGGAGTGTCACGGACGGTCGGCTTCGCCCCGACACCCTGTCCGTTCCCTCCCTCACAACCGACACAACCGCCACCGACAGCACCCGGAAACGCAAGCCGGGACTTGACGCTCCGGTGGAATATCAAAGTCAGGATTCTCTGGTCTACGACGCTGAGAGCGGGCTGGCCTTTCTTTACGGCGATGCCAAAGTCAACTATATAGACATGGAACTTGACGCCGCCAAAATAACCATGGCGCTCGACAGCAACATGGTTCATGCCGAAGGCGCCCGCGACACGTCAGGGACACTACAAGGCCAGCCGGTCTACAAACAGGGAGCGGACCTGTACGACAGCGAAAAGATGTCGTTCAACTTCAAAACCAAAAAGGGATTCATCACCAACGTTGCCACCACACAAGGCAACGGCTTCCTGCAAAGTCAGCGTTCCAAACGGACGGATGACGGCACACTTTATCTCGAACACGCGAAATACACCACCTGCGATGCCGAACATCCCCACTTTTACCTTGCGCTTTCGCGGGCAAAAGTCAAACCGGGCAAAGAGGCGTTTTTCGGACCGGCCCATCTGGTGGTTGCCGACGTACCACTGCCGCTGGCCATCCCTTACGGCTTTTTTCCTTTCAACAAAAAATATTCCAGCGGCTTCATCATGCCCACCTATGGCGATGAGACCAGCCGCGGCTTCTACCTTCGCGATGGCGGCTACTACTTTGCCCTGAACGACTACATGGATTTCAAGGCCTTGGGCGAAATCTACACAAAAGGCTCATGGGGCCTGAGCGCCGAAACCAATTACCGCAAGCGTTACCGCTATAACGGCAATTTCTTCATCAGTTTCCTGCGTACGGTGGAAGGCGAAAAGAATATGCCCGACTACGCCGTCTCAAAAAGCCTCAAGGTGCAATGGACGCATTCCAAAGACCCTCGTTCCAACCCCAATACGACCTTTTCGGCCCGCGTGAACTTCGCCTCCGAAAATTATGAGCGCTCCAATCTGGAGAGCATGTACAATCCTATTTCCTATACGCAGAGTACGCGTGCCAGTTCGGTAAGTTTTTCACATACCTTCCAGAAAATCGGCATGACAATCTCCGGCTCCGGCAACCTTTCACAAAACATGCACGACTCTACGCTGGCTGTGACCCTGCCCGACTTAAGCATCTCCGTCAACCGCTTCTATCCCTTCCGCCGCAAGCGCATGGCCGGCAAGGAACGGTGGTATGAGAAAATATCCATGTCCTACACCGGACAGATTTCCAACAGCATCACCACCAAAGAAGACCAGCTGTTCAAGTCGAACCTCATAAAAGACTGGCGCAACGGCATGCAGCACCGCGTGCCCGTTGACGCTACTTTCCAGTTGTTCAAATACATCAACATCTCCCCCAACTTCGAATTCCGCGACATCATGTACACCAATCGCGTGAAACGCTCATGGGACGAACACACCCAAAAGGAGGTGTCCGACACCACTTACGGCTTCTACAACCTCTACGACTGGCGGCTCGGCATTTCGGCCAATACCACGCTATATGGCTTTTACAAACCATGGAAAAAACTCTTCGGAGACAAAATCGAGGCCATTCGCCACGTACTCAAGCCCAACATATCCTTTAGCTATGCGCCCGACTTCACTGCCGAACGTTTCGGCTATACGGACAGTTACGTACGCACCGATGAAAACGGTGAAGTGACAACGGTCAACTATTCGCCCTACTCGGGGGCACTTTACGGCTATCCTTCGGGAACAAAGCAGGGCATGGTCTCAATGTCGCTTTCCAATAACCTGGAAATGAAAGTGAAGAGCGACCGTGACAGCACGGGTACGAAAAAAATAAGCCTTATCGACGAGCTGTCGGGCACGCTCTCCTACAATCTGGCTGCCAAAACACATCCGTGGAGCAACCTCAGCACCCGTTTGCGCCTCAAACTCAGCAAAAGCTACACCTTCTCCATGGCGGCCGTATTCGCTACCTATGCCTATGCTTTCGATAATAACGGCCGCGTAGTGACATCCGACCGCACGGAATGGAGCTATGGCCGTTTCGGCCGCTTCCAAGGCATGTCTCAAAACTTATCCTACACCTTCAACAACCAAACGCTCACAAAACTTTTCAGCAGAAAAAAAAGAAAAGACAATAGCGACAATAGCAACACGAACAGCGACAATATTGAGGCCGATACGGAAGATGCCAACATCGACCCTAGCCTGAAAGCCTCGCAAAGGGGAGGAACGAAAACACAGAAGGCGAAAGTGGACGATGACGGTTATCTGGCGTTCTCCATCCCTTGGTCGCTCACCCTGTCCTACGGCATAACCATGGCCGAAGACCGCTCAAAGGATATCAACGTGCGCCGCATGCGCTATCCTTATTCCTTCAACCAGACACTCAACTTCTCCGGCTTCATACGCATTGCGGAAGGCTGGAACATCACGTTCTCCTCTGGCTATGACTTCGATTTTCACCGGCTCTCCATGACCACGGCCTCCGTTTCGCGTGACCTTCACTGTTTCGAAATGTCATGCTCAGTCGTGTTACGTCCCTATACATCTTTCAACTTCTCTTTCCGCGCACGCGCCAGCGAGCTGGCCGACGCTCTCAAATGGGATAAGCGCAGTTCCTACAGTTCCAATATTGAATGGTATTGAGAAAGACATCACATTTTAAAATAAAATACGCCATCTTATGCAATATTTCTCATTTCCGCTGTTTATGCAATAAATACGGAATGCACCAGATAGCGTCCGGGCATTCAATACAAAACAACCTGCCATTTACATATTAAGTAACCAAAGAAACATAATATTAACCGTTAGCCGCCGCAACACTCCGGCTTCCAGCAATGAAAGCGAGGAATGACGCCCACTGGCCGACTACAAAAATTATCATTACGCGACATGAAAAAAACACTTTTCTCCCTGCTTGCATCCCTGACCCTATTAGTAGCCTCATGCAACAACGACCCTTATGAAGTACACCAATCATTCTTCTTTCCCCAAAAGCCGGAAGGTATGATTACATACGCCGACCAGACCATGGATACCATCCGCCTTTATTCTCTGGACACTTGGACGGCAAGCACCTCCCAATCCTGGTGTTCCGTGTCACCGGATAAATATCAGATACGTAACGACTCCCTCGTACTTAACACACTTATGACCATCACCAACGAGGTCAATACTAGCGGAGCACGCCGTGTGGGCTACATTCAGGTAAAAACTTTCACCGATCTGGGCATGCGTGTTGTGCAAAACGGATGGCTTAATATCAGTAGTCCCGAACCAATGTACAGCACTACTCCGGAAGACAACATGGACAACCTTCCGGCCAATAAAGTTTATTTCCTTCTCAACGCGCAGGCCAAGACAGACACCGCCATTGTTTTCACCGTTTATCAGGACAATGCCACTCTCTCGTCTTCCGAAACATGGGCCGTTCCTGAAACCACTACTTTTTCAGCAGGTCGCCACAATGTACGGATAAGTCTTGAGCCGAATCCCACCACATCCTCTCGAACGGCTACACTGACACTGACATCGGCCGGTGTAAACACACCGATCAGTATCATACAATCTGCAAAAGAATAAAAACGTTCAGCCTACAACACCCAAACAAACGGAAGGGTTATTACTGTACTCCATAAGACAGTAATGACCCTTCCGCCGTTTTTTAGCAGTCCTCTCCAAACTCAAACTACCAAACTTTCAAAATCTGTGATATAAAGCTATCTTCACAAAAAACAATATGAGGGATAGTAACCACATTTTCATCATCTCAACTGTTATTTTAGATTCTTCTTGAAGAAATCCACTATTATGTCAAATGGAATGACTGCTAAATTGTCGTAAAGATCTGTATGGTTTGCATTAGGAATAATCATCAGTTCCTTATTATCGCCTTTCAACTTCTTGAAGGTATCCTCACTGAAATAACGGGAGTGAGCTTTCTCACCATGAATAAGCAACACGGCACTGCGGACTTCATCGGCATAAGCGAGTATGGGAGCATTGACGAACGCGAGGGATGAGGTTTTATTCCAACCCAGACCGGAATTGATGGAACGGGGATGATAGCCTCGTCTAGTTTTATAATAGTCATAATAATCTTTCATAAACTGCGGCGCGTCCTTGGCTGGTTCCGGATTCATAATGGTACGGGAATAAGTACCGTTACGATAATCTTCTGTTCGGTGTGCATTGAACTCCTGACGCATTTTATAGCGTGCCTCATCATTGTCAGCCGTATCAAAATAACCGTTTGATGTACAGCGACTAATATCATACATAGTAGAAGCCACAGTAGCCTTAATACGTGTATCGTTGGCAGCTGCATTGATAGCAAATCCGCCCCAACCACAGATACCGACAATGCCAATACACTCGGCGTCCACGTCAGGATGTGTTGCAAGGTAATCCACCGCCGCTGAAAAGTCTTCGGTATTGATATCCGGCGAAGCCACACTGCGCGGCTGTCCGCCGCTCTCTCCGGTATATGAGGGATCGAAAGCGATAGTTAGGAATCCTCGATCAGCGAGCGTCTGAGCATACAGTCCCGATGACTGCTCCTTTACGGCCCCAAACGGACCGCTGACAGCGATGGCTGGCAATTTGCCGGCAGCATTTTTCGGTACATACATATCAGCCGCCAGCGTTATACCATAACGATTTGTGAATGTTACTTTATTGTGGATTACTTTGTCGCTTTTGGGAAATGTCTTATCCCATTCGGCAGTTAAAGTCAAATTTTCCATATTTATTCCGTCATTCAAATCATTTATTCTTTTGCCAGCTGTTTCTGTGATAATCATAGCACCTATCACAAAGAGTACGGTTAATTTTCTATTCATAATTCGTAACGTTTATATTCCTTAATATTTTAGCAGGTACTCCTGCAACAATAGTATTGGCAGGTACATCTTTCGTCACAACAGCTCCGGCCGCGATGATGGCGTTCTCGCCAACCGTCACTCCCGGCAGAATGATCGCACCTGCACCAATCCATGCCTTACGGCGGATAACGACCAGATCAGTCTGCAACTTATGGCGGATTTCGGGCTGTTCCGGATGACCTTCCGTGAGAATTTTGACTCCCGGTCCGATGAATACGCCGTCTTCGAGCGTGATGCCTCCTTGATCGAGAAACGTGCAACCGAAGTTGATAAACACATTTTTTCCCACACAGGTCATTTTCCCGAAGGCCGTATAGAACGGCGGGAACATACGCACGGAAGCATCCAACGTTTGTCCCCAGATGCGTTCAAGCAGTACCCGCACTTTATCAGGTGTATGGTAACCCATGTTCAACTCGCCAATGAGCCGCCGCGTATTTTCGACCTCTTCGCACAGATGAGGAAAGTCAGAATCCGTTTCCAAAATCCGCTTTTCCCTCCGCATTCTTTCTATTATATTATTCATCTTTTTATTCATTGGTGCAAATTTAGATAGTTCTGTCACGCGGCACGGTACCAGTCTTACGGATGGAAGTACCCCGATTACAGATTTTATTACAAGCGTTTCGATATGGTAATGCCTGTACCACATATCAGGAATCACATTCCTGAGGGTAATGATTTTGCAGACATAGTACTTCATAATTCCGCTTTCCTTTGCATTCCTCGGTCTATTCGTCTATCCTCATTCATTTTGCCTCACAAACGCCTTATCAACAAATATTACGAATACTTTAGTCCCTTCTTATTAGCCTTTTCCAAAGTTTTTATAGTAATTTTGCCTAGATTAAAGGATTTACTGACGGAATGATATTCCATAAAATATTACCCGCCGGTTTTCCATACTGAATGAAATACGACATTTCATTTCAACACCACCTTAGGTTATTGTTTCCATACAGCTGCCACCTTCATCCAACACTCATTAATCATGACTGATATTCCCGCGTTCAAGAAAGCCTTGTCTGCCGAAGCAGATGTACGGCTTATAAAATTTGCTTCAAGTCTTATCCCCGATTTAAAATATCCGATGCTGGGCGTCCGCATACCAGTGTTACGCAACATGGCTAAAAAAATAGCACGTCAGGAAGACTGGCGAGAAGTTTGTACCGAACTCAGCCGAAGCCAAACATACGAAGAACGGATGCTAGCGGGCCTCATACCTGGATACCGGCCGCTAAAAGCGGATGAGCTTCTGCCCGTCCTGCGAGAAATGCTGGTCCCTCTCATCGACAATTGGACAATATGCGACTGCTGCTGTTCCACCTACGTTGCCGTGCGACGCCATCGCGAGGAAGTTTTTGATTTTCTTCTGCATTATGCCCGCTCATCGGCCGTCTATGAACAACGTTTTGCCGCAGTCATGCTAATGGACCATTTTCTGATACCGGAATACTTCAGACAAGTACTTGACGTACTCACATCCATACGCCCCAGCGGCTATTACGCAGAAATGGGGGTAGCCTGGGCATTATCGGTATGCTTTGTGAAGAATCCCGACACGACATACCCCATTATACAAAGCGGGAAAATTCCGGCAACAGTTAAGCGTATGACACTGCGTAAGATTCTGGAATCGCGCCGTACTCCCGACTCTTGGAGAACTGTGGTGCGGCACGATTTAAGAACAGCCTGACGCTGAAGCCCGCACATTCATCCTACTTTCATTATCATCAATAACCTTCATGAACAGACTCATTTTATTCATAACAGCCCTGACGATAGCAGCAGCCCTTCAGGCACAAAAGCTACTGAAAGAACCTTTGACCTATGTACCCGCCGATAGCGTAGTGATATGGGGAGAAGATATCAGTGATTTGCGAGGAACCGCCCTTAAGCTCGATGCCTCACTCACGGAACAACCGCTGGGAGAACCGGGCAACAAGAAAGACTTTGTCCGGAAAATAAAAAAATGGCAAACAGAATATCTCCCTCAAATCAATTTGGCCGGCGGCCTTGGAGAAGAAAACCTGCCGCAAACCGTAGCCACCGCCAACATGACGGGACTCGCCGCAGACTTGCTCCGGCTCACCGCCGACAGCCGTCTGGCCGATGTGATGGAACGCAGTCTGTTCAACCAGCTGCTCAGAGAAGTGGCCCTTCCGGGCGAAATGACCATGGAGAAACACGTGGCAGCACAGGCGCTTATCAACGCCACCGGAAAGATACTGGCTACCGATGAAGAAGGAATATACATAAATCTCTATCTGAACAGTACGGCACACGTCCGCACAAAACAGTTCGATGTAATGCTGGACATACTCACCGCCATGCCTCACGAAGGACGCATCAAGGTACGTCTGTCGGGTTTTCGCGGCAATGCCTTACCGCTCAAACTGCGTCTGCGCCTGCCGGAATGGGCCATGGGAAAAATAACTCCAGCCGACCGTTTTGCTATTTTCCCCGGTGCAGCGGACAAACTTCCCGTATTTCACGTCAACGGCCGCGAACTCCTCACTACAGTCATCGAGAACGGCTATCTTGTCATCGACCGTAAATGGAACAGCGGCGACGAAGTGTTCTTCGACTTGCCTATGCAACCTTTTTTAGTGCGCAAGATGGCTGACGGAAAAGCCCAACGCGGCAAAGTGGCCATACAGCGCGGACCACTGCTCTACGTGGTGCGCGAAGAACACGACGACTGTTATTTGTCCGCCAACACCCTGCCAAAACCGGGGGAGGACTTTAACCGCTGGGGACACATCCTGCTCACCGGACAACTGTTCCGCGACCGGGGGACACCGGCCGACGCTGCCGCTCCCGCTGTTACGATAACGGCCGAACCCTACATGGACAACAAGGGAGATATATGGCTGCGCGAAATGCGCTGATGAGCCATCCTGCAACACACAGTTTATTGCCAAACGATTAGATTTTTTCATGAAAACTTACTCTTACAGCCAGATTTGGCGCATTGCCTATCCTATCCTCATCAGCATGCTGATGGAACAACTCGTAGGCATGACGGACGCTGCCTTTCTGGGCCGCGTAGGCGAAATAGAACTGGGAGCGTCCGCCTTGGGAGGTATTTTCTACATTGCCGTCTTCATGTTGGGACTGGGCTTCAGCATTGGGGCACAAATACTGATAGGACGCCGTAACGGCGAAGGCAACTATCTGAGCATTGGAAACATATTCTATCACAGCGTAGCTTTCCTGTTGATAACGGCAACGGTTCTCTTCATACTGGCCCGCCTGTTCGCACCGATGATCCTCAACGCCATCATCGCCTCACCGGCAGTGGCAACAGCCGCCAACGATTATCTTCACTGGCGCGTACCGGGATTTTTCTTTGCCTTTGTAACGGTCATGTTCAGAGCTTTTTATGTAGGCACTACCAATACCCGTACACTGACGCTCAACTCCATGACCATGGTTTTGTGTAACGTCATTTTCAATTATGTGCTGATTTTCGGCAAACTCGGTCTGCCGGCCTTTGGCATAGCCGGAGCTGCCATGGGATCTACTTTGGCCGAAGGCGTATCATTGTTATTCTTCATCATTTACACACGCCTGCGCATAGACTATCGCAAATATGGCCTTCACCAGCTGCCACACTTCCGTCTGAACCTGTTAGGAAACATCCTGGGTATGAGTTTATGGACTATGTTACAGAACTTTCTTTCTCTGGCCACGTGGTTTCTGTTTTTCCTGTCTGTAGAACATCTTGGCGAGCGTGATCTGGCAGTAACGAACATCATCCGCAACATTTCCTCCTTCAGTTTCATGACTGTCATAGCGCTGGCTTCAACGGCCAGCACGTTGGTGAGCAACCTGATGGGGCAGCGCGAAGTGGAGGCAGTTCCAGGCATGCTGCGCCGTACTGTCTTCATGGGCTACGTCATTCTCACGCCACTTTTACTCTTCGAACTCCTGTTTCCTGAAACGGTACTGGGTATTTTCACCAACGAAACAGCGCTTATTGACGCCGGCCGCGCACCGCTCTATGTTCTAGTGTCGTCCTATCTCATTACAATTCCGGGACAAATTTATTTCCATGCCGTTTCGGGCACAGGCAACACGCGTACTGCTCTTGCTTTCGAACTGGCAGCACTGGCCATCTACACCGTCTTTGTAGTTGTCGTTATATTCCATCTTAAAGCACCTCTTTATGTATGCTGGCTGAGCGAACATATCTATGCTGTTTTTGCATTCCTCTTCACATGGCAATACATGCGACGGGGGAATTGGCGCAACAAGCAAATATGAAATCAACAAAAGAAAAAACGCCACTCTGTTCCCCTTCAAGATTTAACATATTTAACTTTCCGTTACATTCCAGCCTTTCGCTTTTTGAACTCCAATACTTAGAGTTCAAAAAGTCCGTATCGAAATTTTAACACGAATACTTGCATTTTTAATT
>NZ_BEWW01000180.1 GCF_002933955.1 Prevotella sp. MGM2
ATATACCACCATCCCTCGCTTTGAGGATATTTTTCGGAGTCTTGCGCCCAAAGATATATTTCTTCCGGCACCTCCTCCATTCTCATAGGAGTAACGAATGGTATCGCTGTGTAGTATTCATCCTCCCAACCGTCATCGCTATAATGGGCGAGATCGGTATGGCCGAGTGCCCATACCCCCACAGGGAAGTTCCACAGTCTCACGTCGCGTTGCTCCGCCACAGCGTCAAACACCAGTTGGAACGATGCGCCGAGGCCGTCTATATGGGACGAGACCGCATATTTGAAGCCGTGCGGCACGTCAAACTCCACCACGCCGTCCGCATCTGCCGTGAGTTCCTGTCGTGGCATTGCCGTGCAGGGGAAGCCGCCGACGGCAAACACGTCAAGCCGCACTGTCGCTCCTTCGGCACTGACTTTGCTTTGGCCGTCGCAAGCCGTAACCTCTACACGCACATGTTCCCTCGGTATCTCGCCGAGGGTCTCCACCACCTCGGCCACGGCTTCGGTGAGACCTGCGAGTGTCCCGCCTACCATCTCCGGCGTGATTGATTTCGGCATCACCGCCTCGCGGATCTCTGCCGACGTTGCCCGCAGTTCGTCGGGCTTCCAGTCCTGTTTCATATTGTCTGTTTATGATGATGTTGTTTGTAATGCGTCTGTTTTCTCTCCTTTCGCGCCTTACGAGAATGCCGCCGTGAATGCGCCTGTGAACACCGCAGCCCTTGTCTGCTGTTTCTTCACAGGGTCGGCCTTGATTGTCATGTAGTCCGGGACTTGTATTATAACAGGTCGGTCGAGCAGCCCGGCAAGCGTCTTTTCGCTTACTGCCGTCGCCGGGCATATACCCTCGGCGGCGTACTTTTCCGCAACCCTCGCGTCCGTCACGTCCCCGGCCTCCCACGCTATTTCCGTGCCGTGGCCGAGTTCCCCTGTTACGCTCATTCCGTTGCGCAGAGCCAACGCCCACACGCCCTCCACCGAGCCTGTCGCCGCCAACGCTATGTCAACGAGGCATTGCCCCTCTCTCGCCGTCGTCTTCATTCCACCGTGATTTTTCCGTTATCACTCACCGTTACCCGGTTC
>NZ_BEWW01000181.1 GCF_002933955.1 Prevotella sp. MGM2
CTCCTGATAAATATCCGATTGTAACTGTGCTTTCACCTCCTGCAAATCAGCAGGGGAACGCATTCCTAAGTCAACGTACGCAATCATCCGCTCATAGTAGTGTTCACTAAGTTTCCGTTGTTCAATGGCAAGTTGGTGCATTTCTCTGTCGAAGCAATGGTGATAGAATGCTTCAAGAACTTCAAAAGCCAGGTTATTTTCCTCCATTTTACTGGAAAGTACGTTGATTCGTTTATTCAATTTATGAAACTGTAATTTATGAATACGTGAAAGCCCTTCGAATACCGGAAGGGAAATTCTCAGGTCAATTGTACTTGTCCAAAAAGATTCGGAAGTGTATTGGTTTGTTCGCGGATCTATGGAACGCCCAAACCGCACGCCTGATGCACTGGCGGCGTTGATTGAAGGCAGAAAGTTCCCATAAGCAGTGACTATATCCGTTTGAGTTATTTTTGTATCCAATTGTTTGTTCCGTATCCGAAGATTATGTCTGATGGCATACCTCATGCATTCATCTTCCGTCCATCCTGATTGAGCCTTGCTCATTTCAGGTGTGATTATGGAACAAAAGATTGATAAAAGAATCAATAGGGACTGTCCGGTCGGTATTTTGGCATTCATATCGGTTTTGTATGTTACAAATCGTGTGCCAATATTGTAAATGCTTAATAATAAAACAGCTACGAAAATTATACGGATTATAGTGTCTACTTTTTTGACACTGGAACGTCCATTTCTTTGACATTGTTTTCAAATGGGTCATGTATGTGCATTGCTGTGTTTCATGAAAGCCGGAAAGTTCCGCGGCAGCGGAATCCGTGATACTTATCCGCAAGAAGACATTCTGTTTTCAAGTCTTTTTTAATAAAAAACTTCTCAAAAAATTCCAACGCAATTCTTTTTAAACCATAATAAATTCCCAAATGTGTCAAATAATTAGACGCTTTTTTGCGGGGCATCCTTAAAACCGATACCTTTACTCCTCAAAAAAGGTATTATGCAACACGGTACTATCCTGATTGTCGATGACAATAAAAGTGTATTGACTTCTCTGGAACTGCTTTTGGAGAGGGAATTCGAAAAGATAAGAACAGTGTCCGAACCTGACAGGATATTGCCTGTTTTAGACAGGCACGCCATTGATTTGGTCATTTTGGATATGAATTTCTCTGTTGGCTTCAATACCGGTAATGAAGGCTTGTTCTGGCTTCAACGCATACATGAGGTCAAACCGGAACTGCCCGTTATCATGCTGACAGCCTATGGAAATGTCGACCTCGCCGTGAAATCATTAAAAAGCGGAGCGGCAGATTTTGTATTGAAGCCTTGGAATAATGAGAGCCTGATAAAGAAAATACGGACCACGCTACAGGAAACAAAACACAAATCACCCGCCAGAACTGTCAAAGGTCCTGATGAACCGGCTATGATTATCGGCCGTTCTCCGGCTATGATGAAAATAATAAAGCTGGTGACCAAAGTGGCGAAAACAGATGCGAACATCTTGATATGTGGTGAAAACGGTACAGGTAAGGAAATGTTGGCCCGCGAAATTCATCGCCTGTCATTCCGCAGCCGGCATGAGATGTTTAATGTGGATATGGGAGCCGTCAGTGAGTCTTTATTCGAGAGCGAGCTGTTTGGTCATGAGAAGGGAGCATTTACCAATGCCTACGAGAGCAGAATGGGAAAATTTGAAGCGGCAAATGGAAGTACGCTTTTTCTGGATGAAATAGGAAATCTGTCGTTGGGATTGCAGGCGAAGTTATTGGTTGTTTTACAGAACAGGGAAATCACCCGCCTCGGGAGCAACAGAAGAATTCCGATTGACATACGGCTTATTGCCGCTACCAACCGTAATTTGCATGAAATGGTGAAGCAGTCGCATTTTCGCGAAGACCTGTTTTATCGCATTAACACCATACAGATAGAAATTCCTCCCTTACGGCATCGTAAGGAAGATATCGTTCTTTTTGCGGATTATTTCTTAAAAAAATATGCCGCTCTGTATGAACGGACAGGATTGACCTTACATCCCCAAACAATCAGAAAACGGGTCAAGCCGAAAACACGGTGCATGAATTTTGAGAAAAGTGTTAAATTT
>NZ_BEWW01000182.1 GCF_002933955.1 Prevotella sp. MGM2
TTATCATAAGGTGTCATAAATCAAAAATTTTCCAGATATTATAAGATATGTGTTCATCGTAAGCATCGGCCCCCTCAAGGCGTTTGAGGCGGCGCACCACATGTACGGTCACCGGCAAAGCCACGATTTCATAAATCGTCTTGAGCATCACCTGCGTGAGCATGATGGCCGGCAGCACGTTCCAGGGCACCACTCCTCCCAATGCCAAGGGAAAGAACACAAGCGAGTCGGCCGTTTCTCCCACAACAGTAGAGACAATGGCGCGCAACGAAAAATGGCGCCCCCCCTGCAGGAGCTTCATACGGCTCATCACATAGGCATTGAGCAACGATCCGACAAGAAAAGCCAGAAAAGAGGCGCCAGCAATGCGCGGTGCCAAACCGAAAATGGCATGAAAGCCCTCATCGCCTTTCCAATAAGGAGCGGCGGGCAAGGCATCGGCAGCCAAACCGAAAATGACAAAAAGAAAATTCATCAGAAATCCCAGCCAGATGACCAGTCGGGCACGCCTGTACCCCCATACCTCAACGAGACAATCGTTGATGATATACGAAACCGGGAAAACAATCAGACCGGCCGTCAGTTCCAACGGTCCCAAGGTAACTTGCTTCGTTTCGAGCAAATTGGCTGCTATCAAGCAGACGCAGAAGAGCACTCCGAGCATCATGAAAGGGAGGCTCACGGTAATTTTTCGAGACATATATTTCTTGTTTTTAACGAGGTTCGTCAAGCACTCGGTTCCGCACGCCACGGCAACGGAACATGGGCGCAAAGATACAACATTTTTCTCAAACCTCTCCGGTGCGCCATTTTAAATCTGTCATTCTTACCGGTTCTCAACTTTAACATATTTAACTTTCGATTACAATCCAAAGTGTTAAAATATAGGTTGCAA
>NZ_BEWW01000183.1 GCF_002933955.1 Prevotella sp. MGM2
TAACATTTCAGCTCTCGAATTTTAACAAATGCACCGGAATTTCGGCTTGACCCCAGAAAAGTTCCCAAACCGCTCCTCTGAGCATCGGGATGTACAAAAAGCATTTCAATCATGTCACAACTTAACCCAATGAAGGCCACAATTCTTCCGCCACGCCGCACGACATATAAATCGACAGCCGCCAAATACTCCTCACGTATCTTTTTACGATAAAACAGTATGTCGCTTTCCTTTAAAAAGCCATGAGAGCCACGTACCGAAGCCTCCCATACTTCCAACACTTCTTCAAAATCAGCCTTTACGGCTGGCTCTATCATATTCATATCCTATTGATTTTCAAATATTCCTCTTAATAAATCCCCCAAAGGCATAAAGCATCCACTCATCTCCATTTAATTATTATCAACAAAAAACAGCGGCAACAACTTGTAATTAAGTTTGTTACCGCATTTTCGTTGGGGTACCCGGACTCGAACCAGGAAAGACAGGACCAGAATCTGTAGTGTTGCCAATTACACCATACCCCAAACTTTAAATGTTAACCAAAACACCGTTTCTGATTAACGGGTGCAAAGATACAAACATTATTTAGAACTTCCAAATTTTTCAATATTTATTTTTACTGTTTTTTATTTCATCTTCCATCAGGCCACCATAACCACCCTACGATCTACAAATTTCCGCTTCCAGCAGCCACCGCTACAAGAGTGGCATTCCATTCCAATATAATATACAATCACTGCCACTTCCCCTCGAAGCAACACCATATATTCCCCTCAACACGACTCCCATTCCGGCACAAATCAATCTTTTTTGAGCAATAACCGGAATACCTGCGATTTAACGTTTTTAACCTTCAATTACATTTCCAAGTGTAAAAAAATAGATTCAATGTCATGAAAACAGAAAAGTCCTTATCGGATTTTTAACACGAATACTTGAAATTTGAATTGGAATACGGGGAATTTTCGAAAAAATACGGTAAAAATCTGTTCAAAAAGACCTGAAAAACACAGAAAAAGCGGGACTTCCTACATGAATGTCCCGCTCCGCTGTTACAAAGATACAACATTTTACGGAGGAAAGCAA
>NZ_BEWW01000184.1 GCF_002933955.1 Prevotella sp. MGM2
TAACATTTCAGCTCTCGAATTTTAACAAATGCACCGGAATTTCGGCTTGACCCCATAAAGGGGAGTGTTGGTCTGCGACAGCTCACATAATGGTCCGTGCAGTATCATTGCTCACAATTGCGGGATGGGAGAACAATATAAAAAAGCGTCCGATTGAAATATTTTCAGTCGGACGCTTTGATTTTTATATATTGTAGCGAGAAAGGGACTTGAACCCTTGACCTTCGGATTATGAATCCGACGCTCTAACCAGCTGAGCTATCTCGCCATCGGCTCGCGTAGCAGATTATCTGCCCGTTTGCGAGTGCAAAAGTAGATGTTTTTTTTGAAAAGACCAAATTTTATAAAAGTTTTTTCTAGGAATTTTTTCCCTCGTGAGCATTTTAACATAATTTGCTTTCAGTCGGGAAATGTATTATCTTTGTAATAGCAAAGCGGGACTTTCTACGGAGAAGTCCCGCTTTTTTCGTGTTTTTCAGGTGGTTTCAAGTCGTTTTTTGCCATATTGTTTCTTGAAAATCCCCGTATTGCAATTAAAATTCCAAGTATTCATGTTAAAAATCCAA
>NZ_BEWW01000185.1 GCF_002933955.1 Prevotella sp. MGM2
GGAGTGAGGCGCGGAAAACGGGATGCTTGAAGCGAAAGAGGTCGGCGTGGGCTGTGACGTTCAGGCGCGGTGTCATTTGCCAGGAAAATTGGCCGTAAAGACCGGTCTCATTCTGCATCCGCGAATTCTGTACGTCAGCTCCGGCGTGCGGCGCCACATAGCGCGGCGACAGATGGCGCCCCTGTAGCGTCAGATTGACGGCGTGACTAGGCACGAAACGCACCACATGCAGCAAGGAAAGGTGGCCATAACGGTCGGCGGCCACTTCGCCGGTCGCCTCCACCTGCGGCGAAAGCCGCCAGGCATAGTGCAGGCTCACTCCCGCGGCTGAGCGGCCGCGCAGCACATGGCGGTTGTCCGGCCTCAACGGGGGATAAAGGGTTTTGCCGTAGCGGCTGTAAAGGACTGTGGCTCCGGTATGCCAGTTCGGCCTCACGTAGCTGGCCTGTGCGCCCAAGGTCAGCAGTCCCGCCACCCGGCGCCGTTCCATCTCGCCTTCGGTGCGGTGCAACCCATCGGTTTTGAGAGCTGTGAGCGTGTCGCCCCGGAGGGTGCCGTCGATGCGCCGCCAGGAGGCGAATGCCACCACCTGCCAACCGTTTAAGCACCAGCGCATGGCCGCCCCGCGCAGGAAGAAAGCTTCGTCGGTGGAGGTATGCGGCCTGACAACGGCCGGCGGGCGCATGACTGCGGCGGACAAAATCTGCCGGTAGCCAAAACGCCGGCTTCCGACCAGCAGACCTTGCGCCACGTTTATCTCATAATCTCCCAGCCACAGTGCCCAGCGCTTTTGGAACGGTGCCAAATGGAAATAACCTGAGGTATAGTCATAGGGCAGGTTACCATAACGGCCGAAGGGCTCGCCGGCGTCTTTCTGCATCGTCAGGCCGTATGCCACATCTCCTTCCCTGCTGCGGTAACGGTAGCGCAGGGTGTGGGCCAGGCCATTGCCCAGATACTGGCGGTTGGGGTATTTTTCCAGTTCCTCACGCGAGTGGGGCTGATTGCCTTCACGGCGGTAACAGGGTATGAGCAGATCCGCCGTCAGGTCGTGACGGCCGCCGAAGATACGCCGGCCGAATGACTGAGGCACGCTTAAAGTGTCTCCGGCGTAGATGAAAAGCGAAAGCCACTGTCGCTCTTCACGCGTCAACGGACTGACGAACTGTAGCTCGCCCAAAGTGCGGAAAAACCGCTTTTGCCGGCGATAGGACAATATGGAATCTGCTTGTTCTTCCGAAAGAAAAGGTATGCCGAGAAGGGCTTCCCGCGAGACCGTGTTGATGTTATAAGGCCGGGCATGCAGCTCTTGCAACTGTTGCAGGTATCCGTCGTTTTTCCCGTCATCGGAAACATCGCCGGTTTCCCTCTCACAATAATTTTCTACGAAATCCTCCCACGTCAGATATTCTTCGCGACCGGCTGTGTAAGTCTGTGCGGAAACAAGAAGGTGAGGCAGCAATAGCAATACGGCACACCATCTTCTCCGGAGTTTCTCCCATGAGGCGAACAGGGTCGGGGAAAAGATGGTGTGCGGGACTTTTTTCATTAAGACAGGAAAATGTTTTTAAATCTGTTCCGTCTCAGAAGATGGTTGGGACAGTAACGTTTCTACGAGCTTGACTTCACCAAAGGATACGTCCTCGCCCGCGGCCTGACGCTTTTCACCGAGCGTGGCCTGCGGAAAACGCCTGGCCATATCGTACAGAGCGGATTTGATGCGGCCCTCCTTTTCAGGAGCCACGAGGCGCGACATTTCCAGACGGCCCTCTATGACGTGTTTGGCCAGATGTGAGAAAACCGTGGCGGTCGTAAGATGGCGTTCACTGGCTATTTCGTCTATGGAAAGTCCCTGTTCAAACATCAGCAGGCTTTTGTCAGCCGTTTTCTCGCGCTCGGCAGCGGGAACCACGGCGACTTTCTCTGTACGCATAGCCGGACTCTGAAGCGCGTTCTCCTTAAGGTAGCGGGAAACGATGTCGAGTATTTCCCCACTATACATCTCTACGGTTTTCTTGCCGATATAAGGGATGAGGGCGAGTTTCTCCGGCGTATCCGGCATAAGGTTAGCCACTCCCTGCAATGCCTTTTGCTGCAGAATGACATAGGCTGGTTTTTTCTCCTCTTTCGCCTTTTCGTAACGCCAGTCTACGAGACTTCGGTAAAGCCGAGGCTGTTCCATCTCTGAAGGAACGACTATCCGTTCACGCTCGCGTATGGCCGCTTTGCCGCCCTCACCTTTCTTCCTGCCTGACGGCTTGCTGATATAAGCCTGCGCCTTGGCCCGTTGGTAGTCCGCCAAGGAAAAGCCATGCTCGGCCACGTATTGCAATAAGGTTATTTGCATAAAGAGGAGTTCACAAAATTCTTCGGCCGCCGTTTTCAGGCGTTTACGGGCAATGGAACTATCGGTGGGGAGCTTGAGGTTTTCCGAAAGTACTTGTATGGGACGGAGAACCTCCTCAAAATAAGCCGCTCCTTTGCGTAAACGCTCCTGCAACTTTTCATTTTCCTCCACCTCGGCGTTATCGGCCACAAGACGTTCCAATTGCGGCCTGAACCGCTGGGCTACATCGCTCACCTGTCCGTCAAACTCTGTCCTGACCTGTTGCCACGATGCTATGGTATCGGGATAAAGTCGGGAGAAAAATTCCAGAAGAACCCGCATGAGGCGGTCACAAGACTGCTTGAGCGGACGGAAATCGAACAATGAAGTGAGTGTATTCAACACAAATGCGGCACACAACCGGTTAAGGCGGTTTTCATCAATTCCCCGTCCTACAATGTCGCGCATGTATTGGTTGACAGAAAGATCTGTAATGATGGCTGAAGGAGGAATAGGTGAAGAAAGTATCAGTCCATCGAGCTTTTTCAGACGGCTTAACGCCACATAAGTCTGGCCGTGAGCAAAGGCTTGATGGGCGTCTATGACGGCGTGTTCAAAAGTAAGTCCCTGACTTTTATGGATAGTGATGGCCCATGCCAGCTTGATGGGGAATTGTCGGAACACGCCGTCGATGCGTTCCTCTACTTCTCCTGTTTTTTCGTTAAGAACATAGCGTGCATTGGTCCATTCCTCCGGTTCAAGGGAGATGTTCCCGCCTTTTTCGTCTACCGGACGTACGCAGAAGCCTTTCGTTCCGATGTCTGTAACCTCACCAATCATACCGTTGTAGTAGCGCCCTGCCTGATCGTTCTTTACAAACATGACCTGGGCGCCTTGTTTGAGCTCGAGCGTAGCATCGGTGGGATAAGATGATTCAGGAAAGTTCCCTTCCGTAGAAGCCTGAAAGGAAAAGGTCTCTCCCGGTAGCGCTTCAAGCTTTTGCCGGTTTATTTGTCCCGCCTGGCGGTTATGCGTAACAAGGTGAATATATCCCTCATTGTCCTGCGGGATGAAGCCGGGAAGGCATCGGGCATTGAGACGGGCCAGCACATCATCATCAATGCGTCCTTGCCGTACTTTATTAAGCAAGTCTATGAATTTTTCGTCACTCTGGCGATATACATGTTGCAATTCAACGGTCAGATAGTTTGTCTTTCGGAGCACATGACTGCTGAAGAAAAAACAGGTGTCGTAATAAGGTTTCAACAATAATTGCTCTTCATCAGTGACTACGGGCGCCAGTTGCTGCAAGTCGCCGATCATGAGCAACTGAACGCCGCCAAAAGGCGCGGCGTTGCCCCGATGCCGGCGCAATGCCTCATCAATATTGTCGAGCAGATCGGCGCGCACCATTGATATTTCGTCAATGACCAGCAATTCGAGCGAGCGGATAAGCTTAAGTTTGTTTGCTCCCATTCTGAACTGTTCTTTGCTGTAATTGGCACCGGGAATATAAGGAGCAAACGGCAATTGAAAGAAGGAGTGGATGGTTACGCCGCCGGCGTTGATTGCAGCGATGCCCGTGGGAGCAAGTACCACCATCCGTTTAGGCTGGATTTCCTTCAGCCGGCGCAGGAATGTGGTCTTGCCCGTGCCTGCTTTTCCGGTAAGAAAAAGATGGGCATCGGTCTTTTCAATGATACGCCGTGCGTAATCTATTTCCTGATTTGAGATCATTGTCTGTCTTCTAAGTCGTTTTCCAGGTATAATTCATGTGTGAGGGGCAAGCCTCTCCGTATTCCGGCACAGCGGTTCATTCTTCGGCCGGCCGCTCTACTATCTTGTTTTCCTTTACCAACGCATGCCACAGGCTGTACCTGGCTTCAGGATTGAGCGCCTCCATGGCGTCAAACAATTGGCGTACAGCCGTTCGGTTTGAAGCCTTTTCAAAAGGACAAGCCTTCACTAGCGGCCGAAACCCTCGATATTCCGCCCATTCACGAAGGTCTTCCTCATGGACTTTGCAAAGCGGCCGTATGATACAGACCGGAAACTTCCTCATCGTCAGGCTGGCCGGCATGGTTGAAAAGGAGCCGGAATAAGTCAGATTCATCAGTGCCGTGAGCAACATGTCGTCCTGATGATGCCCAAGGGCTATTTTATTACAGCCCAACTCCTGTGCGGTGGAAAAGAGTACCTTGCGTCGTGTCCACGAGCAGAGGAAGCAAGGCGAGCGCCGCTCGTTGCGATCGGGCTCAAAAGATGCTGTCTTTACGTAAAGTCTGACTCCCGACACCTCGGCTTGCCGTTCCAGATAAGAAGTATCGGACTGATAGTCCACATTATCCATTCTCACATGCAGGGCGCTCACTTCAAATCGACCGCCTGCCCGCCGCTTTGCATCGCCCAACAATTCGAGCAAGGCCATAGAATCCTTGCCGCCCGATAGCCCCAAGAGCAAGTGGTCGCCCGGTTCGATGAGTGAGAACTCGCGCACGCCATCGGCAAAACGCCGGCGCAACCGTTTTTCCAAAGCGCGTCCGTCACACGGACTGGACATTGTTTTTTCTTTGTCAGACATCAGCTGTTATACTATTGACTGTGTTTTTCAAGCCTCCATCAAGGCGAACGGACTTATCCGAAAGGTTCACTTCATGAATACAAAATAGACGGCGGCCACAAGGCAGGCAAACCCCGCCACATGGTTCCAATGGAATCCCTCTCCTTTAAACAGCAACGTTACGATGACCGTAAAGACAATGAGCGACACCACCTCCTGAATGACCTTGAGTTGTATAAGCGAGAAAGGTCCGCCGTTGTCAATATACCCCAGCCGGTTGGCCGGCACCTGACAGATGTATTCAAACAGGGCGATGCCCCACGAAAAGAGAATGACGGCCATGAGCGGCCAGTTGCGGCTCACGCCGGTTTGTTGCAATTTCAAGTGGCCGTACCAGGCAAAAGTCATGAAGATGTTGGAGCAGACCAACAATACGATAGCATAGAATCCTTGCATGTGATGATTTTATTCGTCTGACTGGCGTTTTCCGGGAAAACGCATTCTGTAATGA
>NZ_BEWW01000186.1 GCF_002933955.1 Prevotella sp. MGM2
GCCCTCCAATTTTACCAAATGCACCGGAATTTCGGCTTGACCCGATGTTTCCCCGATAAAGCCGATGCCTTTGCCCAACATGACCGGGACGGTGTATATTGTCAGGCTGTCCAGCAACCCGGCTTTAATCAATGAAGTAAGCAGCTTGCCGCCGCCCACCACCAGCATGTCGGTTTCCTGTTTCAGTTCATAGACCCTTTGCAGCGGTTCTTCGGTCAGGAACTCCACGCCGCAGTCCGGCGTCACGTTGGTGTCGTAGTGTGACACCACAAAAGACCGTTTGCTTTTGTGCGGCCACCCGCCCCAGTGTTCAAAGATGTAGTTGTAGGTGTTCGCCCCCATAAGCAGGCAATCAGCATCCAAATAGTATTTGCCAACGATAGTTTTTACTTCATCGGGTAACCAATCCAGTTCCTTGTCTAAGGTGGCTGTATGTCCGTCAAGAGATACGGCGATATGCGCTTTAATTTGTTTCATCCTATCAGGTATTAAACAGTTGATAATCTTTTTTCAAACTGTCCGCTGCTACCTCAAAAAAAGAAGCGTGAACTTACACTGCTCCAAAGTAGAGGTACTGGCAATACCTTTGAAACGGGACAGGCAAGCCCACGCTATGACAAAGCATAGCATAGACATTGCGCTGAAATCTCGTTTCATTTTGAAAAGTGCCAGTTTTCTACTTTGAGATATTCGGCGAACGAATATGTTATTATAATGACGATATTACAGCCAAAACTGTTCAACCGCCGTTATTCTCTTATGTTACTTTTGCAAAAGTAGCGAAAATCACCGGAATAACCTTGCAAATAATAGAAATCCTGCCTTATTATCATAACAAGACAGGATTTAAAGAAGAAAATATATGATATTGATTATCACTTAATCCATGCGTTCACGGATTAACTTGTGTATGTCGCTTGCACGATAGAAATATTTTCCGTCTAACGTCAAGTAAGGCAGTATTCCTTTCTTCCGGTAACGTTGCAAGGTTTTGGTACTCACTTTCAGCATAAAGCACAAATCCTGATTGTCAAGGAGTTTTTCACCGTTCAGGTAATTGTGACCGCTTAACAGGCGGTCTATCTTTTTGTCCTGCATATCGAGCCTATCCATGATACGCTCCATCCAAGCCACGAAGTTTTCTTTATCTATATACATAAGGCTACCGGATTAAATAAGACCCATCATAAAATAGCTTTGGTTCACCGGGTCTTTAATGATAATCTCCCGTTCACGCATAAAGCGGATATAACTCTTTGCGGTGCGCTCCTTAACATCCAAAACCTGCTGTAACTGTTCGCAAAGGTCTATATAGGTGATATGTGCCTGTCGCCCGAAAATGTCACGGGCAACACCTACCAGTTCCCTTTCCTTGCGCTTCTCTTTTTCCTCACGGGGTTTCTCACCCTTGTACACGTGCATCCCGGCTTTCTTGTCCCATGCAAAGAGCATCAGAGGAACGTCCAGCGGGCTACCATCCCTTACTTTCAGTGATTTTACCACTGACTGGGCAGGTTCTTCGTCTTTCTCTATCGAAAGGATTGTAGCCGCCTTGCGCTGCAACTCGCTACCCAAATGTCCCCGTAACTTCAAGCCGTTCGGAACGAAGTGCAGCACACAAAGAATACAGGTGTTATAGATACCCGCCAACCGATAAAGTTCATCTATCACCGCCACGCTTTCCGCTTCATCATTGGCACTCTTAACAAGGTCGGCGATGCCGTCAATGACTACCAACTGGATGCCGTCATACTGGTAGTAGAATTTATCCATGCTCTGCACAATGGCGTTCAGGCGTTCTTTGCGTGACATCCCCGTCAGGCAAAACGCTTTCAGTTCATCGGGTTTGTCCGGCTGTTTGGCACGTGCCAGCAGGTTGCTTACATTCTTGAACAGTTGCACTTCCGACTGTTCGGTATCATAAAGCAATACCGCCTTGTGCCTGCCGTTGGCGGTTATCTGTATGCCCAGCGTATCTATGTCCGCACCAGCGGGGCAGATGCAGCCCGCCACGATTGCGGCTACATAATTGCTCTTTCCCGTTCCCTCGCCCCCGGTGATGCCGAACAGGTTGCCTTGTGTTCCTAACGGAACGTCACCCGCCGAAATAATCTCTTGCGCTTTGGCGGGCGGGTTGTTGAAATCTATTTCGCACGATTTTAGCATAATCAATGTGTCGCTATACAGGTTGTCTAAAAATTCGATAAACAGTTTCAGAAAATCTTCACGGGTGTTCCCGGCTTTGAAGTAGTCGGATATGTCCTTTTCCTCTTTCGTTCCCGGAAGTGGTAGCAACAGACGTTTCACGCCAAATTCTTCCAATAGCTTTTCCTGCTTGCGTGAACTTTCCTTGCCCGTTTTATCCATATCGAAAAGCAGGATGATGTGTTTGAATCGGAACGTCAGCCGATAAACCAGCGTGGGCGGGATAGTCACCGTTTCGCTATTGAAGCAGATAGCATTAAAACCGTGTGCCACCAGCGAAAGCACATCTTTTTCGCCGCCCGTGATAAAGAGCGTGTCACCTTTGGCGGGCAGTTGCTCCAACCCGAAACAGTAGTTTTCACCGAAGCTGCCGCCATAGAGGAAGCGGGGCGTGGAGAACGGGCGGTATAGCTTGATATATTGTTTGCCTTTGTAGCCGTACATGGGTTCTGCTACCGATGAAGTGTAGGTGTACGGTTTGCCCTCTGCCGTTTCGCTGTTGTATTCCCGGAGCGAACAGACCTTGTAATGTTCCAGCAGTTCGGGCGTGATGCCGTACTGTTGCCAGTACACCAGTTCGGCAAGCGGAAACTTCTGTTCCCGGAACTGGTAAGGCTTGACGTGCCTTTCGGGTGTTTCTTCGGTTTTGTCTGGCACTGCCCGGCGGACGGTTGCCGGGGACATGGAAACCGGAGTGCCGGAAGCCAGCCCCAAGCCCAAATCCCGGTCTATGATTTCCAGTATCTCCACGAAGTCAGCCGCCCAATTACAGTCCAGCCCCTTTAACTGCCCCACGAAGAAAAAACAATCGCCGCTATAATTGTCGTTGCCGAAGTCTTTCATTTTATACATACCGCTATGGCGGTCGAAGTAGATATTACAGGATGCTTTCTTATCCTGATAAAGAGGATTAAGAAAGTGCCTGCCAATACGCCAGTCCCCGGGTAAGTAATGTTTGAAAACAAGCAGACCGTTATTTGTTCTGCTTAGAATTTCTTCTTTCCTTAACATATTTCTGATGATTGGTTATCAGTTCATTTATACACTCCTTATCACGCTTAATCAGGCGTTCTTCCAACATTCACTTTACTTCCTTAATCTTGTAAAAGTAATGCCCCTTGATGTCGGAGTAAGAAATCATTCCTGCCGCCCGTAGGCGTTGTAAAGTACGGTCACTGATTTTCAGGAACGTGCAGACTTCGTAACTATCCACCCAAATTTCATCTTCATCAGTCTTGTTTTCGTCCAAGTGATTGAAAATGTAGTCTGCTATGGCGGTAATCTTGTTATCAAGTTCCTTATAGGCTTTTGACTCAAATGTTATAATCTCCATATTGCTAACTTATTGATTTGCTGCAAAGTTCGGGAGAAGAAATAACCTAAAAGTCATGGTTGTATCTATCATGGTATTACTTTTTTTCAAGCTATTTTTAGGGGAATATTGGCGTAAAAGTTCTCCGAAATGTCATTTTTCAAAGTAGATTTCACCATAAAAAGAAAGTACCATGTTGGGGAAAACATGGTACTTCTACATACTGGAATACAGGAATTTATTTCATATCATCTTCATTCATCCGCTTAACAAGGCTCTCTATCAGATGATGAAGATATGCCGTCCGGTCTTTTCTCTCTTTCATGGCTATGTATGAAGCGTAATAATCCCCTAAATCAATATGAAATATCGTGCTAAGGAAATTCATTATTTCTTTTATCTCCACGTTGCCATTATTGATGTCACCCGAAGATACAAGAGAATATCCCAATTCGATAAGATATGCCTTTTTGCCTGTAAAGCGGAACGGGTATTTGAAGCATCTTTGTAGATTATCTTCTATCTGATTATTCGTTACCAGTTTCACCAATCGCTTATTCAGATAAATGCGCAGCATTTCATTGGCGATAATCTTTGCCACTTTATAGTCATATCCGGTTGAGAAATTAGGGTCTTTGTCAAACTGTGCACTATCGGTACATAACCGCAAATCTGCTTTTCCACGAACAAAATAATATTCATCATACACAGTGGAGTGTGAACGGTAGTATTGATAAAAGTCCAAATTGCGATTGAAGAAATAGGTCAGATTATCCAGTTCCCGATTGATATAATTCCTAATCACTTCATCGCTACCGTTAGGGCATTGTGTTTCAATCTTGTATATCTTATAGAAGAATAGCAACCGACCGAGTATTTCCGGTTTCTGTGTCTTGAAAAATAAGATTTCGTCCTCTTTGGTTGGAAATATATAGGTTTGTATTTTAGTTCTCAAATCATCAAGAACCGTTTGCAGCTTATGTACCATTGAAAGAGAGGTTTCGATAATATCATAGCCGTAGAGGTCGATTTCGTCAATCTCTATGTCTATTTCCTGCAATATATTACCTATATACCCCTTCATCTTACTTCATAGTGATATGTCGTTTCATGTATGCCTTTGTTTTCGGGCAATAAACCAAACATTTCAAGCACGTAACACAGTCATAAACATTTACTATCTCATCCCTTGAAACATTCATGTCCCATACAACCCCGTTTAACGCTTTTTGAGGGCATACATCCCTGCATATATTACAATTACCGCATTGCGACGACTTGATTTCGTGTTCCATTATTGATAAAGGGGCATTTGTTAGGACAGAGCCAAGACATTGTGCCGCTCCATATTCAGCCGTGATGAACAGGTTGTTTTTGCCAATATAACCAGTACCACTAAGTACGGCAATGGTCTTATGTGGTAAAACGGACGTTTTTGTTGTGAAGTCAAATGTATTCTCGGTTATCAAGGCATTGTCGGACTGTGATAATGCTTTGTAACCTTTGCTGATAAGCCGCCCAGCCAGTTTGTCTGCAATCATTCCCACCCGTTTTTCTGCCTGTGCATATTCATCGCTGAGGGTATGCACATAATCGGGACTATCATGTACAGTTTTGATAAAATGTGGATTTATGGCAATTCCTATCAGTAGGGCATAGGGAAAACCCCGGTTTTGTCGTATATCCAGCATGGAAATATCCACGAAGTGAACAAAATCGGCATTTTCATTTCTTAGCTGTTGTTCAATTTCCTTATTTAAGTCATTCATTTGTTCTTTCGCACAATAGGAATATAAATATCCGTTCTCAACTCCGAAACAGGGGTCTTTTCGGGAGTATTGAGATAGGTTTCAAATGTGTAAGGCTCCCGTAGCGCATATCCACTTGTTGGCAACCAATCAAGGTATATGTAACGATATACTCTGTTCAACTCGTGATATAACCCCTTGAATTGAAACACTGCATATTCTCCGGCTTCTATTTCATGAACAGAAAAGCCATTGGGAACGTTAAATGATTCCGTAACGGTTATACCCACCATGAAACGGGTTTGTTCTTCTGAAGAAATTAGCGGACAATCCAATGTAAGGCTTATAAATTTACAGCCACTTGACTGTAAACCGCAATTTTCAGAAAGGCGTAGAATCTGTTTCCATAATACCGTAAAATCATGGTTTATATGTTCCGTCCATTCCAGTTTCAAACAGGCAATACGAACAGGCGGAACTTTCTCAATGCAAGGAACAATTTGCACCGGATACATTCCTGCGGGGTTAGCATTGGAATGTAGTTTACGAAATTCCGGTATCGTACACTTAAAATAACTTTTGAATGCCCTTGAAAGTGTATGTTTGTTTTGGTAGTTTATGTGGCATAACAATTCTGTAACACTTATATCGGTTGAAATTAACTTGAAAGCGATATATTCCAATCTTAACCGTTGAATGTAAAGCCCGACATTTTCACCACATACAGCCTTGAAAACACGCCGGAAATGGTATTTGGAAATACCTGCCGTTTGCGATAGGGCATCTAAACTAAGTTCCTCGAACAAATGGCGGTTAATGTATTCTTGTACCCTTACAATCAGCTCATATAACACGTGGGCTGTATTGATTTTTTGTTTCCACCGTTTTATTTCGGGAAGCCGTTTTGACATTACCTCTCTGATTTCCTGCGAAGTATAGGATATACCTACTTCTTTATAATACTCTTCGGGGAAAAGCCCCCAAAGGTAAATCAGATAGTCCATCGAAAAATCGTAACCCTTGACACCATGCTTCAAACAATAGTCGCAATATTCCGCACTCGTATTTACCCCAAGATTATTGTAGTCAATATCTAAGGGTATTCCGCAGGTTTGGCAATATTTGGTTTCTATGTCTGTTTCCATTGCTGTTTCTATTATTGAGAGCAAAGTTACTCAATCTGTTACGAAATCAGTTACCCTAAATAGTCATTTTTGAAATAAGCCGCAAAATCGTAACCTGTGTATATCATTTATAGCAAACTTACTTATACTGCAAATTGTCAATTGCTCTCTGAATCCCGTCCAAAAAGCGGGAAGCGTGCGCCCCATCCATTTGCGTGTGGTGGAACTGGAAAGAAACGGTAAGCGTCGTTTTCAGCAGGC
>NZ_BEWW01000187.1 GCF_002933955.1 Prevotella sp. MGM2
AAGGCGTACCTGATAATCACCTTCTTTCTCGTAGATGAATTCCGGCGATTGCAAGGCGAGGCCTTGGATTCCGGCTTCGGGAGCATCCCATCGTAACGAGGCTATGCTGGGAGAAGCATGGGCCTTAAGGCGGAACGATTGTCCCGCATGCAGGGCTGCGGCCGGCGCTTCAATGCGGACCGAAGCTGCTTTGAGAGGCGAGAAAACCGGAGGCTCGAACGTTTCCGTCCGGCGGCCGAACGAGGCGAAGCGGGCATGGTGGGCGCCGGTGGCATCCGCCCATTTTTCCTTACCCTCCGATTTTTCCAGGTGGCCTTTAAAATAAGCGAGCATGCTTTCGGGAATGCCGGCGGCCTCGAAGCGATGGTGCATCATCTCTTGCAATTCCTTCGCGGTGCGGGCCTTTTTCCAAATGCGTATCTCTGCCAGATCACCGTCCAGCGCGCCCTGATGACTGTTTCCGAAAGGCAGATTACCGAAACCGCCGATGCCTTTACGCCCTTTGCTTATGAGCGTGTCTACCTGTTGTCCGTTGACATAAAGACGCAGTGTGTCTTTGGCCACGGTAATGGCGAAATGCGTCCATACGTCAGTCTTGATAATGCCGGGGCGTGTGTCGATGCGGTTGTCAGTGTCCCAACCTGCGGTAACAGACCCGTCATCGTTGGCATGTATGAGAAAACGTCCCCATCCCGGTCCGACGCTCTGATTCCAACTGCGCCATGAGCGGGGGCGTAGCCAGTATTCGATGGTGGCTTCCTCGCAGTGATTGCGGAATACATCGGGTATGATGAGGCCCGAATGACGCAGGTTGAGTGCGGAGGGCCATTTATTTTCCGTGCTTTTCCCGGGTGTCACTCCGGCAGTGCGTGCTGAGGCCAGAAGACTGTCTGCATGGAGGTAGGCTGCAGCAACGGAATAGGTTGCTTGCTGTTGCTGGGGAGCGTATTGAAGGACGTTGGGAGATAGGGTGTCGCAGGCTGCTCCGTTGCAGTAGACCACATAGCCTTTGAGCTGATGCCACGAACGCTGCGGTGCGTTCCATGCCAGTGTGCCGGAGGCTGTGAGATGAAGGTTTGCGGGAGCAAAGAAAGGCTCGCCGCCGACAACGGTCGTAAGTATCGTTTTTCCGCCTTTGTTTTCAATGGTTGTGCCGTTGCGTGGATTCATTGGGATTTCAATGCCTTGGCGGTCGAACTCATAGTCGATGACGGAACAGGTGTGTACCCGTCCTGTGCCGATGGCTTCCGGACGCGATTCGATGATGAAAAAATATTTTACGGGCCGGCGTGTGTCGAAACCAAGTGAGAGGTCGGTGAGGTCGTAGCCGAACTCCATCGGTTCTCCGTGCATTGCACCGTCGGCCCATTTGCCTAACATGGGAGTTGGAGCTTCCTTGCCGTCGTTAGCTTTGCGGTCGGTGCCGTCGCCGGCAAATTTGAAGTGTTCCATCTCGAAGGTGATATCCGGTTCTGTAGCGTTGGGATCGGACGAAGCACCGATGCTCAGACGCAGTTCGCTACGGCGTGAATATTCCATGAGCACTTTGAGCGTTCGCAGGGGACGGTAATTTTTGCGTACATGGTAGAATTCCGGTTTCCACGCGCCGCCTTCGTTGCGGCGTACAGGAAATCCGTATTTGTAAGGACAATAAATGAATCCCTTGTTAGCCCATCCGGCTCCCCAGGAGTTGACGATGATCCATGCGCCGCGTTCGTCTTTGTCCCATTCTCCGTAGACGTTGTTGCTGTCGAGGTCGAAGGCTATACGGTCATCATATCCGACGATGGTGAGGGCGTGGTCCACCCCGTCGCCCCATCGGGTGACGTACTTCATGCCCACAACGCCGGCAGCGGCGTTGTGTCCTTCCGGGTCGTTGGCTATGGTGCCCTGTTTGCAGGCGCTGGCTACGCCGATGCCCGCAATGCCGCCCACCTTGAAGTCTTTGTCGCCGTTGTGGTTCCAGAGCCATCGTTTCACAAATTCGCGTCCTTCCTGAGTGTCTACGCCTTTTTCGGCAAAGGAGTTGTGTGAGATACGGTTGAACATGGCCGAGTACCACTTGTCATAGCCCTGCATCCACCCGAAGTCAGGGTTGGCGCAGTCCTGGTTGCCGAAGAGGCGCGAATAAGTGGCGCCGCCATACACCACGGAGTTGGGCACGCCGTTGGCCATGGCCATTCCTTCTTTGCCTGAATTGCTGTTGGTGAGCAGCCAGGTGAAGTGTGTGGGATAGACATTTTCGGGCAGCGAGGCGTCGGCGCCGCGGAAGGCATTGATCTCATGTGTAAACATGTAGCCGATGCGCGAGGCCGAACCGCATGAGCCGCCGTCCTGATTGAATACGGCAGGGAAGTACATGCTTTCGGCATTGTTGACGTGGCTCGGCAGGGTGTCGGTGAAGGATGGGGTAGGGCTGGAATGGCCGCCCGCAGGTGCGGATACTGCTGTTCCGCAGAGCACAGCCAGCGCACTGCCGGCTAAGAGTGCAGATAAATAATTCATGGTATAGTTTGTTTAGTGTCGTACCGAGGGCGGTATGTCGCGTCCGGATGTTCTTGAATTTGGCTGTTTTAGAAGAAAGGAGATTAAAAGTACAGTGTGAGGTACCTCGTTTGTCCTTTCAGTCGCAAAATTACACAAAAATATATCATTCCGTAATGTTGTGGAAGTTTTTTGTACCTGTTTTTCTGAAAAATGAAGCGGAAAATCCTCCTTTTTGTATGTAGGCAAGAAGAGCCCCGTCATTTTTAACACTTCTTGCTTTCGGGCCGAAAATGTTGTATCTTTGTAACAGCGGA
>NZ_BEWW01000188.1 GCF_002933955.1 Prevotella sp. MGM2
GACAAATACTATGTGTGGTCAAGTTGTGACAACGAGCCGCTATCAACGGCTAACGTCAGAAACATACACCGCCTCGACGACCTTTTGTATTCAGAAAGTCAAGGTGTGTATGTCGATGCAGACACCACTGTCGGCATGAATGTGGCAGACCTCCTTGGGCAAGGCTCAAATGTCAATGTATACCGCGTAGATGTTGAGGGCATGAAGCAGGTGCGTTGGCCGGGCATGAACAATCAGACAATGGGCTGTGTATTCACTGATGCAGACGGCAATGTTGTCGGAGTGTTCCAAATGGCAGTAAGTAATACCAACTTCGACTTCACAATTGGCAGTTACATATTTGAAAAAGTGCCGCAGGGCGCGAAGTGGTTCTACTTTACCACATTCAAAGACCTTGATGAGAGCGAGGTTCACACGGTGGATAGCGAAAGTATTGAAGCCATTGAGCCGGAATGGACAGAAATTAAATCTCCTAAAGCTCTCAACGAGGAAATTGAGAACGGTTCGGTGTTCGGTACATACCCGATTACCATTGACGGCCTCGGCCTACCCCGAAGTATCAGCAGTGGCCGTTCACGCAGAGGCACCGGCACATCGACTATAAATCCAAACTGGCTTTATGATGATGAGGGTAACGCTATAGAGCTACCTACAGGTACAATCAACTACTGCATGAAAGATTTCCAAAACCTTGCACGGCTCAGAGGTAAAGGCTATCAGCTCCAAGATTATGAGCAGCACAAGGAAACTTCAATCTTGTGGTGGGCATTGAATGGTCATAGTGATGAACAGAGCATTGTCGGTCGAGGACAGCATGACGGACTCCTCAACCAAGCCGATAACATAGGCATGGCCGACACACAGAGTAGCGGTAATGTGTGGAACTCAATACTCGGTATTAAAGGCTATGTTGGTTGCGACTCGGAATGGATGGACAACATCGCGCTCAATGTGACTTCTTTCAAAGAGTTTTTCAAGAACAAAGGCGTTGAGGTTGCATCATTCCCGATTGACGGTGTCGCGCATATCTTCAACCCGATTACAGGTAAGGAACGCATCGTACAATGCCTCACCTCCGGCGGCGGTAACTGTGTTGTACGCCTCGTTCACGGAGCAAAATGTGATGTGCTACCCTCGCGCACCATCGGCGACACAAGCCAATATAT
>NZ_BEWW01000189.1 GCF_002933955.1 Prevotella sp. MGM2
CACCTTTCTCAAAATTCATGCACCGTGTTTTCGGCTTGACCCTGTAAACGAGCAGAATACCGGAGCTGTGGATTTTTATCTTCGCATGGGATTTGTAGTTGTAGGGTGCGATGCGACGGATTCTGCCGGTCGGCCCTTTCCTGTTTTGCACCTGAAAAAGGATATGGGAATGGCGGAAAATGTATAAGTGAGACCTTATATGAGCATTATGAGGCAAACAGATTCCAAACCTGTTCGTTCCATGATGCTTTGTTGCCTTTTTCTGTTAGTTTCTTCTTTTCCGGTATTCACCCGGTGTGTAGCCGGTGCTTTTTTTGAAAAGCCGGTTGAAGTGTTGTGAATATTGGAATCCTAGTTCGTAGGCGATGGCGCTGACTGGTTTGGTGGTGCCTGCAAGCATTTCCTCTGCCAAATAGATGATCTTGCTTTGGATATACTCTTGCGCTGTACGGCTGGTCTCTTTCTTTATTAGGTCGCCGAAATAGTTGGGCGATAGAAAAACTTTGTCGGCAAAGTAGCGCACCGTAGGTAATCCTTCTGTCTTTACTTTGCCGTCGGCATAATAATTGTCAAGCAGGTTTTCGAATTTGGCCAGTATGTCTTTGTTGGCGGCCGTTCGGGTGGCGAATTGGCGTTCGTAAAAACGCAGACAGTAGTCCAGCAGTAATTCTATATTCTTGGAAATAAGTCGTTTGCTGTGCTTGTCAACGGGACGCTCCAATTCCATTCTTATTTTCTCCAGACTGTCTAGGAATATCATTTTCTCTTCTTCTGAAAGATGTAGCGCTTCAGAGGAAGCGTATGAGAAGAAGGTATATTGCTTTATGGCGGCTCCGAGTGATGTGCCATGGATAATGTCCGGATGAAACAGCAGGCCGACGGCTGAGGGGCGGGCGTTTTCGTTCATGGTAACTTCTACCACCTGTCCCGGTGCGAAACTTGTAACAGTACCTTCCTGATAGTCGTAAGTCTGCTTGCCGTAGCGAAGGTCACCGCATTGGGTCTGTTTCAGAAAGAGCGCGTAAACGCCGTAATTGAAGGTGAAATGTCTGGGATGGTTGGTGCATTTCGACAAGTCGGCAATGCTCACCAAAGGGTGCCGCGTTTCCAAACCAAAAAAGTCGTTATAATCTCCGATGCTGTTGAGGTTGATAACAGATTCCATGACGTTGTTTCTTTCTCTGGCTTAATTTGAAATGTAAGCGTTCCTGTTGTTTCAGTAGATTCTTTTGATGCAAAAATAAATGTTTTTTGTAAACTTATTTCCTTTTCGGCTAACTTTTGTGATGATGTTCCTTTACAATCGGTTGCCGTTTTTTCTGTAATACGGCAGCGGCCCGCTTCGTGGCGGGCCGCTGTCTTTTTATCGGATGACCTTGCGTGTGAGGTCTGCACCTTGTGTGCTGATACGTATGAGATAGGCTCCGGCAGGGAGTTCTTCAAGGCTGACCACAGCCTCATTGCCGGGTTGCATACCGCAGAGGGCTTGGCGACTGACCACATTGCCGCTCATTGTCATTACGGAAATGTTAGCCACAGGCTCGGCTCTGTTGAAGAGGATGCGCCAACTGTTGGCTGACTTTTGTAGAGTCACAGGAGAATCACTGCCGATGGTGGTTTCACCGATACCGTTGACCGTGCTTAGCTCCAGAGCGACTTTCAGACCGGCGTAAGCGTCAATCTTGCCATAACCGCTTTTTGCGCCCCATCCGTCGGTATCGGAGGCCTGGTAGCGTGTCGATGTGTTGCGGATGATTTCCTTGACCTGCTCCGGTGTCAGAGTGGGGTTGGCTTGTAGCCATAAGGCAACTATGCCCGTAACAGCCGGTGTGGCCATGGAAGTGCCGCTTTTGATACCGTAATAGTCGCTGTTGGTGATGGAAGTCAAATTATAATTAGTTTGCTTGGCACCGGTTCTGCTATTGACCGCATTGGTGATGAAGACGTCCTCTTTTTTGAAACTCTCGTATTTGTTGAAAGCTGAGGCTATGTTGCCGCCCGGTGCGGAAACTGTCGGCTTCTTCTCGTTGCCCAGCCACGGGCCGGGGCTGCTGAAAGAACTCATGCTCCCTGAAGTTTCACCTGGCACCATGTAGGATTGTCCGTCAGATGCGGCTGTCCAATTGCCTGCTCCGGTGTAGGAAGCAACGGCAATGGCGTTAGGGATAGAGGCCGCGCCTTCGCCCACGAGATAGCTGCTGTTGCCCGCAAGAACATCGGATGTCGGCCGTTCGAACTCTCCCCAGCCGGAATTGGACCAAGCGTGGAAAGTGATGTTAGGCTCGAGTGACTTTATTTCAAGCGCAAAACGCGCCTGAGTATTGCCGGTGAAATTCAGAAAGGCTGTGTGGTTGATGTAAAAGGTGTAATGTTCTTTATGATTCTGAGCGTTGATTTCCCCGCCATACGTTGGTGCCACCTTCTTCATGTCCTCATCGCTCAGAGCGGTGTATTTTCTTGTAGTCGGATTGTACCAACAAGGTGTCACTTCCATGTGTTGTTTGCCGTCTGTGGCATTTCCCCAAAGGTCGATGCAATTATAGGCATACCCTTCGGCCGGAGCGGAGACAACAATCTTTTTGATTTGTCCGGCTGCCGTGAATTCATGCGCGGCATGTATCTTTTGCGCTCCTTCGTTGCCCATTGCGCCTACGATTATACCGCCGGCTCCGCATAAGTTGGAAAGGTATTGGTCATCGGTGCCTGAACCGTCGTGAGGGCCTATCTGTGAACCGAAACTCATGTTTGTCACCCACGGATAATCCAGTTCTTGGGCTACAGACTTGATGTATTGTGCGCCTTTCATGATTTGGTCCTCGCTGAGTGTGGAGGGTATCATCACTATGGTAGCTTCGGGAGCCATACCGTAATATTCGTTGCCTGCAATGCGGCTTCCGGCTGCTATGCCCGTTACGTGGGTACCGTGTCCGGCGGCGCCGGCTATGAGGTCGTAGTTCTGTCCGACAGGCACGCCTTTGACTGGACTTGAGTTTTTGACGGATAGATTCCAGATGGAGTGGACGCGGGTTTTCATTTGTTCGTCTTTGAAGGCGATGTGGTTGTATTGGAATCCTTGGTCAATTACGCCAATCACTACGCCTTTGCCGGTGTAAGGCGTTTCCAACCCTTCTCCCCGTTGTACTTTGTCGGCGTTTGTCATGCGGCGCGAAGTGGTCATCAGGGGTTGGAATTGCTGTGGGGCGGCTATATTTTCCACTTCTTTCAGGGCGGCGATCTCTGCCAGTCTGGATGCCGGTATTTCGGCCGTGAGAAGCGTTGCGCTGAGTTGGTGAGCTTGTCCGCCTCGGGTTTGTATGTTGCCGGCTACGGTTTCGGCGTCATGGCAGGTTACGATGACGTTTACCAGTGTGTCGGCCGCGGCTGTCCGGCTTTTAGCCTTGGCTTCGTTGAAGTCGCGTGTGAGGCGTTCTATCTTGATGTCCATTTTCCCGCCTTGTTTCACAGCAATTTGTGCATGAAGTGCCGGCGTTGCTAAAGCGGCTGCAGACAGAGCCAGAAGTAGTGTTTTCTTCATTTCAGGAGATTTAGTGTTTCTTTTTAAAATATGTACGAACAACTTGCAAAGATAGTGGAAAACGTATGATAAGACCTTTGGTTGTTATGATTTTTTTGCTGGCCGGTTCTTCTTTTTTCTTTCAGCAGCCTTTGTGTGTCATGATTTCGAGCACGCGGCGGTCCGTCTCATTCATGGCTTCGGCACCTATCGACACCAGGTTGCGTATGCTCTGATCAACGTCTTCGTCGATGATACCCTCCACGGGTGTCACGCAGTTGCCTTGCATGGCGAGCATGGCCGAGAGTACGGCTGTGCTTACGCCGGTTGTGAGCTTGAGGGCGCAGCTTGGTTTGGCGCCGTCGCATATCATGCCCGTGAGATTGGCTATCATGTTTTTCACGGCTGCCGATATCTGCTCGTAGGTGCCGCCCATCAGGTACGTAATGCCGCAGCTTGAGCCTGTGGCGGCTACCACACAGCCGCACAAGGCCGAAAGTGAGCCGAGGTTCTGCTTGATGTAAATGGCCGTGAGATGGCTGAGCATGAGGGCCCGGGTCATTTCTTCCGGAGTGTTGTGGTTTTCCCGTGCAAATACCACAACGGGATTAGTGGCGCATATTCCCTGGTTGCCTGAGCCGGAGTTACTCATCACCGGAATCATGGCGCCGGCCATGCGGGCGTCGCAGGCGCAACTGGTACTTGAGAGAATGTGGGAGAAAATGCTTTCGCCCATGATGCCCCTTCCCAGCGGGCGGCTCAGGGCTTTGCCCAGACAGTGGCCGTAGTTGCCTTTGAGCGAGCGGGCCGCGGCGGTTTCGTTGAGTCGGCGGGCTTCGTCGATGAAACTGATTTCGTCAATCGGGGAGATGGTGGCAAAGTCGTATACCTTGCGCAGGGTGAGTGTCGGTGTGGTGTCGGTTTCCTCTCCCGCATGGTTGCCTGATGCGAGAGGGGCGTCGAGCAGGATTTCTCCGTTTCGGGCTATGTATATATAATGAGTGTGTTCTCGTGCAATGATAACCTGCGCCGTTGCGCCGTTGTCGGCATGACACTTGATGTCCACATAAAGTTTCTCAGGTGCGTCTTCTTTTAGTGCGATGTCGATGCGGTTTTCTTCAATGTAACGTTTGCCGTTTTCCACGTCTTCGGCGGTGCAGTCGCGTAGCACTTCCAATCCGTAGTCCGCCCGTCCGGCTATGGCTCCCAGCGCTATAGCTATGGGCAGGCCCACCATGTCCGTACCGGGAATACCCACTCCCATGGCGTTCTTGAGGATGTTGGCGCTGAGGCGTGCCTCGATGTGTGCTGGCAGTGTGCCGAGTGCTTCGGCTGCCCGGCTCACGGCCAGTGCCACACAGATAGGTTCGGTGCAACCGATAGCCGGCACTACGCCGCGGCGCACCATTTCGATGATTTGTTTTCGTTCGGAGGGAGAAATCATAGTAAGGAATTTAGAGAGGTAGAGTGACGGCGCTTTGACGTGCCGGAGCGAGAGTGGTGTGCCTGTCGTTTCTGCTTTAAGGTTTCAGTCCCAGGCGGTAGGCCCTTGGGGTTATGTCGTAAACGCGTGAGAAGGCCAGATAGAAAGCCTGACGCGAGGAAAACCCCGCCAGCAGACCGATCTCTTCGGTGGTGAGATGGGCGTAGCGTGGACTTTGCATCATCCGGCAGGCATCGCGCAGGCGAAATTTGTTGACCATCATGTTGTAGTTGCCGCCGGTGCAGTTGGCTATAGCGGCTGATATGTAGCGGGTGTTGGTGTGCAGGATCTCGGCCATTTGTCTGGCTGTGAAGGCCGGATCGCGATAGCGCTTGTTGCGGGTGAGTTCTTCCAATATTTGCACGTAGAGCCTGTCGGAGCGTTCGCTTTTCAGGCGTGTGCGGTAAGCCGGTATTTCTTTGTCGTTCTTCTCGTTCATGGCGTCATTGGCTAGATGAGGACAAAAGTACAAAAAATCCCTTTGTCTGTGGCTGTAAAACGGGCAAGAAATCATGCGTTTGTACGGCTTTTTTTGTGACTTTTACCTGTGGAAAAGTCCGTATTCTCGTAAAAGTTCCAACTAATCTGATTTTTACCAGCCTTATTTCTGTTGTTTTTTGCTCTATTCCCAATGCCAGAGAAGTTAGAGCCTCTGATTCCTCCGGATTGGTTTGATACGATTGTAGGGTGGATTTTAACACTATTTGCTTTCCGCCAGAAAATGTATTATCTTTGTAACAGCCAAGCGGGACTCTCCACCGGAAAGTCCCGC
>NZ_BEWW01000190.1 GCF_002933955.1 Prevotella sp. MGM2
ATAATAGACGTGGCCGTGTTCCCACAGCGGGGAAATGGCCTCTATGCGTTGGAACTTGTCGGGCTTCTTGCGCGTGTCGCCGAAAATCGGGAGCTGATAGCCTCTTTCGTTGCCCTCGCGCACGAACTCGTCAAGGAGAATCTGCTGGAGGAAATTGGCCTCTATGTAGTAGGAGCAAACCGCGCCCGCCGCCACGATCTTCTCGTGGAGGTCATAGAACCAACCCACCATCTCGGCCACGGAGCATTGGCGGACGAAAGCCGCGAGACAGTGCAAATCCGTCCCGGTCTTGCCCCACAGCTTTATGGCCTTGTAGTCGTTGCGGGTGGTGGACTTGAAAGAGGGGTCGCAGTAGCATACGAGATAGTCATACTTGGCGAGACGGAGCGGCCTGCACCAACGTATCCAGTCGTTGCGGAAGATGCTGCCCTCCGTGATGGGGTTGTTCATCTTCTCGCGTTGGAACGAGATGTAACCCATGAACCGCTCCTCGGCTCGTATCTCCTCGATAGTCCACTTAGCACCCCACGAGGGCTTGCCGTTTTTGTCAATGGCATTCACTTTGGAGACCACCACACCGTCGGAAGTCATGAAGTTGGCGAGAACCGAGTTTTTGCCGATAAGGTTTCCGACCATACAGAAACGGCCACGGCCACCGTCGAGAGTGCCGAACAAAGCCTCCTTAACCCACTTTGTGAGCCGCGCCACGCGGTCGGGGTTATTGACAAGTTCGTCGTCGTCGAGGTCATCTATCACAATATAGTCGGGGCGGTACTTTTTGTAACGGAGGCCACGCGGCGACTGGCCGCGACCGCGAGCGAAGAAAGCGCGACCGTCGGCGGTTACGAACTTTCCTGTCTCCCACGACCCTGTAACTTTCTGCACCCCGAAGTCGGATATATAGCGTTGGTTGAACTCGAACTCCGCCTGTATGTCGCCGAGGAGCGTCTCTGCATTGTCCTTGCTCTTGCCGACAAGCACCATGAGGTGCAGTTTTTTGAGGGCTTTGAGATACATGGGAATGCCGACATCGAAATGGACGGACTTCGCGTGGCCTCGCGCCCACTGCGCGGCATACTGAATTGTCGGATGGTCTCGCAGGGTGTGCGCCGCCCTTATCTGAAAGGGAGCGCAGTCGGTATGCTTCCCGGTCTCCTCATCGTCGCAGTAGTGCGCGAGATAGTAAGAGAAGAAGCGGCCATAATCGGCGAGGAGATACGCGATGCGTTTCTCCTTTTGCGCCGGAGTCTCCCGGACAGACACGACGGAGCGCGTCTGCACGGTCTCGCACCATTGCTTCCACTGTTCGATAGCCTCCTTGCGGGTCTGTGCGGTGTTCCGTGCCATGCGTTACAATTTGCTGCCGAGCATTTCGAGGATATACTTGTTCTGATACTTGTTGACAAGTTTTCGGAACTCCGGCGTAATTTCCAAATCTGTCTCCGCCTGATATTCGAGCCAACGGCCAAAAGCCATGAAGCACTCGATGAAATCGACAGCCGAAGCCTCCTTGTCGAGGCGTTCGATAGTTGCCGATAGTTTCACGAGCTGATCCACGACCGTTGCGGATTTGGAAATGTCGAGGTCGCGCAATTCCTCTATCTTGTCCTTGATAGCCGAGAGCAGTTCATTCTGCAGACTTTTGCGGGTGTTAGACATCGCGGCGCGTTTCTCGCCCCAGCAGCCGTCCTTTACCCACTTGCCGACGGTGTTAGCCGACACGCCTACTTTCTCGGCGATGGAGTTTTGCGGCATACCCTGCATGAAAAGAGCCTCAGCGAACTCCTTTTTATCTGTTGAAACCTTGTTTGCCATTCATAATAAAATGATGTTTTCGGGTTGTGTCAATGTTGATTTACGATGCAAAATTGGCACAAACGGGCGGCGCGTGAAAATAGAGTGTAAAAACTTTACACTCTGTTTTGCAGGGCTGTAAACCCTCCCCAACTTTGCACCGTAAAACCACATCGCGGAGTGGAGCAGCCCGGTAGCTCGCGAGGTTCATTCCCTCGAGGTCGCAGGTTCGAATCCTGCCTCCGCCACAACCCCCTTTTGCGACCCGTCGGCGGGGCGGCACAGGGTTTTCACACAGTGAAGTGCCACACAAGCCCCGCCGACATTTTTTCTGACATCATACCTATATATGAAAGAGGCAATCATATCGACCCCGCGCCTCAACAGTTACGGCGCAAGGGTACTGACCGAGGGAATAGACCTCACGCAATACCAAAAGAACCCGGTACTCCTATATATGCACCGACGCGGGCGCAAGGAGGATATGCCGATAGGAATCATGGAGAATGTGCGCGTGGAGGGGGATACGCTCTACGGCACGCCTAAATTCGACGACGACACCGAGGACGAGCGCAACATCTCGAAGAAATGGGAGCGCGGCACGCTGCGTATGCTCTCCGCCGGGCTTGACATCATGGAATGGAGCGAAGACCCCGCGCTTCTCGTGGCCGGGCAGACGCGCCCGACCGTAACCAAAAGCAAACTTATAGAAGTGTCGGTGGTGGATATAGGCGCGAATGACGACGCGCTGCAGGTCGGCCTATACCACGAGGGGAAACTGCTCACCCTCGCCGCCGGGGAGGAAAGCGACCACCTGCCGCTGCTGAACCTCACCGCACACGAAGAAAAGACAGAACAACCCCCAAATAACAACATCAAAAAGAACATGGAAAAGATCCTGACGAAACTCGGCCTCGCGCCCGGTGCCACCGAGGACGAAGCGGTGGCCGCAATCACCAAATTACAGGAAGACAAGGCCGCTATGACCCTCGCCCGCATCACCGACGTGGTAGACACGGCAATCAAGGAAAAACGCCTCACCCCCGACAAGAAAGAGAAATACATCGTGCTGGGCAAGAACGTCGGCCTTGACACCCTCAACACGCTTCTTGCCGACATGCAGCCCGCACAGAAGCCCCTCGACCTCGTGCGTCCCGCCGGAGGCGGCACAGTCCCCTCCGCGACCCTCACATGGGACAAGGCCACCCCCGAACAGCTCGCCGACCTGCGCGACAACAACCGCGAGGAGTATGCCCGGCTCTACAAGGAGTTTTACGGCTTTACCCCCGAATTCTAACCAACAACATCACACAACAAAAGACGAATGAAAAGATTTCTTCTCGCCCTTATGGGCATGATTATCGGAGTGACGCTGACCTCCGCAATGGGCGCGACCCTCGGTGTGGCCG
>NZ_BEWW01000191.1 GCF_002933955.1 Prevotella sp. MGM2
TAATAAATCTTAATTTATGTAGTCGGAATGTCTTCTGATTTATCCGTCTTTGTCAGAGGAATGGCGCCTTCTTTCAGTAAGGCGGCAACCGTTCCGGCATATTGCCGTTTCTGTGTGCCGGAAAATGAGCGCGGAGAATACGGCTTTTTGTCGTTTCGTGAAATTTAAACGGCTGAAAATCGGCACTTTTGGTCGACTGTAAATAATAAAAAATATTAAAAAAGAAAATATTCCGTTTTTAGTCCTCTACTTTTATTAAAAGTATAAAAAAGTTTGATTATTAAATGTTTAATGATTTATTTTCATACAACGGGCCATGCTGGCCATATAGGGTAGAGGCGTGGTAACAATTTTGTTTTTAATTTATTTATTTATAACTTTGCGAGAGTGTTTAAAGAAAAACTACCCTAAAATCTATAGTCCCGTGCAACTGAGAAGATATTTTGCAATATTTACCGTGGGTTTGCTTGGCTTTCAGGCATCCCGGTCCCAGACATTAGACACAGATAAGCTTCCGACCCGTCCGCTGGCCGAAAAGGTGGTGTTAGGTTCGGCGGCACTTCCCGATTTCGCTTTGCCGGCCACGGCGGCGCCCAAGGCTGATGAAGTCGCTTTGCCCAAAGGCGATGAGATTGTACGTACCGCTTTGCAGTATATCGGTGTGCGTTATCGCAGCGGCCAGAGCAGTCCTTCAGGCTTCGACTGCTCCGGATTGACCAGCTATGTGTTCCGTCAGGAAGGCATCAAGCTCAACCGCTCCTCGCGCGCTCAGTACACTCAGGGCGTTCCCGTAGCCAAAAAGTCCGATCTGAAGAAAGGCGACCTTGTCTTCTTCGGAGGATCCCGCTCAACGCGCAGTGTGGGTCATGTAGGCATAGTGGTGGACGTGGACCCTGCCAACAACCAGTTTAAATTCGTGCATGCCAGCAGCAGTTCGGGCGTGAAGGTTTCCAACTCCAGCGAGAGTTATTACAGCCGCCGCTACATCGGTGCCCGCCGTGTGCTTGGCACTCAGGAATAATAGTCGCGTTATGTTCTTGCCTTTTGTGCTGACATGCCTGTTGAATGCGTTTTTAGCACGGCAGAGTCACGACACTGTAACCGTCGCCATGACGGGAGATATCATGATGGGTACGACCTACCCATCGGTGCAATTGCCGTCCGGAGATGGGCGGCAATTGTTCGTTGATGTGGCCTCGGTGACAGCTTCGGCCGATGTCGCCGCCGGCAATCTGGAGGGAACGCTTAACGAGGCAGACTCCTGCACCAAGCACATGACCGCCGCCAGCTATGCCTTCCGAACGCCCACGGTCTTTGCTCCGCGTTTGAAGGAGGCCGGATTCGACTTTCTGAGCATGGCCAATAACCATGCCTTTGACTTCGGGATGTCGGGAGTTAGGAGTACGATGGCCAGCCTTGATGCGCAGGGCATCCGCTATGCCGGTTTGAAATGCCAGCCCTCTTCCGTGGTGTTGGAGAAAAACGGGGTGCGCTATGGTTTTTGCGCCTTCGGACACAACAGTTATACACATCGTCATCAGGACGGGAAGGATGCCCGGAGAATAATAGCCGCTTTGGCCGGCTGTTGCGACATCGTGGTCGTCTCCTTCCACGGTGGTGCGGAAGGAGTGGCTCACCGTCATTTGCCTTGGGGCAAGGAAACGTTTTATGATGAAGACCGTGGCTCCTTGCGTGAGTTTGCCCGCCTTTGTGTTGATGCCGGCGCTGATATCGTTTATGGCCACGGGCCTCATGTCATCCGTGCTCTTGAACTTTATAAAGACCGTATCATAGCCTATAGTCTTGGGAATTTCTGTACGCCCTATGGCGTGAATATCAGCGGCATTTCAGGCTACGCGCCTGTTTTGGAAGTGAAGGTGAACGGTGACGGGCGGTTCGTTTCCGGAAAGATACACAGCTTTCTGCAGGTCCGTGGAATGGGGCCGAGGGCTGACGCGTCGGCAAGGGCGGCGCGCGAAATCAAACAGCTTACCGAAAGCGATGTGCCCGATACGCCGCTGCACATTGACGATGCCGGCAACATCTCACGTAAGTAAACCGTTTTGAAAAGAGTATTCATTCATTATTAATTAATAAAGCCTATGTTTTTACTGCAAGCGGCAGCACAGTCTGCTGGTGAGGTCAAGTTTGACCAACTTATAGAGCGCCTTCTTGATATGTCTGTCAGTGCCGGCAAACATATTTTGGCGGCTATTGTGATTTATGTCGTGGGCCGTTTCATCGTGAAACTGCTCAACCGCATGGTACGCGGCATGCTTGAACGCCGTAACATTGATGTCGGCGTGCAGAGTTTCCTGCGCAGCCTTGTCAACATTCTGCTCACGGTGCTGCTGGTCATTTCCGTGGTAAGTGCCTTGGGCATCAACACAACTTCGTTTGCCGCGTTGCTGGCTTCTGCCGGTGTGGCTGTCGGTATGGCCCTTTCAGGTAATTTGCAGAACTTTGCCGGCGGACTGATAATTCTCCTCTTTAAGCCTTATAAGGTGGGTGACTGGATTGAGGCACAGGGCGTTCAAGGTACTGTGAAGGAAATCCAGATTTTCCACACGTTGCTGACAATGGGCGATAATAAAGTGGTTTATATTCCTAACGGCTCCATGAGCACGGCCGTGGTCATCAACTATACGCGTAATGAAACGCGTCGTTTGGAGTGGACCATCGGAATAGACTACGGCGAGGACGTCAATAAGGCCCGTAACGCCATTTTGGAAGTGCTGGCGGCTGACAAGCGCGTGCTCAATGAACCGGCACCCTTCGTGGCTGTAGGCGCCCTGGCGGACAGCAGTGTGAACCTCACTGTTCGTGTATGGGTGAATACCGGAGATTATTGGGGTGTGTATCATGAGACATTCCAGAGCATTTACGATACCTTCAACCAGCGCGGCATCAATTTCCCCTTTCCGCAGCAAACCATACATCTGGTCAAGGAGTAACCGGCTTGGGGCGGAATATGGTAATGAAAGCCGCCATCCGGATACAAATAATAAAAGCGGCATGCAGACAAGTTGGGGCTGGTCTGCATGCCGCTTCTTTTTTTAAAAAGAAAGTTAGAAGGTAATTGTTTTGTTCAGCCAGGATTCCATTCTGTTTCTGGCAAAAAGGTAGTAGAACAGCAGTCCTATCCAACTTGTCAGGAACATGACGCCGATGGCCATGATTTTCTTGATGACAGGTGCTTTCAACATCCAAATCTCATAAGCGGCCTGCAGGGTAAGTACCATGCCGATCAGCCAAATAATCCATCCAATCATAATTGCTTAATTAAAGGGGTTACACATGCGGGGCTCAGTCGAGCTTGTCTTTGATGTTCTCTTTGGCGTCTTGGAATTTTTCTTTCACATTCTGGGCACCTTCCTTGATGTTGTCTTTGGCCTTTTCATAACCTTCCTTGGTCTTATCCTTTACCTTTTCAGCGCCGTCCTTGATGTCCTCTTTGGCATTCTGCCAGGCGTTTTTGGTCTTTTCGTACCCTTCCTTGGTTTCTTCCTTGGCCTTTTCAGCACCGTCTTTGATGTCTTCTTGGGCCTCCTGCCAGTTTTCTTTCACCTTGTCGACACCTTCTTTTGTCTTTTCCGATATCGTGTCGGCAGCGCGGTTGGCGGACCGTTCTATCTTATCGACGGCACGGACCTTTTTGTCGGACTGGTTCCGTTGGTTGCAGGAAACTATTGTTAACACGCCTGCTACTGCTAAGGCGATAACTAATATCTTAATCATAATCATAATGAAATTTATTGTGTGAATATTTAAGTCTTCTTTTTTGAGAAGGCTCCCGTAGAATTCCCGTAAAATATGGGCTTCTGACGGGAGCCTTTTTAATTTTCATTTGTCGGGATTGTTTTTTTCAACAGATCCTTTAATGTACGCTTGCCTTTGATTTTCCGGCAGCCCGCACAGCTTCTTTTTTATTTCCGCTATGCTTGGTATTGCAGGTTTTCGAACAGGCTGTTTGTTTTACTTCTTTTTTTACATTGGTTTTCTTGTCTTCTGCATTCGTTTTCATAATGGTTGTTTTTTTGATGTTATACAAATAATGACTCCAGGTCACGGTTGTTTGTTTGATTTCTTTTGCTGTTCGGAATAATTGCACCAGCTCATATTTTCGTCCGGCATGGCTGATAATACTTCAGCACTGTGCTCCTTGGACAATTTTTTGTCTTTTTGTTTCATCTCTTCTTCTGTCCTGTCGGTGCCTTTCGGCTGCCTTTGGGTCAGTCCGTTGGTGCGTCTCACTTCCTCCAGCGGATTTTCAATGTACTGCCACTCCTCTTTCAATTGTGTGCTGGGACCCTCGTTCCATGGGCCGCGCGCATCCTTGCCCTGTGAAAAGTTGAAGTACAGATTACTGTATTTTGGGGAGGTTTGCAGGGCACCCGGCGGAAAATTGGGCTGTATTGTTTCCAGAGCAGCTTCGAATTGCTGGTAGTGTGTTACTTCACGTGTCATCAGGAACATGAGCGTTTCTCTTACGGATGGGTCGTCTGTGAAATGCATGAGATTTTCATATCCGATCTTGGCTCTGCTTTCGCCGGCCATGTTCGACCGCAAGTCAACGGAAAGGTCGGCACAAGCCGAAACATAGGTGGCACACCAGGGGTTGCCGTTGCTGTCAGTCAGCGCCGGGCTTCCAGGGGCGGAGATGAGGAAGTCGGGGTTGGTGAACGCCTGGTGGATGATGTCTTCCTTCGCTGCCTTTCCGCTCATCATGGAATGGAGAGGAGTCACCTCAACGGCATCTTTCATTTCGCCTCCGACAGGTCCGAGCAACATCTGTATGGTGGCACCCACGATTTCCAGATGCCCTAATTCTTCAGTGGCGATATCCATCAGCATGTCGTATTTGTCGGGGTGGGGGTTGTGGCAACTGAAAGCCTGTACAAAATATTGCATGGCAGACTTTAATTCTCCGTTGGCGCCTCCGAACGCTTCGAGCATGATGCGGGCAAAACGCGGGTCGGGTCGTGATACCCGTGCATTAAACTGCAGGTCTTTTACGTGATAAAACATAATCTTTCACTTTTAGGTTGATAATTAAAAACCACACACTCTCTTCCTTCATGCAGCCGGGGAGGACCTCTTTGAAAATCTTTTACTGTAGTACTCATATTATTCATCTCTTTTTATTGACAAGTACGGCGTTCTGCTGCCGCGGCTTGTGAAATAATCTGTGGCAAATATAGAGAGGAAATAATCAAACACGAAAATAAATATTGTTTATTCAGTAACCTTAAAGGCTGTTGCATTAAAAATATATTATATTGTGCGGATATAAATAAAATTACTTTATAAGGCCATGAAAAGGGGCTGGGAAACACAATGGAAAGGTCCGGTGTCCGGTTATGACTGTAAGGAAACTCTACAAAAAGCTTCTTCGGTGATTTTCTGCTAAAAAAAACGGGCAAAGTTTGTTGAATATAAAATTATTGACTAATTTTGCAGGCCGCAAGAGGTATGTAAATTAAGTAATAACAAAATAAAATCAAAACAGAAAAATGATTATTGTACCCGTAAAGGAAGGCGAAAACATTGAACGCGCCCTCAAGAAGTTCAAAAGAAAATTTGAAAAAACCGGTATCGTTAAAGAATTGCGCGCACGGCAGCAGTTTGACAAACCTTCGGTACTGAAGCGTTTGGCCAAGGAACACGCTGTTTACGTTCAGCAGCTCAAGCGCGAGGAAGACTGAGTTTTTTTGTTGCACTTCGAATAATCGGAATAAGAAGAGGATACTTTGCGGCACGTAATGTGTGTGGAGTATCCTCTTTCTTTTGGTTGTGCAGGAGGTCGCTGGAATGATTTTACTGTTTCTGAATATTTGTCATATTTAGTGAGATGGGGAGTGAGGATTATATAGATGATTTCTTGGGTTATTTGAAAGCGGAGCGCGGTTATTCGGATACTTATATCTCCGGTTGCAATACGGATTTACGGAATTTTTCGGAGTTTGTTGCCTCGTTGGATGAAAATATGACCGTGGTTAATGCCGACAGTGATGTCGTGAGACGTTGGCTGGCTTGGCGCTTGAAAGGGGGAGTTGAACCTCAGAGCATGAAACGTAAGTTGAGTGCGTTGCGTACTTTTTATAAATATATGATGGCGCTTGGGGTAGTGGATGTTAATCCGATGCAGCGGGTGAAAAATCCGAAATCACCCCGTCCGTTGCCGGTTTTCTTAAAAGAGGAAGAGATGGACAGGCTTTTAGACCGGACGGTTTTTCCGGATAGTTGGGAGGGGAAACGTGACTATCTGATAATGTTGACTTTTTATACCACTGGCTTGCGGCGGTCAGAATTGGTGGGATTGGATGTGGTTGATGTATCGCTCGAGGCATCGACGTTGAAAGTCTTAGGTAAGCGTAATAAGCATCGTTTGGTTCCCTTTGGGGCGGAACTCCGGGAGGCGCTTAATATATATATATATGAGCGGGAGCAGTTATGCGGAGAAAATGATGGTCCGCTTTTTGTGGGGAAAGGCCAAAAGCGGATAACACCAGCCGAGGTGGCAACGGTCGTAAAACATTATCTCTCGTTAGTGACAACGCAAAAAAAACGGAGCCCACACGTGTTGAGGCATACCTTTGCAACGGTAATGCTTAATAATGGTGCGGATTTAGAGGCGGTAAAGGAATTGCTGGGGCATGAGAGCATTTCGACAACACAAATTTACACGCATACTTCATTTGCCGATTTGAGACAGGTTTATGGTAAATCACATCCGCGAAACACCGTGAAACCACAGTGTTTGGTAAAACATTCTTTAGAAGACTAAAAAATGTTATGTGGTGAAATATTTTCATGAGAATATTTTGTTTTCACGGTAATATTTGCTATATTCGCCTTTGAAAGATTTTTTCTTTTGACAGTTGTCCGCTGCTTGGCAGGCAAGGGTCTTTTCGTAAACCGGCCTCTTTCATGAGGTCATAAAAAAGGAGGTTTTTATGGAAATTAGAATTCAGTCCATTCATTTTGACGCAACTGAAAAGTTGCAGGCATTTATAGAAAAGAAAGTCGGTAAAATAGCAAAAAGTTGTGATGCCGCAGCTAAGGCTGAAGTAATTCTTAAAGTTGTTAAACCGGAGACAGCGATGAATAAAGAGGTGCAAGTGCGTATAGAGGTGCCTGGATGCACGCTTCATGCTGAAAAAGTGTGTGATACGTTTGAGGAAGGCGTGGATTTGTGCGTGGAGGCTTTGCAGCGTCAAACCGAGAAATACAAGGAAAAACAACGATGCAAATAAAAAAATGCCTAAAAAAGTTTTGCAGATAAAAAAATATATCTAACTTTGCAGCCGTTTCAAGGTCATTTCTTGAGCGGCTGCATTTTTTTGTTGCGGTTTGAAGAGGTGAGAGAAACACGGGCAAATACCAGAGTGGCCAAATGGGGCAGACTGTAAATCTGCTGGCTTACGCC
>NZ_BEWW01000192.1 GCF_002933955.1 Prevotella sp. MGM2
TTGGCAAAAAGATCAACCATGTTGTAAGTCTCAAACTCAGGGTTGTTCATCACAAAGTCCACCTGTTGCATGATGACCGGATAGATGATGTTGAAATCAATGCCCGGACGGAAGATGCCTTGTTCCACACCGCGCTCAAGAAATCGCACGGCGTCTTTGCGCTGTTCCTTGTTGCTGTTGCGGCTGTAGGCTATGACTTGCGGATATTTCTTGATTTCGGAGAAAAATGCCGGAGAAATGTGCGCGCAGTTCTGCATGTTGGCCGAAAACTCTTTGAGAATAAATTCCAATACGTTGCCGGCCGTCCTGGCTGTCTGCTCCCAGCGTTTGCGGTCTTCCTGCTGCTTCTTTTTGAGGCAGGCCAGGAGCAGTTCTTCCTTGTCGCCGAACAATTGGTAGAGGGTACGTTTCGACATGGTGAGGCGATGGGCTATGGCGTCCATTGTGACGGCCTTGATGCCTTCCTGATGAAAAGACGCTATGGCTACATCGATAACGCGGTCGCGGAGTTCATTTCGTGAAATATGCGTGTCGCTCATGCTGATATTGATTTATATAGGGGCAAAGATACGAAGAAAAAACTTTTTTTACATGAAAAGTTTTACGTTATTTTATCTGTGGTTCCCATCCAGCATGGTTGTATTCCCGGGTGATGTCGCCTGTTTCAGTTTATCTTTTCCAATGCCTGTTTTATTTGTTCGCCTATGCCGATGGTGTAGCCTTGCGTCATGAAGACAACGCGGTTGAAAGTGTCGGCCAGGAGCATTACCGGCAGGTTGTTACTGCGGGTGAGGCCGCTGCCGAAGATGTCGTTGCCCACTTGTCCGCTCTCGTCTATGCCGAAGCGCACGGTGGAGGGCAGGCTGGAAAACTCGTGACGCACCTTTTCAAAACGTTCCCACTCGGCCTGGGAAGGAAACAGCAACAGAATGGGGCGTCCCCAGCTCTCGAGCTGCGGCCGCAGTTTTTCCAGATCGTGGAGAATGTGGTTGGAAGGTTCATGGTTGGCGCGGATGAGTCCTGCCACGTAGTAGCCGCGTCCTGTGGTGGAGAGCAATGATTTTTCTTTTCCAAAAGAGCAGTCATAGTAGAGGTTCTCGGCGTTGAAGTTACCTATGACCTGTAATTTTTCGCGGTCTTCGCGCATCACGAGAGCGGCTTCGGCCGGCGTCTTTTCCGCTATAGGAAAAACCGACAGGCGGGCCAGCACGCTGCCGTCGGCCAGGCGTGTTCCCGACGTCAGAAGATAGTCTCCGCCATCCACGGGCGTTCCTTCTTTGAAAGTTGCCGCCCAGGAGTCGGTTTCAGGATAGTTGAGGAGTACGGGACGGCCGTTGTTGAGCTTGCTCAGAGTGAAATGGGAGTAATAAACGGGATTTTCCATGTAACGCCGTGGCGTGTAGCCGAGCTTTAACTGGCTACCGGTTGAGGTGGGGCGGGATTCGGGGGCGAAACAGACTTCTTTCCACTCCTGTTCTTCGGGATGTCTCGCCAATATGCCGTTGGCCAGTTCTTCCTTGGTGGGAGCGAAATACTGCACCTTGCCTGTCACTTCGTTGAGGCGTGCGGGTATTCCCATGCTGCGCGCCGCGGCCACGAATAGAAGACCTTGGGAGCGCACGTCGGCGCGGCGTGTGCGGTGTGCGGCTTCGGGCGAGAGGCAGTACCCTTGTGGATTCCAAACGGCGTCCGTCTTGATGTTCTTCTTGATCCAACGGGCCAGTTTGGACGGGTCTTTCCTGAAAGCGGCTTGTTCCCTTGCGCTGAATGCTTTCCGGAAATAGCCGCGCCAAGGCGTGATAAGTTCATTGGCAATGCGGGGCGAGAGTACGTATCGCTTGTTCAATGGATCGTTTGTCTCTCCTCGGCTGGAGGATATCCGGTAGAAGGCCGAAAGGCGGTTTTCCAAATGGTCCTGCAGCACTTCAAGGGAGAAATCGCGCAGATCCTTGTCGCTTACGGTTTCCAGAAGATCAATGGCATTGTGCCGGTCGCTCCCCTTGTTGTTGCGGATGAGAGAAAGGACGTTGGCGTAGTTGCCGCAACTTTTTTCCACGAGAGGGCGGATGCGGCGGAAATCCAACTCCTCTTCCTGACAGAAAGCAGCAATGCGGGCAGAATCTGGAAAACTCTGCACATAGTCCGTTCGGATGGCGTCTTCCCGGGCTTTGCGACGGTCGTTCTCGGCTATTTCCTCTTCAGAAAGTGCCGGCAGGTTATTGTGTCCGACAGGAGGCGTGATGTTGAGTTCCTTCACGAAAGAAGTTTCTCCGGTGCGGTGGGTCAGCTCAACCCTGACAACATCCTTTTGCCCGACAGTCAGTTTTGAGAAACCGTAGCGGCCGTTTTTCGAGGCCCATGCTACCAGGTCGCCCAGACCGGCCGTGATGAAAGCCATTCCTTGTGAATCGGTCCGCGTGTGCTGGACGGTATAGAGT
>NZ_BEWW01000193.1 GCF_002933955.1 Prevotella sp. MGM2
ATTATATATAGTAAAAAAGTATGCTCATAAAATCAAGAGCCATTGTGCTCCACACGCTTAAGTACAACGACGAGTCGCTTATCGTTGAGCTGCTCACTGAAGCCACAGGATGCGTGTCGTTTATCGTGCGCATTTCGCGTTCGGGCCGCGCGGCGGTGCGCCACATGCTTTTCCGGCCTCTCGCACTGCTAGATGTGGAGTGGAACCATCGTGGCGGCAGCGGTCTGCGCCGGTTGAAGTCGGCCTTGCCGGCAGTGCCGCTTGTTTCGCTCCCCTACGAACCGCACAAAACGACGATGGCGCTCTTTCTGGCTGAATTTCTGCATCACGCGGTGCGCACGGAACAGGAACCCGGATTGCTTTTTGACTACATTTTCCAATCGGTGGAATGGCTCGACACGACCAATGGCAGTTGCGCCAATTTTCACATTGTATTCCTGCTGCGTCTGGCACGTTTCCTTGGTTTTGAGCCCAATTTGTCTGAGGCAGGACCACAGACTTATTTTGACCTGGAAGGCGGCCGTTTCACGCAAACGCGCCCGCAACACCCCAATATCATTCTTCCGGAAGAGGCGGCACGCCTGCCACTGCTTATGCGCATGAACTTTGCCACGATGCACCTTTTCCGCTTTTCGGGCAACGAACGGTCGCGGCTGCTGGAACACATCAACACCTACTACCGCCTCCACCTGCCATCGTTTCCGGAACTGAAATCGCTGTCGGTCCTCCGAGAGGTGTTTGCCTGACCCCTCAGGTACGAATGTTCAAAAACCTTGTCGGGCTTTTTAACACTATTTGTTTTTC
>NZ_BEWW01000194.1 GCF_002933955.1 Prevotella sp. MGM2
GCCGTTTGCGGTGCCGGCGGTTATGTGTTCATTGCCAATAACGACGGTTATGTGAGCCGTCTCGATACGCTGACTCATGCCATTGATCGCCGTGAGGAGGTGGGGCCTAATCCTGCCGGACTTGCCGCTCTTGACGGCAAGGTTTATGCCACAATTTCTGATGGTTATAACTATGACGACGGTTATGTCAATGGCTTGCGTGTGGCTGTGGTTGATGTGGCCACGGGCGAGAAAACCGGTGATATTGCCGTGGGGCTTAATCCGGGACAGATTGTGGCCGAACCGGCCGGCCGGTACCTTTTTGTTGTATGCCGCGGAAACTATGATGATGTAGCCGCCAAGGTGCAGCGCATCGCTCCGGAGGAGAACAACGCTGTGACGGACTTTGCCGGAGGAGGAATGGTGGCCGTGACTTCGGCCGGACAGGTAGCGGTGGTCAGTATGGAGGCCGATTATGCCGCCAATAAGGCCCGGGTGACTTCCAATGTCTATGACGCAAGAACCGGAACCGTTGTTGTCAGGAATCTGCTGGATGCCAATCCGCCGGCTATGCCTGCGTCCATTGATGCCAATCCTCTTACGGGTGAGTGGTATGTTTGTTCGGACAAGGGGCCGAACGACTATGACAAGCGCGGGGTTGTGTATGTGTATTCCCGCAACGGTAGTTTGTTGAGAACCTATGAGGCTGGCATTCATCCCGTAGGTGTGATATTCCGTTGATATGGATATTTTCTTCGGAAAGGGCATGTGAGTGAAGAGCCATGCCTTTCCCGCTTCTTTATGAATTATGATAATCCTCCACCAGTTTTCCAGTGTGTTCCTTAATGCTGGGAAATGTGGTGGAGGATTTTTTGTGCTAATAAATGTAAATTCTCTTTCGTTCGGACCGTTGATGATATTAACATTTTTAACTTTCCTGTAAGCCGGAATAAGTTTCGGAAGGATGACAATAAGGATCGTTTTTACGCGAATACGGAGAATTTAAATTGCAATACTTGGAATTTTT
>NZ_BEWW01000195.1 GCF_002933955.1 Prevotella sp. MGM2
TCGACAGGGGTCATTTTTATTATGCCCGAAGGGGTCAGTCCCGCGTGCCCGAGGGAGGCAAACTCACGCGCCTTTTCCATCTGTACCTAAGGATATTTGGATGACGGCATATGAGTGACGAAATCCGTGGAAGGTTATCGGTTTCGTTATTCCTGCCTTTTTGAGCCAGCTTTTCAGCGGATAATTAATCATACTTCGTTTCAAGTCTTTGAATACCTTGCCAGTGCCGGGTGTACCACATAGCTCGTAGGCTTCGTAACTTATGGGAAGGGTCGCTTCCGTTTGGGTTTTCTGTGTTCTGATACGCAAGCAATAGCCTTGGTCGGGAGCGATAGTGAAGTCTTCCCATTGCAGGTTTAGAATATCACTGATGCGTAAGCCTGTTATACAAGCGAATAAAGAAGCTGATTTCAAAACTGGGATGTCGCAAGGAGTGGCGGCAAGTTGTTTCACTTCGTCCAATGTCAGATACTCTTTCTTTACATCTTGTGGCTCAATCTTATCAAGGTAATCGTTGATGTTCTCCCGAAACCATTTGTCCCGATAGGCAATCTTCAACAATCCTCTGAAAGTAGAGTAGTAGCCGGATGCCGAATTGAGGGACATGGGTCGGTTGCTATGTTTGAGTTGCTTGGCATTCAGCAAGTATTCACGGAATTTTTTGCATAAGTCTACATTTACATCGCCAAAGGTACATTGTCCCTTGACGAAGTTGTAGAAATGCTGATAGACGAATTGCCATTTCTGGTCTTTGTTCCGACACATCTTCTTGAAATAGGCGAGGAAATCGGCTTTCTGTTTGGTCTTATCCAAGAAACCAAATTCTTCATTGATGAGTGATTGTACCCGGATGCAACGGATTGCTTCTGCTTTGTTCAACATATCGTTGTTGAACTCCCGTTCCATTTCGTTCTTCGGATGGGCATAGATGTAAATACCGAGATATTCCCTGCGGCTCATCTGCATCGTTTCGGGGTTACGAACTGCCGGATAATAATCCAGATACAAGGAGATGCGATTATTCCGAATCGCTCTCTGACGAACTGTTACTTTTGTACACGTGTGTGTCATACTGTTTAATATTTAGAGTTTTACATTTGTTTGGTGCAAAGGAATACGGTGATTCGATAGTGGGTACATTCACCGATAAATAACTTATTCAATCTTCGGTGCTGCAAGCAACTTATCCAGTTCTGGCTTGGAGATAAGCGTGTATTTGCCTTTCTTGACCTTTGAGATATTATGATATTTTGCGTAATGATAGAGTTGGTCACGGGTTAGGTTGAACTTCTCCATCGCTTCGGCTACCGTATAATATTGCGGTTCTTCGGGTGCAGCTATACCTTTTGCTATATCCACGTGCTTTTTGGAGTAGTACACCATGATACCCTCTTTCTTCTTTGGGATGGCGTTCTTGGAAACGAAAGTGTAGATAGCGGATAAGGTCATCCCGAATTTATCTTGCATTTCTTGGGTGCTATACCACTCTGTAATGTCGGGATTCGGGGCTTTCTTGGCAAAGTAAGCATCCATGTGCTTCTTGCTCCAGTAGGTCCTGCCACGATTGAAAGTTCGGGGGATGTTGTTCTTCTTGGCTACCACAAATATCCATGACTCGTTTACATGGTATTTCTCTTTCACTTCGGCAGTGGTGTAGAAGTCGGTGATGGGAATGGTGTCTTTAGGCTGTCGCTGTTCATAGGGACGAGCTTCTAACATTCGGTCAATATCTCCTTTACGGATAAAAGATAACCTGCTACTTATGCGGAATGCTTGCAGCTTTCCAGCATATACCATTTTATAGATGGCTTGTTTGCTCAGCCCTAATAAAGTTGCAGCCTCTTTGAATGACAGATATTCTTTGTCCTTAAAATCAGATATGGGTTGTTCTCTGATGACCGTTTGGACTTTGGTTTCTACTTCTTGTATTCTCTTTTGCCGAACAGCTTCCTTGTATGCAAGGTTGCTACACCGATGAGAACAGAAACGTGTTGTTAGTTTTTGGGCATAGAATGTTGTGCCACACCATTCACATACCTTCTTGATTTTCATTTTACTTGTTGCCATATTCGTTACTTTTAGAGGTTTATTTCTCTGGTTATTTCTCCATTTTGTTCAACTATCGTAAATCATAGTCAACCACAGTCAACTTTCTCCACGACCTTTCCGACCTAAAATCGGAGAGTAACAAGCGAGCAACAAATGCGGTACAAAAATGAGCTGAAAAAGCCCTATAAACGATAACCATCGCTTATAAGGCTAAAAAGAAAGGTGCTCAAAATGAACGCCTTAATAATCGTTGATGATATATGCTAATCGTTGGTAATTATCACTTACTTACCGATGCAGCATATTATGCCATTTGACTATCAATATTTTATGGCTTAAAAGATAGAAGGCTCAAAAATTTACTTGTTTTTTCGCCGAAAATCGAAGATTTAACGTTTTTAACCTTAATTTGTCTTCAAACGAAGGGAAAAAGAGGAAAATGGCTCTCTTTTGTTCCGAAACCTCCAGTTCGCAAAGATAAGGCATATCGGTGATTATTTCTCCGATTCGAGTTGCAAAATCAGAGATGGATTCACAGATTTTCTGGTTGGCTTTTGTGTCTTGACAAGGGCTCGAATCATATCTGTTTTGTGAGCAGGATTTCTGTGTCTTTTGCAGCCAAAAGAGAAAGTTGGCAGTTATGGTTCGGCTTGGTTTTGGCGAAGCCATTTCTTTTCCTCCCTTTGTTAGTTTTACTTTAATGCTCGTATATATGAATACGGAGATAAAGTAAAGTTGATTTTCATTTTGAATAGCCAATCTAATCTTGAGATTTGTGTTTATGTAACGAATAATATATTGTTTGTTATATGGGTGTATTAGCGCTTACAAACAATATGATAGCATTTACATTTTCCAAAGTAAAATCACCTTGTCTTTCACACTTTTCCAAAAATGCTTGTCGGAATCTGCTGCAAAGACATTGGATTCGCTTGGAAAAGTGCTGTGTAATGGTTGTGATTCGTTGGAAAAAGTGTTGCGAATAAGATCTATTCGCTTGGAAAAGTGTAGTACCATCATATTATACTTGTTTTAGCCATCTCTTCTAGTTTTGTGATTTTTCCTTTTAATACATCATTAAATAGATAAAATCTAATATCTTTGTATATTATATGATGAGTTGATTATGACAAAGAATACAATGGGAACCAAACTTCCTCGAAAATTGGAGCAGAAGATGTCGGTTGTGGGAGAGCAGATTAAACTGGCTCGCTTGCGCAGGAACCTGAGTGTGGCTCAGGTGGCTGAACGTGCCACTTGCTCTCCATTAACCGTGTCCCGAATAGAGAAAGGTGCGCCGACCGTAGCCATCGGAATCTACTTGCGTGTGTTGTATGCTTTACAGCTTGACGATGATATTCTGTGGCTGGCCAAAGAAGACGAGTTGGGAAAAGCTTTGCAAGATTTGAGTTTGAAAACAAGGAAAAGAGCTTCAAAAAAGGAATAGAGCACATGTTCTCCTATACATAAGTTGCAATTTGCTCTTTGGAAATAAAAAAATATGGCTCAAAATTTTGTGTTATGTTGTAAAAACATTATGTTTGCATTGCATAATAAATAAGATGTATGAAATTCGTTGATAGAATAGATGAAGCTGCACGATTAAAGGATGCTCTTGCAAGAGAGAAGTCCTCGTTAGTCGTGATGTACGGTCGCAGACGGTTGGGTAAGTCAACGCTTATCAAAAGGGTGTTGTCGGACACGGATGTTTATTTCCTTGCCGATCGTTCTGAAGGCCAACACCAAAGGATATTGCTTGCAAAAGTGCTTGCACAAGTGTTTCCGGATTTCGAAAAATTGACATATCCAGATTGGGAATCTATATTTCGCGCGGTCAATTATCGGACAGGCAAACGTTTTGCTCTATGCTTGGATGAATTTCCGTATCTTGTAGAGCAATCGCCAGAGCTGCCGTCTGTATTGCAGAAACTTGTTGATGAGAAGCAGTTGAAGTATAACCTTGTACTTTGCGGTTCATCACAAAATATGATGTATGGGTTGTTCCTTGATTCTACTGCACCTCTATATGGGCGTGCTGATGAAATAATGAGGCTTGCACCGATACGTTTGCCGTATATTCAAGAGGCTTTGCATCTTAATGCGATGAATGCCATTGAAGAGTATGCCGTATGGGGCGGTGTGCCGCGTTATTGGGAACTGAGGGAAAACAGAAGTTCGCTTGATGATGCCCTGTGGCGCAATATACTTTCTGTAAATGGAACTCTTTATGAAGAGCCTATAAAACTGTTTCAGGATGATGTCAAGGATATTGTCAAGACTTCAACGATCATGTCTTATATTGGGACTGGTGCAAACCGGCTTTCCGAGATTGCTGCACGATGCAATGAGCCGGCAACCAATCTGTCGCGTCCGTTGAAGAAACTTATCGATCTCGGATTCTTGGAAAAAGATGTTCCGTTCGGTATTGATGAAAAGAATGCGAAAAAGAGCCTCTATAAGATAGCCGATCCATTTATGGCATTCTACTATCAGTTTGTTGTTCCTAACCGTTCGTTCATTGAACTTGGTCGTCGCTTACCCATAGAACAGGCTTTAACTGCTCATTTCTCTGAGTATGTGAGTATGCAATGGGAAAAACTGTGTCGGAATGCCGTAACAGGAAATCTTGTCAATGGAGTGGTTTATGGCAAGGCAAAACGCTGGTGGGGTTCTGTGCTCAATGAGGATAAGAAGCCGGAACTGGTCGAGTTCGATGTAATGGCTGAATCGCTTGATAAAAAGTATCTGCTGGTTGGCGAATGCAAATGGACAACTCAAGAGAATGGGAAACAGTTAACAGCCGAACTTCTCCGCAAGGCTAATCTGCTGCCGTTTGCCAAGAATTATATTATTGTTCCGGTGCTGTTCTTTAAGAACGCTCCGAAAGATGATGCTGGGAATGCAATGTTGCCGGAAGATGTTGTTGAGTTGATGAAATAGAGTTGATTAAATTAAACAACTATGAGTGGAGGATATTTTGATAGAAGCACATATGCAATGCGTGAAATTGCAGATACTATTGAGCATGATATTGCGAGAGCATTACAACCAAAGCCAGAGAAGGAGCATATGGATTATTGGGTAATTTATGAGAAAGATAGCTTTAGCTCATTCCATAACTATAATAGTTATATGAAGTTTACAAGTTATGAAGATGCAGAATCTTTTCTTCTGAGAGATAAAACTATCTTCAAGGCAGAACAAAAATATACCGACCTTTTTATCGCAGATGACATAATGTTCCAGTCAACAACGCGTAATATGTTTGGTACTCCTGATGGTGAACAAATTCCAGTATTATACTCAATCTATCATTGTTGTTATGACCGTTATCCGGATGATGCTGATGTGTTGGAACTGTCAGATGAGACGATAAATGCAATGAAAGAGGCATATCGGCAAATGCGCATAGCAGAAATATATGCAACTCGCGTAGATTGGATGGTGAGTGGCGATGATAGCGAAGAGAGCTTCCGTGAACGCATCAAGGAAGACTTGGCGGAGTTTGAAAAGGAATATGCTGTTAAAGACTGGACTTGTCTCAATGAAGATGATGAATAAAAGCAATAACCACTGTGTACTTCTCGAGATTTTCGCTATCTTTGCAGTTTTTTACAAGAAGTTGTAATAAAATGAAAATTGAAGATAGACCTATTCCGGTAAACCGAATAAAAGCGGTATTGGCAGAAAAACAAATTTCAGCTAAACAGCTTAGTGTCGCTGTTGGTAAAAATGCAACCACAATATCGCGATGGTGTAATAATAAAATTCAGCCGTCAGTTACACAGCTTCAAGAAATAGCTCACATCCTTGATGTGGATGTGAGAGAATTATTATGTCCAACTAAGTAATTACGTATGTTTAAGGTTATATGGGATAAAGAAAATAATGGAGTTCGTCTGACGATGGCACCACCGTCTGGCGAGGCTCTAAATGTTTGTCCACGTCCCGTATTTTGGGAAGAGCTTGACTTTCTTGGGCTTAACGAAATAGGCTGGAAGTATCCTCATTGTGAAGAACCACTTTTATGGGCTTGTGATCGTCGCTATTTCTACAAAGGTGAATTTGTACTAGAAACGATAGGGGGGAATTTATTTGATTCACCTAAGGTGAATTCCATTGTTGCAAATATTGCGTTGGAACCAACGAACCTGACACTGCTATCTGAAGTTAATGAAGATAGTCTATTCTTGATCGAACATGAGGCAATGGAATTTATTGATCAGGTCTTCGACTCTCATGTCACAAAAAAGAAATCCAACCCTAATATTGAATATGAGCAGCTAACTATTAAGCTTAACGAAAAGAGTCATCAGAGGCATGCTGTTGTTCTAGAAGACTGCGGATCTTTCGATATTATGCCTGAAGATCAGGTAGAGAAGCAGGGTAAAAGAAAAATCTATAATAGCAAAATAGAGTCTGTTATTGTTTCCTTTTCCGGAGGTAAAGACTCACAAGTTGTTTTAGACCTTGTTTCAAGGGTTATACCGCCGGATAGATACTATGTTATCTATTCAGACACAGGTTATGAACTCCCAACATCGTTAAGCTTGTATGATGAGATACGAGATAAATACCAAGCCGTATATCCATCGTTGCAGTTCCTTACCGCAAAAAATCATCAACCAGTTCTTTATTATTGGGATGAGCTTGATACACCAAGCAAAATTCACCGCTGGTGTTGTGCGGTAATGAAAACAGCTCCTCTTTATCGCTTACTAAAGGAAATAAGTGGTAAAGGTAGACAGCCTAATGTTATTGCCTTCGAAGGAGTTCGAGCTGAAGAAAGTTCTGCTCGAGCAACATATGCGAGAATTGGTAAAGGTGTTAAACATAGTAATGTAGTGAATGTTAGGCCGATTTTCGATTGGTCTGTTACTGAAGTTTGGCTTTATATTCTTACCCATAATCTTCCAATCAATAAAGCATACCGGAAAGGACTTAATAGAGTTGGGTGTGTTATATGTCCTCTGAGTTCTGAACTGGGTGATTGTCTTGATCACAAATTCTTTCCACAAACGGCTAAACCATTTATTGAAAAACTAAGAGAAAATGCTAAAAAAACAGGTATTAAAGGCATTGATACTTATCTCAAAGAGCGTAAATGGAAGGTACGTGCAGGAGGTAATCGGCATACATCTTCAACTGACATAGAATATCAAATAACAGATAATGATTTATTTGCGATTATAACAAACTCTAAGGAAGACTTCTTCCAATGGATAAAGATTCTTGGGAAATCTTCAATTAAAGAAATTTCAAAAAGCCTATATGAGATATCCCTTAAATTTAGAGATAAGGTATATGCATTCTCTGTAGAGCTTATAGATAACAAACTCCAAATATTAGTAAAAAACTGTGGACAAGATATTGTGTTTGTGAGTCTTTTAAAAAGAGTCCTAAACAAGACTGCTTATTGTGTCCATTGTGAAGTATGCGAAGTAGAATGTCCATCTGGGGCACTATCTGTAGTCCCGTGCGTTTCCGTTGATGCATCTAAATGTATTCATTGTCATAAATGTCTAACATTTAAAGACAATGGATGCGTAGCGGCTAACTCAATAAAGCAAACAAGTAACATAGCTAAATCAAATAACGACATGAATATATACTCCATCAAAAAATTCAATACTTTTGGCTTTAGAAATGGATGGGTTCAGGCCTACTATAAAAGCCCGGACACTTTCCTAAACAAGGAAGCGAAAGAAATTCTGAATGAGAAGAAGCAACTCCCGATTTTCTCTAATTGGATGATGAGTGCAGGTCTCATATCTGCTAAAGACAAAACCCCTACTTATCTCTCTGTAGCCATTTCTGGTGCTTACCATCAGGATCCTAGTTTTTTTTGGCAAATTGTATGGGTCAACTTATGTAATGACAATGAACTTTGTTCATGGTACAGTTCTAAAGTGGATTATGAGCATGACTACTCCAGAGAAGTTCTTTCGGCACTGATGGCCAATTCCTTCTCATTTATACCTGATAGTACCAGAGACAACGCTCTTAAATCACTTCTTAACACTTTCAAAGAAAGTCCTCTTGGCGCAGTCCTTGGCGTGGGCAATGTTATAAAAGCAGGAAATAAAACATCAGTACGCCGCATCACAAACAATGATCTCGCCTTAGCGACCGTTGCATATTCCCTCTATCGCTATGCCGAGAAAAAAGGATGTTACTCGTTGACTGTTTCTGAATTTTATAATCCGGCTCAAACGGAAGGCATTGTCCGTCAGTTCGGTATCGAGCGTGAAGATTTTGAGGCAATCCTGCGCTCGCTTGAACAGGAACAGAATCAGGTGCTTCGTGCGGAGTTGAAAATGGGACTCGACAATATCATTATCCGCGAAGATCTCACTTCGGAAGACATCATCAAATTCATGTTGAAATAATCGACTTTTAGGTTACTATGGCAACAAAATATTCAGACTTCATCCACTTGCAGAACTTCCTTCCGGTATACGACATACTGGAAGAAGGAGCTTCTTCGTGGCAATCATTCATCCCAACTGCTCAGTTCAATGAGATGCTCCAACGCTCGCTCACCGCAATTACCAGCAGCGAAATCAGTAAAAGAAGAAGCATCTGGGTACGCGGTACTTTCGGTACCGGTAAAAGTCACGCAAGTGCAGTAGTCAAGCACCTGCTTTGTGATGACTTTGATTCAATTAAAACATATATAGAAAACATCAATGATCCGGCGCTAAAATCCCAAGTAAGGAACCTTCGCCAAAACAAACGTTACTTCGCCGTAACACTTAAGGGCGTTCAACAGGCATATGACATTCCACGCTTCACGCTGTCGTTGCAGCGCGAGGTGTCGAAGGCTGTCAAGGCAGTTGTGCCAGACTTTGTTGTTAATTCAGATTTCACAGCCGCCATAAACTGGATTGAGGGGCATCGTCGCATTTCTTAAGAACTACAATCCCGGAATGTATATTACCATTGAAAATGCCATCCGTGAAACCATTGGATCAGTTTTTGAGCAAACAGCGATTGCAGAATGGCTTGCTGAAGTTGAACAGGAAATAGAGAAGCGCAGTATTGCTAACGGACTCATAATCTTCTGGGATGAATTCACATCTGTGATGGATACATTGAAAAGCGACCGAATCAACCTTCTCCAAAATATCGCTGAGAAATCACAGCATCACAACGTATTTCTGTTCCTTATCTCGCACCGTGTAGAGGCGCAAAGCACCGACAACAAGGCGAAGGATATCACGAAGATGAGTGATCGGTTCGATGAAATTGATTATAAGATGGATAGCCTGAGTACATATTTGATTATGCGTCACAGCTTTACTATTCCAGATATCGAATCGAATGAGCAGTTTAAGGCGTTTAAAAATATTGTACTCCCAAAAATCGGAGAAGTGCTTGACTTCCTGACACATGGCAATGCCGAACAGGTAGGCCATATCAAGGAGCTCCTCCCAATGCATCCTTATACAGCTTTCCTTTGCTCGGAAGTATCAAATTTCATAGGTTCTTCAAATCGAAGCGTCATTAAGTTCATGCACGATGGCGACTCTGGCTTCGAGGCATTCCTCAATAACGAAAATTGTTATGATGTGGATATGCTAATGACAGCTGACACTCTGTGGGATTTCTTTTATCCCACATTTGATGCAGACCCCGCTAGCGTAACGTTCACTGGGCTGTTCAACTCGTTTGAAGACAAAGTGCGTGCTCAAGGTGAAGACCATTTGCGAGTCTTTAAAGCGATTTTGCTGCTCAACGCACTATCACCCAAGTTCAAGAAGTCAATCGAGCTGATGACCCCAAACGACAACGTACTCCGTTGTATGTTTGCTGGTGATCGTGCTCACTGTAAAGTTATCGACATCTTGAACTATCTCGACGAGAACAAAATTGTAGTCCGCGACATCTTTGGCGAGTTCAAAATCCGCGGCACTTCCTACAATCAGAATGAGATGAACAAACGTCGGCAGGACGAACAGTCGGCCTATAAGACGTCTATTTCTGTTCTTGATTATGACACTGTCAGTAAAGAAGACCTCGGTGGGTTGTTCCAAATAGGCGTTTCTGTTAAGCGAGAAACTGCCGTCCAGTTCTTCTCATGCGAGGATAGCGAGCAACTCCTTCGCAGTAGGCTGAATAAGTTCACATCTGACAAGCCCAACTATATGCACGTTGCGTTCTTCCTCGCTCTTGATGAAGAAAACCGTGAAATAAAATCGACACTGCTCAACAATTTCTCAAAGGAATTTGAAAATCTGGTTATTGTACTGGCTGAAGAAACATTCTCTATACAGGCTTATAACAAATTCATTGATGCCGTGGCCACATCTAAAGTTGCTCGTAGTCATTTCAATGAATCTGAGGCTAAGGAATTTGAGAAAGCGGCTCATGCTTTTGTTTCTAAGTGGATTACACAACTTCGGCACAACACCTATAATGTATATTTCAATAGTGAGTCTTATCGTGAAGGCACTATTGATCAACTTCCAGACCTTCTTAACAATAAGCTCTGTGCTAAGATTTATAACATGGGATTTGAGACAATGCGTTTCCCAAAGGGCATAGTGCCTCCCATGACATTCTACAAAGACGGTAACTGTCCGAAAGTTATCCAACAAATACTGCAGGCGCAAAACCGTGATCAGCTAATATCGCACGGCAGTAGTGCTTCGCCGCTAAAATATCTCTTTGAGGAAAGCGGAAATACTCTTGTTAAATCTGATGGAGTGCTTTCTGAAAATGCTCTTAACGGGCATTCGTGGCTGGTAGAAATATGCCATCATGTGGAAGAATGCATGGAAAAAGCACGTAAAGAATACGCTGATAAATTCAGTTTACCTGTAGTGTTCGCTTCGTTCATAAAGCCACCCTATGGCATGTTTACTTCCATGCTGAATTGTGCAGCTATAGCATACGCTCTCCGCAAATATAAGTCTGAGTTGTTCCAAACAACTATATCCCAGCCCATCTCTGACGAGGCACTCTGCACCATGGTGACCGACTTATTCAAGATGTGGAAAGACGGTAAGTCTGACTCAAACTCCAAAATGCTTCTCCGTTTTGGCTCGAAGGAGGAAAGTGACCTTACCAAATTGCTTTATGATACATTCGATCTCGGCCATACAATTAAGGTCAAACCAGATGATGTCAAGAGTCTCGACAATGCTAAATGGTACATTCAGGAATTCTGCAAGCTATATGCAAAACAACCTCTATGGACTCTTGTCCATATTCCCAGTTTGTCGGAAGATTTGAAGAATGCGATACAATCTCTTATTGCAATTTTTGCTCAGGAGGCTCCTCCTGTCGAGAAAATTAAAGCGATTTATCGCGACATCAAAAACAATCATGTGGAGCTTCTTATACTTATCACCAATGTTGATAATTACGAAAAAGGATTCGTAAACTTCGTTGACAGTATAGAAGGTATCAAAATCGAGAAAGCATGGTGGAACGAGATGCTTGAAAAGCTCTCGCAACTTCCCAGCGAAATCGCATTCCGAAAGGAGTCCGATGTTGAAAAAGCCATTTACCAATTCTATATCCGTAAAACCTCTGGTAGCGGCGGACAGAATGGAGAAGGCGATGGGGACAGCGACAATGGTGAAGACGGCAACAACAGTGGTAATGATGGAGACTCTAACAATGAAAATAAGACCTCTAAGACGGACATCGTTAAGCAGGCTAAAGAGAAAATCAAGACCACAAATATGCCAAACACCATGTGGCAAATGGCCATACTTAATCTTCTCGAACAGTATCCTGAAACCGCAGATTTTTTCAATCGACTATAAAAATGGATGCAACCGACAAAGTAATAGTATTTCACTCGCTTGATGACCTTAAGGAGGCCATTAGCGTTGACGTAAAGTCACATGATGTGCTAGCGCAACGATATTGTGTACGCTTCATTATCTTGAATAACTTTGATGTTTTCCGAGAACTAACCAAGTTTCTTGTTTTGGAACTTGGTGTGGAAAAGTTCGATCTTGAAAAGCTTGCGTTTGGCCCGGACAAAACCATTGACATCGACACTCTGAGCGATGCTGTACGGAACTTGAAGGTTTCTAGCATCGTAACACCCTTTTCTGAACTTGCTCGATTTTTCAAAGAGGACGAGTTCAAGGGCTTCTTTAATGATATTATCTTATCTGAAGATATTGCACATCCTCAAAAGCGAATTTATATTCCCATCATCGGGCTGCATAACCGGTTTACAGATTTCCTCAAATCCTTTGGACGCATTGAAGAGAGCGCCCCCATTTGGCAATATTATACGCCTAAGGACGATAAGGTAATGGTATACGTCTCAAAATTCAAAAACTACACTATTCCTGACAAGCTTAATATTTGCTCACTGCCTACCATGCGTGATTGGCTTAGTTTCTGGAAGAAACAGGCACCTAAAGATAAAATCTTGTGTGGTGCATCACCAATTCTAAACCGCTGGCCGAATGCCAAGCCGGACTCTATATTCACATTCCAGTCTGTAGATAACTCGCATAAGTTTATAACCGACTTCCTTGAAATATCATTACCCATAGAATATAAGGAATACGAATTGGAATATTGGGACGCAATGCTTCAAAACATCGGCAAGAACACCGCTCAGCTGTTCGACTTTCCGAGTTATGTTGAAGACCTATTCAATCGAAAAACTATAACTGCAAATGATATTCTTTTGCTTTGGGCAAAAGATGAAACACTGGCTTATGAGCGTTGGCTTCTTAAAGCTTACGCACTTGCTTACAAAGGGGATGAACTGTCGGGTTATATGCGCGATGTCCTTTATGAGATCGACGACTTTAAGATTGCCAACACATTGTTTGTCAATCTTACCGAGCGGATATTCTATATGACTAATGCGGAACGTCTTCAAAACTTCGACAGCCGCAAATCTATTATGCAGTCTCAGTGCGAATTGTTCCGCACACTTGTTCCTGAGGAACATCAGTTATGGGTCAAGAATCATATCATTGAAATAGCTCAAAAGGACGATAACCTTTCTCAAGCAAAACGACTTTGTACTTCCGTCTTTGACTTTGAGAAAATCTTGTTCCTCGGCTGGTATGTTCTTATGGCAGAGAAAGATTTCGGTCTTTCACACCTTAAAGATTTTTATCCTGACCTTGCCGGGTACCTTACTGCGTATGAATCTGTTGCGACCAAAGTTACAGCCTCGTGGGCAGCTGATTATTTAGAACGATTCCGTAGGGCGAAGATAGTTGATAATTACACCGAAGAACTCAAGGAAATTGTAGAGGAACGCAACGCGAGTGCTGAATCTTTTTATAATTGGTACTACTCGTTCCAGAATAGTCACGATTTGCTGAATGAAATTCAGAATAGTCAAGTTTACCCCATAGACAAAATCTATTGGGTGGACGGCCTCGGCGCAGAATTTATTCCATTCATTCACTACCTGCTTGAAAACTCACAGAGCAATTATGAAGCCATACTTTCGCAAATCGCTCGCACAACCATTCCATCGAACACGCATCTTAACTCATTTGATGTTGGCAACCATCTCATCTTTAAACTCAATGCGCTTGACGAACTGGCACACGAAGGCCACTATCAAAAATATACGACCCTAGTTGCAGAGTTGGAAACTGTTAAAGCAGTTATCCACAAAATTCTTGACGAAAATAAAGTGGGTAAACACACTATCGCTATTGTATCGGATCATGGACTTAGTGCCATGTCTCGCAAGTGTGATTCTCTAAAGTTTGACTCCAATACGAAGCATGAAGGTCGATATGTGCCCCTTGCAGATGATTGTACGATAAACAGTGACATTGATTTCGTGGTTCACGAAAACGAACGCGATCATAAAAAATATAAAGTAGCACTCAGACACCAGTCACTTGGCGCCAAACCTACTCACGAGGTACATGGCGGTGCCACACCTGAAGAAGTACTCGTCCCATTCATTGTCATTTCCAACGATGATGCCTCGAAACCTCTTAAGTATTCGGTCGGACCTATTGAGGTTAAAGTGCCTATCTCTGACAAGAAAGTCGCATTCAAGATTATTCCTGAGCCTCAGTCGGCCAAGGCTATATTCAATGGTCAAGAGATAGCTCTAACCCGTCATGGTATGCAATGGGAAGGTTTCTTCCCTAATGCAACCGAGGGCAAATATCAAATTACGGTTATTCCTTTCAGAGGTAAACCAACACAATTGGAAATTGAATTCTTTGGAATGGGCTTTGGCTCAGGCCTTGATTTAGATGACTTTTAATTATGAGTGAAATAGGAGATAAAATCAGACAGGTTTTCAGAGAATCTGCTGTCTATAAGAATCCCGCCAACAATGAAGTATTCGTTGGACGCAATCTGCCGTCTTTTGTCAAGGACTATCTGATAGCCACACATATTGACCAGAACGGCGTACTTCGCCGTGAAGCACTTATTAGATTTCTCGACGAACACATCCCACTTAATCCAAATGCTATTCGGAGTCGCCTTATGCAAGGCGATGTAATTACTCTGCTAACTCGCTTTGAGGTAAGCACAAATATAGCCAAGAATAAAACACAGTTCCAAATTCCGGAAATGGGTATAAAGATGGCGGATACCAAAATTCCTCAGCACATAGTAGAGCAAAATCCTGATGATTTAATTGACGGAGAAAAGTGGGGGATCATCAAGCTTGTTTATATCCCGCCCCAAGATAAGGAGAAGGGTTACATTGAAATGTCAAAATATAAACCTTTTCGCCCGCTTGAACATCTCGACCTCAATTCGTTCAGAGAGTGTCGTAAGAAATTTACTACCGATGAATGGATTGATGTGCTTATTTCAGCTATGGAGTATACCCCGTCAGCCTTTTCGGGCAAAACTCAGAAGCTGGAGTTTCTGGCTCGTCTGTTACCGTTCATCGAACCTCGTCTAAACCTGATTGAGCTGGCACCCAAGGGCACCGGTAAATCCTATGTTTTCGGGAATTTATCAAAGTTTGTTTGGCTTATTGGTGGCGGTAAGGTTTCTCGTGCCAAACTCTTCTATGACAAGTCACGCAAGACACCTGGAATTATGCTTCATCATGACCTCGTAGCACTTGATGAGATTCAGTCAATTACGTTTACCGATACAATGGAGATGCGATCTATCCTTAAGAACTATCTCGAATATGGTAAGACCAATGTTGATAATTACGAATTTATGTCTGAGTGTGGTCTTATTCTTCTTGGTAATATACCTTTATCGGAAGATGGTTTCCCAATGTCCGACAACTATGTAGAAGAACTTCCAGAAGCATTTAAAGAGTCTGCTCTTCTCGACCGATTCCACGGACTCATAGAAGGTTGGTTACTCCCACGCATTACCAATGACATGGCACTGCGCGACTGGACCTTGAACGTAGAATTCTTCTCGGAGGTTCTCCACCAGCTCAGAACCGCAACGGAGTATGCTACAATTGTAAATCAATCCATTGCAGTTCCGGAGAGTGCTGATATGCGTCATTTGAAAGCCGTAAAGCGTATTGCCTCAGCCTATCTGAAGCTGCTGTTTCCACACGTTCTCAAAAAGGAGGATATGGATATTGCTGAGTTTTATACATATTGTTTGAAACCGGCTGTTCATCGTAGAGATATTATTCGTCGTCAATGTGCAAACATCGACCGTGAAAGTTCCTTCTCCAAACCCATGCCGATATTTGAATTGAAATGATGCAGTCTAATGCTGATACTTCAAAACTGAAGATTCTATATGAATCCCTCGACCAACTTAAAGAGTCCGGGAAAGATGTTGTTGCTGAAATAAGTAAAGAAATCAACAACATTGAATTGCAATATCTCAAAGAGGATGTGTTACCAGAATTGATGAAATTTCTAAGCCGCAAAATATCTTGGTTGAGGTGTTCGGTTGATATGAACCTGCAATTCGACGGTGAAAAACAGCTTGACTATTCATTTTGCAAATCAGGATCGACAGTATTTATTCGCGATAAATATGAATGTAACCGCCAAAACGAGGATGTCCTTGAAGAATTGGAAACGGATTCTAATAATCTGGAAATTATTACCAGTACAAGCAATCAGACTGATGCTCATGATACTCCAAAGCGTAGCAAGACATACACACTTAGAGTTGAGTTTCCTAATGGGAAAGTTTTTCAGGGGAATGTCGTCAGCGATACATATGTGGCTGTCATAAAAGAAATTAATCCGGAAAAAGTAGATTCGGTTGGTCTGTCACATGCCGGAGTTAGTGTTGTCTCCCAAACACTTGATTCTAAATATGCAAAATATCAAAAGCCTATAGGTGGAGGGTGGTACGTAATGACAAATAGTTCAACAAAAGCAAAGGGTTTTGATCTTAAAACAATATCCGATGAATTGGAGCTTGAATTAAAAATTAGTCTCGTCCCTTTAAATAATTCAGAGGAAGCAATACCCATAATGGGGACATCGGAAAGTGAACGCCATAGAATTCGAGTTACATTCCTAGATGGACGTACTATCTGTCCTATAAAGGTATTAGAAGTCCTCGTAGAGGTTGTAAAATATGCTGGCGCAGATAGAGTGCGAGAATTGGGCATCAATTGTTGCGCCGACAATTTAATACTGAAAAATCCCGCACCTCGTTATGAAAAGTCGTGTAAACCTGTTGGTAATGGTTGGTTATGTAATACCTGCTCCGACACTATTACCAAGTTCAACCAGATAACCGAGATTTCACAAAAACTCAACCTGGGAATTAAGGTTGAATTAGTATAATAGTTTAAGTATTATGATGTAAGGTGCATTTATGAGTTTTAATGGAGGTATTAAATCGATAATGGGATTACATAATGGCAAAAAATATAGAAATACGAAATAGTACAGCAGAGTTTCTTATCTTCATGCTTGAAGGCAAGGAGGATGGGATTCAGGTAATGTATAAAGATGAAACCATTTGGGCAACACAAAAGGCGATGGCGCAGCTCTTTGATGTAGGAGTACCAGCAATCAGTAAGCACCTTAAAAATATTTTTGAGAGTAGTGAGTTGGACGGAAATTCAGTTATTTCCAAAATGGAAACAACTGCTTCGGATGGCAAGAACTACGATACGACATTCTATAATCTCGATGCCATTATCAGTGTCGGATATAGAGTCAATTCTGTTCGTGCCACGCAGTTCCGGCAGTGGTGTACGTTTGTACTCCGACAGTTTGCCATCCGTGGATATGTGCTTGACCATAAACGAATGGAGAACGGCTCTTTCATCGGTGAGGACTACTTTGAACATTTGCTAGCCGAAATAAGGGAGATAAGGCTGAGTGAACGTCGTTTTTATCAGAAACTGACAGACATTTATGCTACGGCAATAGACTATAACAAGGATGCTCCGACAACTCGTCTTTTTTTCAAGAAGGTACAGAATAAAATGCATTATGCTATACATGGGCATACTGCTGCGGAACTGATTGTAGAACGAGCCAATGCAGATAAAGAGCTCATGGGGCTGACTACTTGGGAAAATGCTCCGAATGGGAAAATTGTCAAAACAGATGTATCTGTTGCAAAAAACTATTTGCGAGAAAACGAATTGGAAGAAATGGGTAGAATAGTCAATGCATCCCTTGATATGGCAGAAAATATGGCTAAACGTCACATTCCAATGACAATGGAGGATTGGGTAAAACGTATTGACAAATTCATTGATGTGGCAGAACTCCCGATATTACAGGATAACGGAAACGTGTCAGCCGAATTTGCCAAAGAGTTCGCGGAAACGGAGTTTGAAAAGTATAGGATTATTCAAGACAAACTATTCCAATCCGATTTTGACCGATTCAACGATGGTAATCTACTTACTTTGGATATAGAATGATATGGAGGTGCAAAGCAACGAGTCTCAATTCTGATTTTCAGGTTTAAGACTCGTCGCTTTGTAGTAATCTGCTATTTGGACTTGTTCAATACTTTCAAAAGAAGTATCATTGTGGTAATTCCAGTTGTGGCAAGCAGAATAGTCCATAAAACGGCTTTCCAAATCAATACCGAGTGCAAAATCTCTGCATTAGCTATTATGATACCGGCGAAAAAAGAAGATAGTACTACCAGTATGATAATCAAGATGTAAAATGCTGTATATGGTATGAAAATATAACTGTCAACCTTACGGATTTTCTGTTCAGTTTTATCCCATTTGTCTTGAATTTGGCAAAGAAACTTGTCAAGTACAGATTGCCCGAATTTTTCGGCTTGCTCCTGCGTACTTTGGGCAATAGTTAACTTATACTCCCGTAGAAATTTAAGTAAATTTCCTAGATTTATACTCATCTCATGCACATTGTCATTCAGGTTGGCAAGTTCCTTGGCGTTCACATCAAGTAGTTGCTTCTCTTCTTCCAGATATTCATTTTTGGGAGTGATCTTTATGGATTCCGTATCATTCATTTCTGCGGAAAAATCGAATTTCTTTTTCATGGGCTTATCGTTTTAATCCTGTTTTAGGTTTCTTCCCTAACGAACGGCTGGCGGCACGAGCGCATCTGCGTGCCCAAAGCAAGTCATCTTCGTCCTTGTCTCTCCACGGAAGGTCGTTTTGCGAACCTCCGCCACCGCCTCCTGTTGCAACGTTGGGCGTTTCAAGCAGTCCGACAAAAATAGCTACAGCCATATCGGTAAGTTCCTGAGTGTTGGCGACAATTCTGTAATCAAATTCGTCGTTGAAGCAGTCAAGCACTTTTTCCGGAATATAGAACTTGTGTCCTTTGCCTCCGTGATTAAGTGTATAAGGGACTGTATCGGGATGATAAGTATTATATCTGCCATAATCGGCGGATGCTGACGGTTTGAAACTTTGCTCCGTTTGAGAATCCTTAAACGTAGTTTTCAAAGCGCAACCCTGCGGCTTATGATGCAGCTTTTCCCATGTTTTAGGAAGTTTCAAGATCATCAGATTTCTGCCAACTCCTAATTCGGAAGCCTTGTATTTGGTATTTCCTTTTACGATCGCATATCCACGAAGAATACCTTTCTTGTCATTTCGTTCATGTACGGTATAACCTTTCCGTATAAGGGTGTCTTTGTACTCCTCCCATGACCACGATTGCATTGATTTCAGCGTATCCATGCAGTCGCGATTCACTTGGTGAATATGGGAATTTCTGACTTGCGCTGCCGTTGTCCAGCCTCGTTTCTTTGCCACTCGTTCGGCTGCACGTTGCGCACGAAGATGAATGTTATGGTCGTTGTTGATGTTACCGTCTTCATCTATGCGACAGACAGCAGCATGAAGGTGTGGAACTCCACCTTCGGATTCCGTATGCAGCCAAACCGAGTATTTGCTACCCGCCAAATTGGTCGGACAGGAACGGACTTTTCCATCCTTGTCGGTAATCACTTGTTTGTCGAACTCCTCAGCGAAGTCGTGCCAGAGTTTTTGCCAGTCCTCGATTTCAAAGAATTGGGTATGTTCAGGCGAAGGACTCAGTTCGATTCTGATAACAGAGTTCTTGATCGGCCGATGTTGGGAAAGGGTCAACTGCATGGAGTTCCATATCCCCATAGCGTCTGGTTCAGAGGGCAACAGATTGTCCAATACCCGATAAATTTTTTCCGGATGTTTCTTGTGTTGTGATTCGCCGGTAATGTAACGGAGGTCGTTTATTCCGTGCGATATGGCTTTTGCTTTTGCAATCATTCTTCTTCGGATTTAGCGTTAGACGGAATTTTGTTATGCTCTTTTACGGCATTCAGAAACTGGCAAACGCTTTCGGCTACATTGCCAAGTTCCTTGAGCCAGCCGACCATAAACGGAATCTGATTAAACATTATCATGCGTTGCTTTGTGGACATTCCGTGAAGTGCGGAGGTGTATTTAACAAGGTCTGACCGACAGTTATCCAGATTTAGCAACAGTGCCGCTTCTTTTTTCGTAAGTCTCGCTTTGGGCTTGAAGTTATAGGCACACGACAATATGTAATCGCTTACGGTCATACCGCATTGTGCTGCCAGTGATTTTATATGCTCTTTCTGACGGGGAGTGACTTTCGCTCCGATGAAGACGCATCTTGTTTCGTTAGAAGAACCAAATGAATTCTCAGTATTTTCTTTCATATAAATTGTTCTATAATGGTAAATAGGTGCGAGCTTGCGAGTACCGTACTGGCGAAGGAACTGAGCAGGCAAGAGCGCCAATGTACAACCGGAACGCAGTGAGGTTATACCTTGGCATATCTTGCAACAGTTACCTGTTGATACTTCCCTGCAAGCCATGTCGAATGTGGATATGGAATCGGCATTCGGATAGTAAGATATATCTCTAAAATAGGGGAGAGTATGACTATCTCACATTATGTTATCTTACCTACTTTGCTTTATTCTAATATATACGCTCCTGCAATAAAGTAAAGTTGAACTCAGTAATGGCATTCGGGATTGATTTTATATTCTTTCCCCTCTTTTATCACCATCCGTTTGTTGCCGAGGAAGGTGGCTACCTTGACCGCCTTGTTGTGACCGAGTTTTACACCCTGCAACCCATAGCCTTTTTTCAGCCGCTCCAGATAGTCGTCATAACTGCCGATATTGCCATCTGCAAAAACGGCATCCAACGCAGCACGATGTACATTCTCCGGAATCTCCTTGTACGGATCGAACGGCTCTTTGGCTGGTCGACCGACAACCTTTGCCTTGGGCAGGTAAGATTCTACCAGTTCGGGCAAAGCATCTTCGTTGATGCGGAAAGCGAAAGGTTCAAATTCCCGGTCACGGATATGCACAGCTTCAACCACGCTTATGGATTTATCGTCTTTGTCCACTTCGACCTGCATGATGGTTTCCGCTTTGTTGTTGAGTTCCGTGCCGATGTGTCCACGTGCGTTTTCATCATTCTTGTTCTGGTGAAGGATGGTATGGATATGGATTTGCCTGTCATCCGTCCACTGCATGAATTTAGATATAATGTCAGTGGATTCACTGGGTGAGTTGATGTCATAAAGAAAATCACGGATGCCATCTATGACCACCAATCCTAAATTAGGAATTGTGCCGATAGCTTGTTCAACTATAGCTAATCGCATATCGGGAGAGTATTTGCGCAAAGCCAGCATGACCAGATTCTCTGGCTCTTTATTTTCCGGTAAGTCCGCCAAACGTAAAATGCGCTTTAATACGTTCTGACAATGATACCGCCCTTGTTCCGTGTCAACGTATAACACCTTCCGTTTATCTTTGGGGAATGTAGACCGATAATGAAGAATGGTGCTACCTCTCAATGCCGATGCGACAATGGCTGAGACATTGAACGTTTTCTTACTTTTAGCCTTACCTATGGAAGCACTGAAATTGCCTAATGTGCCTATAACTGCATCGTCCACCATCAGCACCACAGGCGACTGTTCGTATGCACTTGTCACGCTCACTATTGACTCCTCCACATAAACTGCCAACTCCTCACGTGAAGGAGTCGTATTATCCGCCTTCTCCATCGTTACCAGTTTTTAGGGTTCGGTTTACGGCGATGGGATGCGAGCATAGATTCATTCTCGTCTTCGAAACTTTGCGGAGCCGGATTCTTGCGTGAAGATTCCAGCCATTTGTCCAATTCATCCCGATAGATGTAGAGATGCTTCCCTTGTTTGATAACCGGAATATCGTCCTTTTTGACCTTGTAATAGAAAGTAGATAACGGCATTTTGAGATAGGCGCAAGCCTCTTGCACCGTCATGGGCACGTGCGTGTTCTCTTTGACTTCGTGCTGCTTGGAAAATTTTTCCGTCAGCAGATTTTCCATGCTTGCAATCCGGTTGCACAGTTCGCCTACCACTGCCGGCAGGTCATTGAATGTCAGGTCTTCTTGTTTCATATTAAAAGTGTTTTAATCGTTTAACATGCTGCGAACCAACTCAATGAAACCTTGCAGAACAATACAGACCGGATTAATTATTTCATCTGCATACGTTTTTTATTTTGAGTTACTATTATCTGTTTCTAAATGGAAGCGATAGTCGCCTTTATCGGGTACGTCAATAGGTATTTGGCTTGAAACATTATCGCGCAAATTAAATTTTAGATATTCAATGGTTGCATTTGTGAGTTCATGAGGAAATGAAACTTTTATAAAAGTTGCTCTTTGAAGTAGAGATATACCCAAACGTTCACCGATGTTCCATGCTAAATGGCGTAGTCCTGGAGATTTCAACGGCTTATCTATATTGGAGCGAATAGGTTTGTATAAGTCATATCTACCACAAGCCATATATTCTATATTGGAAATGAGGATTGAAATAGCCTCTTTAGAGAGATAAGGGGCAGTTTTGATGGTCACATATTCCCGAATAGCATTCATGACTTCTACTTGTCTTTCTGCTTCTTTCTTTTTGATGTTCTCCAGTAGCGCTTCATAATTATCTATAACTGAATCATTTGGCTGTTCAATGGTTTGAGCTTCATTTGCACAATTGTCTTTTATCTCGAAATCAGAGTCAAAAACAAGCGGAGATTGCCAACCAAAAGAAAAATCGATTGGATTCTTCGTCAGCCATTTATAGAAAGATCGTTGTAACAGACCGCATAATAAAATTGTTGTTACAAGTCCAAGTATTACCGGAGTCGTTATCTTCATGATATTGATCTCGTGACAGGCGAAAAGATAAGTGTCTATCGCAGTATAGGTGATTACCGACAGCGCAAGAACAAAGCTTATTCTTTGAGTACGAATTTGAGTCCTATTTGTCATATACTGTAAATGTTTGGAATGATTATGCCGTAAAGTTATGTGCCGTATTCCAGATACTTATAATTGGTGATGACAAATCGCCCAATATTGGTAAAAAATAACGGGTATAGTATGATTTCGGGCTAAAAATCATACTATACCCGTACAAATGGAATCTAAAATGGTTGTCAGCCATTCCTTGTTAGGGTAATTTTCTTGCTGGCTTCCCGTTTGTTGGCATCGACCACCTTGATATACCTTTGCGTGGTGGTGATACTCTTGTGCGCCATGATGCTCTGTATGGTGCGGATGTCCGTCCCAGCAGCAGCTTGTAGCGTGGCGAATGTTCTCCGGTACGAGTGGAATGTGATGTTCTTGGTAATTCCGGCAGAACGAATCCACTCTTTCATGGGGGCTTGTGTCCAACTGCGCATAAGCCCTTTGAATACCAAACCTTTCTTCTCGGAACTGTAATCTATCAATCCTAATGCTTCTTCGCTGATGGGAATGATGTCTTCCGCTTTGTTCTTTTGTGTAATGATGTGTACGCATTTCCCTCCGGCTGAATAGTCTACAATATCTTCCCAACATAAGGCAAGAATATCACTGATACGTAAACTGGTCATACATGAAAACAGCGATGCTATTTTCAGAATGGGTTTCTTGCACGGTGTTTCAGCCAGTTTATACAGTTCTTCTACAGACAGATACTCTTTGACCACATCTTCCGTTTCAATCTTATCCAAGAAATCATTGACGTTGGTCTTTATCATTCCATTACGATAGAGTATTTTCAGGAATCCCCTGAAAGTAGACCAATATCCCGATGCGGAATTTCGTGTGATAGGTCCGTTACGTCTTAGCTTCTTGGCACTCAGCAAGTATTCCCGAAATTTGTTGCATAGGTCGATGTCAATCTCCTCAAAGGTGCATTTGCCATGTACGAAGTTTCTGAAATGGAGATAGACGAACTCCCATTTCTGGTCATGCTTACGGAGCTGTTTGCGATAATACTCCAAGAAATCGGCTTTGAGTTTGTACCTGTCGAAGAAATCATACCGTTCATTCACCACAGATTCAAACCTACGGCAACGTATGGCTTCGGCTTTCTCGGTCATTACTTCGTTGAAGTTCTGTTCACGCTTGTTTCTCGGATTGGCATATACGTAAATACCAAGCGACTCATGGCGGATAACTTTCATTGTCTCTTTGTCTCGATACCCCGGATAATAATCCAGATAGAAAGACATCATCCTGCCTTTTAGCGGACGTGTCCTTAATGTCACGGTCTTGCATTCATGCATAATGTTATATTTTTATGGTTATTATTAATTCGCTGGCAAAACTCTGTAATGTAACCATGCAGAAAGCCTTCAGTAGAGATTAATTTTGGAATAATTTACGGAAGCCTATAATTGGTTACTTACGGACACCCATTACCTTGTCAAACTCCACTTTCAGGAACCTGACGAACCGTCCGTTCTTCTCACGATTGATCTGATGGAATTGTAGAATACCGTAAACCGAATCACGGGATAGATTGAATTTCTCCATTGCCTCCTTGACGGTGTAGTATTCCGCTTTGCTCTCCTGCTCGGAACTCTTCGAGAGGTCGAAGTGGAGCTTGGAGTAGAATATCTGCCCATGCTCCTTCTTGGATGGAATGTTGTTCCGATACACCTGCGAACGGATGGCTACACGTGTCATACCGTACTTCTCCTGAATCTCTTCTGGGGTGTACCATTCGGTCAGGTCGGAATCCACCTCGTATTTGGCAAAAGCAGCATTGATATGTTTCTTGCTGTAATAGTTGAACTGGCGGATGCGTACTTTCGGGACTTTGTGCTGCCGTGTATAAGTCCACACCCATTTAGCGTTGACCTTATATTTATCGGCAATCTCTTCGGCAGTGTAATACTCGGTGATGTCAAAGTTTTCTTTAGGCATGATGCGCTCATAAGGTTTGGTTTTCATCATCAGTTCGATGTCCGCACGGCGGATGAGTGACTTCTTGCCGCTGATGCGTGACGCCCGAAGTTTCGATTCCTTTACCAATTTATATATGTATTGCCGAGTTACGCCCATCAGTTTTGCTGCTTGGGCAAAAGAGAAGAAATCCTGTCCCTCAGCTGCTTGTCGAGGTTGCAATAATTCTTGCGACCGTTTCAACTGTCGCTTACGTTCCCGGATGCGATCCTTGTAGCCAAGATTGGAACACTGGTGGCTACAATAACAGGTCGTTGTTTTTTGAGCTATGAATGGCTTTCCACACCATTGACAAATCTTTCTTACTTCCATATTTTCCTCCTTTACATTGGGGATAATTTCGCCTTATTTCTCCCGGATTTTGTCAACACATGTAAACCATTGTCAACACACGTCAACTAATGCGTCACTGTGACATTCGGGCTAACCGTGAATTTCCGTCGCGGTAGAAATATGTAGGAAAAATATGGATAAAAACCGTTACTTCCAAATACGGACTGGAAAACGTTAAAATATAAAAGTCGCTGATATACAGCGACTTTATTCTGGGTGGTTATAATTGGTTACGGCTGTTTCTAAGCCATCACTTCCCGACACAGCGCGTAGAACATCTTGCCGCTCAGCGGATTGCAAATCTTCGGGTACAAAAGCCCGAAGATGCGCCGTTTTTACCTTCTGAAAATCGCTTTTTCCGACCCTCTCGGGCCTGTGTTTTTGTACCCGCAAAGTTAGCTGTTTTAACTAAGATGTGCAAACGGCGGATACGAGGTCATTATCGATTCGTTTGAAAAAGTGTAGCAATCCCTCGGTTGTTCGTTTGAAAAAGTGTAATGGAGGCATGGTTATTCGGTCGAAAAAGTGTAACTCTTGTTCTACTCAATTGAAGAATCCAGGCCTTAAAAAGAATTTAATCAATCCTCTGCGTATTCGTAGTAGATGTCCCACAATGTATCCGGAAAGCCATATCCACAACACTCCACAGACTTAATCATCTTTTTCATGCGTGGCGAGTATTCGGGCATCAGTCCGTTGATAGATATGAATTTGACCGCTTTGTTGAAATTGTTTTCAAGAGCGGTATAAAACGGATCGTCGTAATCGCCGTATTGTGCGGTCAGGCTGCATCCTTGTTCCACATAGTAGAGCATCAGGTCCGCAATGGCATGTGGGTCAGGTACAAGTTCTTTGAATGAGGTTATCAGTTTATTGCATTCTCTGAAACTCGGATCTTTAGGCCAGTCGTTACGACCAAAGAACTGATTGCGGATTGTCTTCTTGTATTTTTCAAGCTCGGCATCGCTATTGGGTTCCATATAGAACTCAAGCCATACGCTCGCTTCCTTGCTCGCATCGTATAACTGGAGCATTATATCGACTACCTGTTCTTTTGAAAGAGCCGACATATATTTTTTTAATTTTGCTTTTGACATTTTGGTACAGTTAAAGTGGGATTATTCGGATGATCTGTTGAAACGGCTTATCCGTTCATTTACAATACGGATGTAGTTGCGTTTCAGTTTGTCGGTGAGAAAACTATGGTCAACAAGTCGCTTTGCACCTTCAGGGAAAGCGGTGTATTTGTTTAGGATTCTATCAATACGTTTTTTTACCAGGCCAATTTTCTCTCCGAATTTCTCAAAGTCGAGGCGGCATGGGTGTCCGGTTCTGTCGTAAACGTCGCTTTTTTCTATATCGTATGCCAGTCCACCGTCAAGACCGAAGTCATCGCTATTGACATGCAGGCTGGTATTGATAAGGTCGTAAGCAGGAGCCAGACGGTAATCGTGCTCAGTCAGAATTAGCGAGAAATTTTTAAGGTGATCATCGCCATTAGCATAAATGTAATTGAAAACCACAAGTTCAAAGAACCGCTCCATGTCAACCATCCATGCGGCGACATTTGCCCTGATCGCTTTGGCTATATCCTCATAGCAACCGTTGTATTTGAACTGAAGGCCGGCGGTCTGTTCATTCTTGCCTATTATCGAGGCGAAATCCTCCATCGGGAGTTTTGACCCGTCAGGGAGGATGTCGAAACGGCGGGTAATATATACCGACTGACCTTTGGGCGTAAAACAAAGACCATTAGCCGCGGTCTGTATTCCGTAAATCTGTGAGGCAATCTGCATCGTAAGATGCTCGTTGGCAGGAATCATCTTGCGGTCACGAAGAGTCTTGTCCCACGGTGCAGGTTTCAATATATGTGTCGAACGCTCATTGTCGCCTGCTATATTGATTGCATCTGCATTTATAATAGCCGGGAATTTTTCCTGAACGCCGGAGACCGATATGCGGTGCATGGCATCCGCAATCTCGCCGACATTCCGGAACTCGTCAATGTCAAATCCAAGTACCGGATTCACTTTTGTTTTACCAAATAGTAATTTGGCGTATTTCGGGCTATAAGTGTCAAATCCTTCCACAAGAGAAGAAGGACAGTTCTTTATTTCAATCATTGGTAATCCTCCTTACATTAACGGCTCCTATAAAATCTCTGTCGGCCATCGCTTCAAGCAGTCCGAAAAAATCCTGTTCATCAATTTTCAACGAGCGGCAAATCACACGACGGTTTGCTCCCTCCGGAATCATATTAGAGAAGAAAGGGAACAAGTACTCAGAATAAAAAGCATCTGTTCTTTTGGGTAACGTCGCGGAAATCGGGGGCATGGGAGAGTCAAGATAATCTTTACAATATTGGAAAGAATATCCGATTCCCGGATGCTTCTCCGTCAATATACCGGCTTTTATTTCATTGAAATATACCTCAAGCTGTTTCATAGGGTCTGCCTTATACGATATTCAATCTCAATGCCAAGAACATCAAGAATTTTCTTAACGGTGCTAAGTGCAGGATTACCCTTGCCACGCTCAATATCCTTGATTGTGGCAAGACCCACTTGCGACATTTCAGCAAGATCCTGTTGGGTGAGGGAAAGCGTTTCCCTACGCTGTTTCATTATATCCATCAGTTCCATGGTTTGACATAATAAACTTTTTCGCAAAAATAAGGAGAATTTCTGAAACCGCCAAATAAAAGTATAATAAATCATACTTTCGACCATTCTATTATAGTTGGTATTGAAATCGGTCGAATAAAGTATAGTATATCATACTTCTGTCGCTTGTGAAAAATTTATTTGGTGGATTTGTGAAAAAGTATTAACTTTGCGGCCACAAAAAAAAGAAACAAATGGCAAGACAGCATTGCAATACTCTAATTAGCAAACGTATTCAGAGCTTAAAAGGCTTTGAACGCAATGCTTGTGCGCTTATGCCGTCAACAACAGGCACATCATATTGCGGATCTGTCCGACCGTTTCGTTTCAGTAACCCAACTGACATAAGTTAGTCTACAAATACAGACTACTGAGATATAACGACTGTCGGAAAGTCCTTACCAAGCTTCCCGACAGTCGTTTTTTGTGTCCTCACCGATATAACCTTCTCCATCGCGATTAGCTGCGGACACACATTTCAATAATCGCGTCTTATGACGCATAACCCGAATGAAAATGAAGTTTAATGATCAAAAGAAATTATATCGCCAAAATGCTCTGACTCAGACAGACATCCTCTACCTCCCCGACAGTCGCGGTCTTGACGTGACTGCCGTTTCAAGTAAGTGTGCTGATATCATACGCAGCATACATGGCTCGATGAGTCGTCTGGCTCCTATGGGCGATGATGAGAGGAGAAGTCTTTGGTTTGAGGTCAAGGGTAAAAGATGGGAGTGGTATAGGTTGTCGGTATCAACCTATAAGGATCGCCATTATCTCTATATCACCGGAGACACTTATGACCATCATGTATTTTGTGACAAGGATGATTGTAATTCCCGCCATTGTTTCTATGAGGATGAACTCGTCGGAATATTCTCAAAAATCGAGAAGTATGTTGCCGGACTCGTTGACAACATCTTGTCTGCGCCCGAACAATATAATTTGTATGTTGAGAAATATTTGAGTTACTACCGGAGAGAAGGGTTGATAATACGGGGGATAAAACGAAATGTGTAAAGTGGAAAATGTTGGCTTTGTATTGAAATGCGTTATAAATAAACGAGTTACGGGTGTTTGGTGCGATAGAGTAGGGGAGGGGTGTCAAAAACGAAACGTAACATTCGCTTTACATTGATGTTACATTCAAAGAACGTTTGAACGGTGTTTTACCAGGAAAATGTTACATGGCGGCTGAATGGTCGCCTTTTTCGTTGTAATTGGTTTCATGTGGTAGCTTGTGGGCCTTTTGTTTTAGCGTATTTTGATTTTATATTCTCTATTTTATTCCATATAGTTATTATTTGGTATATTTGCACCAAAAATATATAAGTTATGGCAAAGGTTATACATGTGCATCTGTTGAATAGGGGGCGTTATGAGCGTAAAGACTATTATTTTGCGAGTATCTCGGCTATATATACCGTTTTGACGGCTCAGGACGTTGGGGCAACAAAAGGGTATTTGTTACATGCAGGATTGTCTGGAAACGGCTCTGTGGCCACGAAATGCGCTATAATAAAGCAATCTACGCTTATACGTGGAACGAGGCGCACAGAGGGCAAATGAAGGCCTTTCAGACGGTATTTCAGTTATAAATAGGGTTGGGATGTTTGTGTGATGGCATGAGCACCCCTTTTTTCTGTCTAAAATGCGGTTAGGTGGACACTAAGGTGGACATTTAGGTGGACAAATAATGTGCTATAAAAACGAAATGTGTTGATTAGGTGGACATTTAGGTGGACACTTTTAACATAAAAATAAGTGGATAAATAGGGCGGATGGGTATAAAAAGGCTGAAAAACGGTGTTTTTAGTGGTTTTCGAGGGGCAAAATACACTAAAAACACCGTTTTCGAGGGGCTGATTTTATACGAAAGTGCCTAAATACAGGCGTTTACGAGAAATTACATGAATTTTGAACATACATTTCGTTTTATTCCAAACGAATGATGCCAATAACAAGGGCTACAGCATATATTTCCGAGTATGGTAATTCAAATGGGTCGTATTGCTCATTGTCAGATACGATTAGAATGTGCTGCTTGTCATGCCCTGGTTTGATGCGTTTAATGAGTGCCCCTTGAGCTGTGTCTAAGACATAGGGCTTATTCCATTGAAAGAAAAGACTTGCCATTGGTACACGTTGGCAAGCGACAATATCGCCAGAGATATATGTAGGTGTCATGCTATTACCTTTTACGGATATAAGAAAGTCCGCTCCATTAAACGCCGGCACGATATATCGTTCACACTCGTATTCAAGAACAGAATTCTCGCCAGTCAGTGCACCAGCCATAGCACTAAATGGAATGAGTGGGATACCATCATGGCTGTTGGTCGCTTGTTGGGCAATGGGGATGTTGCTATCTTTAATCATAGAACCTCTACCAGTTAAAAGCCATTCCGCTGATAACTGAGGATATAGGGTTAAAATCTTAACCAACATATCGCTTCCTGGTTGAGATGTCTTATTTTTACCCTTAAAATTGCTGGCTTCAATACCTGTGGTACTGTAGAAATCAATCTTTTTTATGTTGCTTCTATCCAAAAAAGCCATAATACGGGTCAAGCCGAAAACACGGTGCATGAATTTTGAGAAAAGTGTTAAATTT
>NZ_BEWW01000196.1 GCF_002933955.1 Prevotella sp. MGM2
ACGGTGGCCTTGTCCTTATTGACCACAACGACAATCATTTCACCGGCATCATCATTGCCATCGAAAACATTGCCGGCGAATAGAAGAGCAAAACTATTATCATCTAAAGGGACTTGTATGAAATGATTTTTATCGTCTTTATTTAATGTCAGATATTGAATATTATATAATGGATCATTTCCCCAGCGGCACAGGAGCGTTTTTCCTGACTTGTCTGATATCATAAAAACATCATACATCTCGGATGACATGTTGGTATCACTTCCCCCTATAATGACACTATATTGATGGGCATTATTGGGGGAGGATATATTGTAAGTTTTGTAAGGATTTATAGGGTTGTGAACGAATGTCGGAGAGTTGTTCTGCCCCAATGTAACGAATTGTTGTTGGGCTACAATATTGCCATCTGACCATTTAAACAGATCCACAGACTGTGCCATCATTGAGGTAGATGAAATTATAAAAAGTAAGAGGATGGATAATTTTCTCATGGTTTTTAAGGTTTGTTATGCGGCGGACCGTATTAATATGCCCACCGCATATTTGGGTGTGTTAATTCCACTTTTTATATTTGAGCATGTTGCCTTCCTTCCATATTTTGTGTTTGGTGGCTTTCATGTCAGCTTTTGTTCCTATGGCATATCCGTCGGCAT
>NZ_BEWW01000197.1 GCF_002933955.1 Prevotella sp. MGM2
CCAAGGGCCTCCCCGCAGGCATCTATGTAGTAGGCGGACGCAAAGTAATCGTAAAGTAATCTTCTCGTAAGATAACACACTCTCAACGGGTGCGGCACCAATAAGTGTCGCACCCGTTTTTTATGCCAAAGCCAGACACTTATCACACGGCACAACGTCTCTCATCACTCATTGTATATATGATCCCGACATTCCCCTCCACCCATCTCACTGACACTCGCACTAAATATTTGACAAACAAGCATTATCACAAATCACACCAATAAAAAAACAGGGCAAAACCAAAAAAAACTTATCAAAGTGGGGATTTGTGGGGAGAAATCCGTAATTTTGGAAAATATTTCAGAAAGAATGCGTTTTTCAGGAATCATATCAGCCAAAGTCGACACTAAAGGCCGTGTATTCTTACCATCGGCCTTCCGCAAGCAACTGCCTGAAGAAGATATGGCTTTTGTGATCAAACGCGATGTTCACCAACCCTGTCTGGTGATATATCCCCGAAAAGTATGGGACGCTGAAGTAGACATGCTCACCTCACGCCTCAACCGCTGGAACCCTCGTGAAGCCATGGTACTACGGCAATTTCTAGCCGATGCCGAAACATTCGTACTCGACAACAACGGTCGCCTTCTTCTCTCGCGACGTCTCATGCAGGCTACAGACATTGATAAAGAAGTGATGTTTTTGGGAATGGACGACCGCATAGAAATATGGAACAAAAACCGAGGCAGTAAGCCTTTCATATCAGACGGGGACTTCGGCCGCATCATTGAAGAACTCATGGGCCGGCCCGATGGAAACAACGCGGCGACCGATACCGCACATATTAGCCAATAATCCAACGGAGCACCACCCGTACCTCCGGTAATTATCAATATAGCAATAACATTTATGGTCACTGTAGCTCCGACTTACCATGTTCCGGTTCTGCTCAGGCAAAGCGTGGACGGCCTGAACATTCAGCCCAACGGCACGTATGTGGATGTCACTTTCGGCGGTGGGGGCCATAGCCGTGAAATATTGTCGCGACTGGGCGAGAACGGCCAACTCTACAGTTTTGACCAGGACGGTGACGCTGAAAGAAATATGCCGCCCGGTGACGGGCGCTTCACTTTCGTGAGAAGCAATTTCCGCTATCTGACAAACTGGATGCGTTATTACGGCGTTACAGCCATAGACGGACTGATGGCGGATCTCGGTGTATCGAGCCACCATTTTGACGATGAGGCACGAGGGTTTTCCTTCCGTTTTGAAGCACCGTTGGATATGCGCATGAACAGCAGGGCCGGAATGACAGCGGCAGATGTGGTGAACCGCTATGACGAGGAACGGCTGGCACGTATTTTCTACCTTTACGGAGAGATGAAAAACAGCAGGAGGCTGGCAGCAGCCATAGTAAAAGGCCGCGCAGACCGACCTCTGACGACTGTGGCACACCTCACCGAACTAGTACAGCCACTAATTGGACGCGACCGTCAGAAGAAAGACCTGGCTAAAGTTTTTCAGGCCCTGCGCATTGAGGTGAACCACGAAATGGACGCACTTGAAGAAATGCTCCAAGCCGCAGTAAGAGCATTACGTCCGGGAGGAAGACTCGTTGTACTGACTTATCATTCACTTGAAGACCGTATGGTAAAGAATTTTATGCGCTCCGGTAACGCCGAAGGCAAAACACAACAGGATTTTTTCGGTAACCGACTCGTTCCCCTAAAGCCTGTTAACAACAAAGTTATCATACCCGACGAAGAAGAACAAACGGCCAATCCCCGTAGCCGCAGCGCCAAATTGCGTATCGCACAGAAACTAGGCTGAAAACTTAGTCTGAAACGAGTTTCACATGTCCGCCGGACATTTATAATATAATTGTCATGAAGGATAACAACGAACATATCAATACAGGAAACGCATCGCTTGACGAACTGCTCAAGCGGGCCACCTCCGAAGCTACTGCCGAAAATACGACAGACACAGCCATAGAAGACGAAAACTCTGCAACTGCTACAAAAAAAATACCATCTGCCGAAGAACAGATACACAACGAACGTGAAGAACGTGCCCGCCAGGCGTTCAAGCAACTGGTAGACATCGACGATGGAAGTAATATTTCGTTGCGCAGCATACTGGGAGGGGATATCTTAGGCGGAAAAACTTTTCGGAAACAAATTTGGTTCTTACTCATGCTCACCATCATGGCTATTATTTATGTGAGCAACCGTTATGCTTGCCAACGAGAGGAAATACGCCGCGAAGATCTTAGTAAAGAACTCATAGACAAACAATTCAAGGCACTCACCATTTCAAGTGAATTGACTGAATTTTCCATGCGCAGCAACGTGGAAGAAAACTTGGTTGACACAACACTGCAAATTTCGACCTCATCGTCTTATTATCTTACAGCCGACACCCTGCAAACGCCCTGACAGGAACATTTGGTAACAATACTAAAAGAGTTGTACTCTTCATCCCATAATGGGCAAAGCAAGGATTCAATAATTACAACAGGAAGCTTATCACATCTGTAGAAATATGAATTTTTTAAACAAAAAAATCATGCCACGCTACTTTCTGGTAACACTGGTGATATGTCTGATTGGCATCAGTATACTGGCCAAAGCGATCTACACCATGACCGTTGAACGTGAGCGGTGGATGACCATGAGCAGACTACAGGTAAAAGTAGACCGGCCGCTGCCGGCCAAACGCGGCAACATTCTATCAGCCGACGGGCAGGTACTGGCGGCCTCATTGCCACAATATAAGATGTTTGTCGACTATATGTCGTGCGAACGCGACTCTTTGCAACGGGTAAAAGACCAGCAGAGGCGCGACTCCATACTCTATCATAGAATTGATACCATCTGCCAGGAAATGCAACGTATTTTCCCTGACATCATTCCGGCCAAACTGCGCGACCACCTGTTGAAGGGTCGCAAACAAAAGAGCCGCTACTGGCCTGTTTATGTTGACGGAGTAACGACTCTGAAACTCAAGAAGAAAGAAAACAGGCAAATCACTTATGTGGAATACAGCGAAGTGAAGAAGTTACCTCTGTTTGAGCTTAACAGCAGCGTAAACTACGAAAAGATAGACATGCGCAAACGGCCATTCGGCAAACTAGCCCTCCGCACCATCGGAGAGTTTAAAGACACGGCTCGCTTCGGACTTGAACTTTCTTTCGATTCTATCCTGGCTGGCAAACCTGGCAAATTTCATTTTGAGAAAGTACGCAACCGCCGTGTACCCGTCATTGACGTACCGGCAGAAGACGGCTATGACATACAGACGACTATCGATGTAGGCATGCAGGAAATTTGTGAAAAGGCCCTTGGAGAGAAACTGGCGGAAATCAACGCCATGCAGGGTGTCTGCATTCTGATGGAAGTGGCGACAGGTGACATAAAAGCCATGACAAGCCTGATGCGTTCAAACAACGGCATTTATTACGAAGATCATGCCGCCGCTCTTACGGATTTATACGAACCAGGGTCGGTGTTCAAGCCTCAATCGTTTTTGGTAGCGTTTGATGACGGACTACTCGGAATGACTGATCAGGTGAACACTGGCGGCGGTATCTACGAATTCGGGAGTCGCAAGATGCGCGACCACAATTGGCGCAGCGGAGGATACGGAACCCTCACAGTACCACAAATCATCGGCAACTCATCAAACGTAGGTGTCAGCGTACTCATTGACAAATTCTACAAAGACAATCCGGCCAAATTCGTAGAAGGACTCCACCGTATAGGTTCCGCCGAAGATCTTAAAATCCCCATAAAAGGCTATATGAGGCCACGTATCCGACGACCGGGAGAAGGTACATACTGGTCGCGTACAACTTTGCCATGGATGAGTATCGGCTACGAAACACAAGTGGCGCCCATCAATACACTCAACTTCTACAATGCCATTGCCAATAATGGCAAAATGCTACGTCCCCGCCTTGTCAAAGCTGTTTTACGTGCAGGACAAGTCATCAAAGAATATCCGATAGAAGTGCTACGGCAGCAGATGGCCAAACCTGAAGCAGTACAAAACGTACGGGCCTGCCTGGAATATGTCACCACACGAGGTGTAGGTAAAGCTGCCGGTTCTAAATTCTTCTCCACTGCCGGAAAAACGGGTACGGCACAAATTTGGACCGGAGGAGGACGGACCTCGGAATATTTCATTACTTTTGCGGGCTATTTCCCCGCCGACAAACCGCTCTATTCGTGTATTGTCTGCATTCGCAAACCTGCTCCGGCCTCAGGCGGCGGTATGTGCGGTCCCGTTTTCAAGCGCGTGGCAGAATCCGTAATGGCCCAAAGGCACGAAGCGGACTATTCCAAAGCCCGCGACACAGTTAATGTAAGTGTACCTACAGAATGTAAAGGTGACATAGCCGTTGCCGGCAGGCTTTTCAAACGCTACGGCATACCAAGCAACATTCCGGCAATGCCCCTTGGACAAAATCTATGGGGAACAGCAGACGGACAAGATGGTAAGATGCAACTATCCGCAACCAATTGGGCAGAAGACATCATGCCCGATGTAAGAGGATACGGACTGCGCGATGCCATTTACCGTTTGGAGAATATCGGTCTGAAAGTCCATACACAAGGTGCAGGAAAAGTCTGTGAGCAAAGCATTCCTCCCGGAAAAAGAATAAAGAAAGGAATACTTGTAAAACTACAACTGAGTTACAGGAAGTCCCACACCGGTTCACATAAGTCCTCACCAACAACCGCTCTGAAACCGGAAGACAAAGAACTCTCCGACCAGGAAAAGAACAACTCTGATAAACGGAAAAAGACAAAAGACAATCCAACGCCCAAGGCTCAGAAAAAAGAAGAGAACAAAGCTAAAAAGAAAATTCCCTGAGTCCATTTTCCGTATCAGTTCATTTATCCCTATTTACCCGAACATAAAAAACATCCCGATACATGAAACTGTCCGAAACGCTTAAGAAGATCACTCCCATCGAAGTACGGGGAAATCTTGAAATGGAAATATCCGGAGTGAACATTGATTCACGCTTGATAGAAGCCGACAACTTATTCATTGCCGTAAAAGGCACACAAACCGACGGGCATACTTTCATAGCCAAAGCGCTCGAAAACGGTGCAAAAGCTGTTTTGGTAAGCGAACCTATACCTGCAAAAATTCCTGAGAATACAACATTTATCCGTGTAGCCGACACAGAAGACGCCGTTGGTAAAGTTGCCACCTGCTTCTACGGTGATCCTTCACGCCGGTTAAAGCTCATCGGCGTTACAGGTACCAACGGAAAGACGACCATTGCCACATTATTATATAATATGTTCCGCAAGTTCGGCTACAAATGCGGCTTATGCTCAACAGTATGCAACTACATCGACGGCGAGGCTCTCCCAACCGAACATACCACGCCCGATGCCGTAACACTCAACCGGTTACTCTGCGAAATGGCGGACCGCGGATGCCAATACGCCTTCATGGAGTGCAGCAGTCATGCCATTCATCAGAAGCGCATAGGCGGTTTAAACTTCGCAGGCGGTATTTTCACCAACCTCACCCGCGATCATCTGGACTATCACAAAAGTTTTGAGAACTACCGCGATGCGAAGAAAATCTTCTTCGACACATTACCCCAGGAAGCATTCGCCATCACCAATGCCGATGACAGAAACGGCACAGTCATGGTACAGAACACTGCAGCTACGGTGAAGACTTACTCCACGCGTACCGCTGCCGATTTCAAAGGACGTATCATTGAGGAAAGTATTGAAGGCATGCTGCTCGACATTGACAACCGTGAAGTCAGCGTACCTTTCGTAGGCCGTTTCAACGTATCGAACATTTTGGCAGTATACGGCGCAGCAGTCATGCTCGGCCATAAACCGGAGGAAGTGTTGTGTGTCCTTTCCTCCCTCCGTCCCGTCAACGGCCGCTTCGAAGCCATCCGCTCTCCCAAGGGCTACAGCGCAGTCATAGACTACGCCCACACCCCCGATGCCTTGGCCAACGTACTCAGCGCCATCAACGAAATTGTCAAAGGCAAGGGAAAGGTCATCACTGTATGCGGCGCCGGCGGAAACCGCGACAAAGGCAAACGCCCTTTAATGGCACAGGAAGCCGCCAACCGCAGCGACCGCGTCATCATTACCAGCGACAACCCGCGTTTTGAGGAACCGCAAGACATCATTCAGGACATGCTCGCCGGCCTTGACGCCGGACAAATGCAAAAGGTGCTCAGCATCACCGACCGACGCGAAGCCATCCGTGCCGCCGCCATGATGGCACAAACCGGCGATGTCATCCTTGTGGCCGGCAAGGGGCACGAACCTTATCAGGACATAAAAGGCGTGAAACATCATTTCGACGACCACGAAGAAGTCCGCGCCGCGTTCGGCCTCAACTGAGCCTCAAAACATTACGGTTAATTCACCTGTCATTCATCACCCATTCCACCAATGTTATACTATCTGTTCAGATTTCTGGAACAATTCGGCCTCCCCGGTTCCAACCTGTGGTCTTACATTTCTTTCCGCGCATTGCTGGCCCTCATGCTGGCACTGGTCATATCGGCGTGGTTCGGCGAATACTTCATCAAATGGATGAGACGCCATAATTTCAGCGAAGTGCAGCGCGACGCCTCCATCGATCCTTATGGAGAAAAGAAGAAAAACGTCCCGTCAATGGGAGGCATCATCATCATTGTCTCCGTGCTGGTGCCTTGCATCCTCCTCGGCCGTCTGCGTAACATTTACATGATATTGATGATTGTCACCACAGTCTGGCTGGGCATGCTGGGCTTCATCGACGACTACATTAAGAATTTCAAGAAAAACAAAGACGGTCTGTCCGGCAAGTTCAAAATTCTCGGACAAGTCATTCTAGGTCTCATTGTCGGCCTGGTTCTCTACTTCAGCCCCGATGCCGTCATCCGCGAAAACGTGGAAATTGAGCATAAGGGCGGAGTCCACACTGAAGTCGTCCACAAGAGCGAAGCCGTCAAATCCACCAAAACCACCATTCCTTTTGTCAAGAACAACAACCTTGACTATTCGTCCATCGTCTCCTTCTGCGGCCAATACAAAACACAGGCCGGCTGGATACTTTTCGTCATCGTCACCATTTTCGTCATCACTGCCGTGAGCAACGGCGCCAACCTCAACGACGGCATGGACGGCATGGCAGCAGGCAATTCAGCCATCATCTGCATCGCATTGGGCATACTGGCTTACGTTTCCAGCCACATAGAATATGCCAGTTATCTCAACATTATGTACATACCCGGTTCTCAGGAACTTGTCATCTTTATCTGCGCCATGATCGGTGCCCTCATCGGCTTTCTGTGGTACAACGCCTACCCCGCCCAGATATTCATGGGCGACACCGGTTCCCTCACCATCGGCGGCGTCATTGCCGTGCTGGCCATCATCATCCACAAGGAACTGCTCATCCCCCTCCTTTGCGGCGTGTTCCTGGTTGAAAGCCTGAGCGTCATACTGCAAGTGGAATACTTCAAACTGGGCAAGCGGAAAGGCATCAGGCAGCGCCTTTTCAAACGCACGCCGATACACGACAACTTCCGTGTTCTTCCCGAACAGCTCGACCCGTCGTGCCGCTACGTTTTCAAGAACTGGCCGCGCGGCGCCTGGCACGAATCCAAAATAACCGTGCGTTTCTGGATTACCACCATCCTTCTGGCCGCAGCCACCATCATCACTCTGAAAATACGATAAAACCATACGGGATCACTTCCCTCCCGACCACGCCATACAGCAAACATGAGAACAGTCATTTTGGGAGCCGCCGAGAGCGGTGTCGGTGCCGCCATTCTGGCACAGAAAAAAGGTCATGAAGTTTTCGTTTCCGACATGGGCCGGATAAAAGAAAAATACAAAGCCCTGCTCAACGGACGGTACCTGCCGTGGGAGGAAGGCCGTCACACTCCGGAGCTCATCCTCAATGCCGATGAAGTCATCAAAAGTCCCGGAATTCCTGAAAACGCCCCTCTGGTGCTTCAGCTCAAAGCCAAAGGTATCCCCGTCATCAGTGAAATCGAATTTGCCGCCCGCCACACCAATGCGCAAATGATATGCATCACCGGCAGCAACGGCAAAACCACCACCTCCTCACTCATCTACCACATACTCCGCAAAGCCGGCCTCAACGTGGGACTGGCCGGAAACATCGGTCGCAGTCTGGCGCTTCAGGTGGCTGAAGACAACCACGACTGTTACGTCATCGAAATTTCCTCCTTCCAGCTCGATGGCATGTTCGACTTCCGTGCCAATGTGGCCGTACTGCTCAACATCACTCCCGACCATCTCGACCACTACGGCTTCTGCATGCAAAACTACGTCGACTCCAAAATGCGCATCCTGCGCAACCAGACGGCCGATGATACCTTTATCTACTGGAGCGGCGACGAACACATAGGCCGCGAACTGGAGCGCCATCCATCTCCGGCCCTCCTCTGTTCCTTCGCCGATAAACGCGAAGAGCAGGCAGTCGGTTTTCCGGCCGGAGACACGCTTTGCATCAAAGCCCCCATACCTTTTGAGATGCCCCTCGCCGAACTCTCACTCACCGGCAAACACAATCTGCGCAACGCCATGGCAGCCGCCATGGCCGCTCTCGCCGCCGGTGCGCCGGCACAGGCCGTTCGCGAAGGCCTGAGCGATTTTCCCGGTGTGGAACACCGTCTTGAAAAAGCCGGTACCGTGAATGGCGTGCACTATGTCAACGACTCCAAAGCCACCAACGTAGACGCCTGCTATTGCGCCCTCGACAGCATGCAGACACCGGTAGTCCTCATCATCGGTGGCCTTGACAAAGGCAACGACTACAGCCAGATCATCCCTCTAGTCAGAGAGAAATGCCGCGCCGTGGTATATCTCGGCGCCGACAACGCCAAACTTCACGAGCATTTCGACGGTTTGGGACTACCCATGGCCGACACCCACAGCATGCCCGACTGCGTGGCGGCCTGCGCCCGCCTGGCACATGAGGGCGACACCGTCCTGCTCAGTCCCTGCTGCGCCAGTTTCGACCTCTTCCGCAACATGGAAGACCGCGGCGACCAGTTCAAGACACTGGTAAGCGGCATGCTCCCGCCAAGCCGTTAAAACCGCCCGACTCCCTCATCTTTCTAAGAACCAACAACACAGCATGCAAAAAATGGACATATCCTCCCGCCGTATTTTTCAAGGCGACACCGTCATTTGGGTGGTATTTTTCTTGCTCTGCATGATTTCCCTCATCGAAGTGTTCAGTGCCGCCAGCACCCTCACCTACAAGAGCGGCGACTTCATGGCCCCTTTCTTCAAGCAGCTCCTGTTTCTGGGCCTGGGCACCGGCGTCGCATGGTTTTTCCATGCCATCCCGTGCCGCTACTTCAAAATCATCCCGCTTTTCTTCCTTCCTCTGTGCATCGTCCTGCTGCTCGTCACGCTCTTTTTCGGTTCGTCCGAAAACGGCGGCGCGCGCTGGCTCGACCTCGGCATACGCTTCCAGCCATCCGAACTGGCCAAGGGAGTCGTCATCGTTTCGGTGGCCCTCATCCTCTCCCACATGCAGCGCGAGGAAGGCGCCGACCGGCGGGCTTTCAAGCTCATCCTCACAATAACCGGCATCGTGTGCACCCTCATAGTGTCGGAAAACCTCTCCACAGCCGCCATCCTCTTCACCACCGTATTCATCATGATGTTCAT
>NZ_BEWW01000198.1 GCF_002933955.1 Prevotella sp. MGM2
ATCACAAAGATACAACATTTTCCGGCCGAAAGCAAATAATGTTAAAATAGGAGATGGTACAGCTTGGCGCCGGAGATGCCGTTAAAAAGCAAGGCGCCATTTCATCATTTCAACTGTTTACCGTAACTTTGCAAACGATGAACAAGAAAAAAGTATTAGTAGCCATGTCGGGCGGAGTGGACAGTTCCGCCGTATGTCTACTGCTTCGCGACCGTGGCTATGAGGTCATTGGTATGACGATGCGCGTATGGGATCTTCCGCGGCAGTTTACCGATGGACACACCGAACCGGACTTCATTGAAAGTGCCCGTGAACTGGCGGCGCGACTGGAGATGGAGCATATTGTGGTTGATGTGCGGGAAGAGTTCCGCGAAAATATCGTACGCTATTTCACTGATGAGTACAGGAACGGCCGCACGCCCAATCCCTGTGTACACTGTAACCGCGACTTTAAATTCCGGCTGCTACATGAATGGGCTGACCGCCTTGACTGTCATTTCATGGCTACAGGGCATTACGTGAAGACGGAATGCCACAACGGCCGCACCTATCTGTTAATGGGCGATGACGCGCGCAAGGACCAATCCTATTTCCTATGGCGGGTGCCGCAGGAAACTTTGAAACGTTGTATCTTCCCGCTGGGCGATATGGAGAAACCGCAGGTACGCCGCTATCTCGACGAGAAGGGCTTTGCCGTTCGCGCACGGCAGTCGGAGTCAATGGAGGTGTGCTTTGTGGAGGGGGACTACCGCGATTTTCTAAACGCCCAATGTCCCGGACTGGAAAACGAAGTGGCCGGTGGCTGCTACGTCGACAGCACCGGCCGGAGGCTGGGTACGCACCGAGGAGTTCCTTTCTACACCGTTGGGCAGCGCAAAGGACTCGGTATTGCACTGGGCCGGCCGGCTTATGTGGTACGCCTCAATGCCGGAAAGAACACCATCGTTCTCGGCACGGAAGAGGATTTGCAGACAAAGGCTTTCTTTGCAGAAGATCTTCTGCCGGTGAGCGAGGCCGAATTCTATGACTGTCCGGAACTGGCAGTGCGCATCCGCTACCATAGCCGCCCTGTGCCTTGCCGTGTGGAGCGCATGGACAATGGCCGCCTGCTGGTGAGAACCAAAGAGGCCGTGAGTGCCGTAACTCCCGGTCAGAGTGCTGTTTTTTATGTAGGACAGCGGCTGGTAGGCGGCGCGGTCATCGCTTCGCAAAAAGGCATTGGTCTTTATCTCTGACATTATTAAAAATGATACAATCCTATAAGTTCTTACAAAAACATGTTGAAAAAATTAATTTTCTCATTCCTTAGCCTCAGCATGGCCCTCGCCGCACCGGCACAAACGGCCGACACAGCTGACAATGCTTCTGAAACGGCCGAGAAGTATGTCAAAATCCCCAAGACGTATCGTTATCGTGTGTATTTCACCGACAAGAAAGACAGTTTCTATTCTCTCAAACGGCCTCAGGAGTTCCTTTCTGAAAAAGCATTGGCCCGCCGTAAAAAGTATGGCATAAAAGTGGACCAATACGACTTGCCCGTCACCCCCATTTATCTGGAATATCTCCGCAGCAAGGACATGAAGGTGCTCCACGTGAGTAAATGGAACAACACCGCAGTGGTGGAAACGGCCGACACAGCGCTAATCCACCTCCTGCCCAAACTGAAATTCGTAAGCAACGTGGTAAAAGTTTGGGAAAGCGGCGACAGCCTGCTCGTGCGGCCGAAAGTAGACCGCCGGAAGATGGTGTTCAACTCACGCGACACCATTGACGGATACTATGGCCATGCCTTGCAGCAAGTCAGCATGTTGGGCGTAGACAGTCTCCATCAGGCCGGTTTCCGCGGCGAAGACATCACAATCGCCGTAGTGGACGGAGGATTCCTCAACGCCGACTGCCTTGCCGGACTCAGAAACTGCAACATCCTGGGCACGAAAAACTTTGTAGGAAACGGCACGGCCAGCGTATATGATGCTCAATCGCACGGAACAATGGTGCTCTCCTGCATAGCCGCCGACATGCCCAATGCCCTCGTAGGCACAGCGCCACGTGCCTCATTCTATCTTCTGCAGAGCGAGGACAATGACGGCGAAAGTCTGGTGGAAGAAGACAACTGGTGCGCGGCGCTTGAATACGCAGACAGTCTGGGAGTGGACATTCTCACAAGTTCGCTCGGCTATTATAACTTCGATGATGCCGCAACATCCCACAAATATCATGAACTGGACGGACGTACTGCAGTGAACAGCCGTGCGGCCTCTCTGGCGGCAAGCCGTGGAATTCTGGTACTCAACAGTGCCGGCAACAGCGGTAACGACCCGTGGAAAAAAATCGGATTTCCAGCCGACGCACATGACATCATAACCGTGGGGGCACTCACTCCTGATTTGAAAAACGCGAATTTTTCATCTTTGGGCAACACGGCTGACGGTCGCATCAAACCTGATGTTATGGCTCTAGGACAGACAGCCTGGATGCTCGATGAAACAGGCAGCATTACCGTAGCGAACGGAACCTCCTTCTCCACGCCGATACTTTGCGGCGGAGTGGCCTGTTTGCTGCAAGCCTGCCCCGAAGCACGTCCGGAAGAAATAATCCGTGCCGTGCAACAGGCCGGCGACAATGCCGCCCATCCAGACAACGTATACGGGTACGGTGTTCCTAATCTTTGGAAGGCCTATCAGGCTTTGAAGAAAAAATAACGACATAATCGGCGACAGGTGAGAAATGCAGCAGCGTTGGCTTCGACTGTAAAACCATCACCCTTTCCGGCACGGCCGCACCTTAATATAATAAACATAGCATTAACGAAACTTACTTTTGAAACCTCTCTCACTGCGCGAACTCAACGGGCTTGTGCGCGAAACGCTTGAAATGTCACTGCCCACCCGTTTTTGGCTGGCGGCGGAACTCAGCGAAGTACGCACGGCAGCCAACGGCCACTGCTATGTGGAATTTGTCGAGAAAGACGCACGCAGCAACGCTCTCGTGGCCAAAGCGCGCGGCAACATCTGGCGACAGCAATATACCCTGTTGGCCGCACACTTTGAGCACATGACAGGTCATCGCCTTACGCCGGGACTGAAAGTACTCGTAGAGGTAGAAGTGACTTTTCATGAACTTTACGGTTACTCCCTCAATATTGTCGACATAGACCCCACCTATACGCTGGGGGATGTGGCGCGACGACGCAAAGAAATATTGGAAAAACTGGAAGCTGACGGGGTTTTGAATCTGAACAAGGAGCTCCGGCTGCCTCGTCTGTTATCGCGCATTGCTGTCATATCAAGCGAGACGGCTGCCGGATATGGCGACTTTACCAACCAGTTGAACCAATCGGGTTATGCCTTCACTACCTGCCTCTTTGCCGCAACGATGCAAGGTGACCTTGTTGAGAGTAGCATTATTGCCGCTCTCAATGCGATAGTAGCGCAACGGGAACAATGGGACGCTGTTGTTATCATACGCGGAGGAGGAGCCGTAAGTGACCTTAACGGTTTCGACACCTACGAACTGGCAGCCAATGTGGCACAGTTTCCCTTGCCTGTCATGACCGGAATTGGACATGAGCGAGATGACACAGTGATAGACAGTGTGGCGCATACCCGTCTGAAAACACCCACGGCCGTAGCGGCCTATCTCATCGAAATGCGCCGAAAGGAGTCGGATTCCCTGTTGCATTTGGAAACATGCTTACAGTCAGCCGTTTTACAACGCCTTGAAGCGGAACGGCGAGATTTGAGCCGGCAAACAGGCCGGTTCCGGTTGGCCGCCACACAATATGCCGGCAAACAACACCGACAACTGGCTCGCTTGGCCGCGCAATTGGAAATATGCCTGACACGTCGCTTGTCAAATGTACGCCGGCAACTCGAGGAATTGCCGCAGCGTTTACGCAGGAATGTGGAGAACCGCTTTGTGCAGGAACATCATCGACAGGAACTTCTCGAACGCAGTCTGACGATGGCCGGTCCGGAGCGTATCCTGAAAATGGGATTCAGTATAACTCTTAAGAACGGCAAGGTGGTACGCAATGCCGGAGTTATTAAAAAGGGAGATTGCCTTGTCACATGTCTGTATGAAGGCGAAGTAACCAGTGTAGCCGAATAAGAACAGTGATATCGTTTATTTACACAGAGCCACAACAACAGACATCTCTATGAAGCAAAAAACATATTCCATGAAAATACCTAAAGATCTCACCTATGAGCAGGCGGTGCACCGCCTTGAAACGATTGTTGCAGGTTTTGAGCAAAACACACTTGAACTGGACCATCTCAGCGAGCAGATACGTGAAGCCCAAATGCTGTTGCTGTTTTGCCAGAAAAAACTTACAAAAGTTGAAACAGACGTAAAGAAAATACTTGACCATGAGCAAGAATAAACTCGCCAAATTTGCCGAAATGGCAGCCAACCCTTTGGTTATAGAGGCTCCCGGAGTAGCCGTTGACCCCACTCCTTTCTCCCTGAAAGGCCGTTGGCATGAAGATTTTTTCCACAATACGAACCCCATCGTCCTTGAATTGGGCTGTGGACGAGGCGAATATGCCGTAGGACTGGCACGCCTCTTTCCGGACAAAAATTTTATTGGTGTGGATATCAAAGGAGCGCGTATGTGGACAGGAGCAACCGAAGCGCTGAAAGAAGGGCTGACAAACATCGGTTTTCTGCGCACACATATAGAATTCATCGACCGTTTTTTCGCCAAAAACGAAGTGGCCGAAATATGGCTAACATTCTCCGATCCGCAAATGAAGAAGGTGACCAAACGTCTCACGTCTACCTACTTTCTGAAGCGCTACAGGCATTTCCTACATGACGGCGGCATCATACATGTGAAGACTGACAGCAATTTCCTCTTCACCTATACCAACCTGATGGCAGCAGAAAACGCATTGCCGCTTGACTTTCATACTGACGACCTTTATCATACACTTAAAGTCAACGAAGACACAGAAGTCCAAAATATCCTATCCATTCAAACCTACTATGAGCAACAATGGATAGCCCGTGGTCTGACAATTAAATACGTCAAATTCCGATTACCCCAAACAGGAGATTTATTTGAACCGGATGTGGAAATTGAACTCGATGACTACCGCAGTTACAACCGTTCCAAGCGTTCAGGGCTCGAACGGGCCAAATGAGGTTATACAACGAAACAACAAATTTTGTTAGATGAGGTGGATATACCGCGCTTTGGCGTTTGGCATCACTCTGTCATTACATTTGTTTAATATCTTACGCCCAGTCAAATAAGTCTGAAAAAGTTTTTTCTCACTGGGACGGTGGAATGATAGTCGGACTTAACAATGATGGGTATGTTTGGGATTTCAGACATTCGTATTTCCCACTTCAACATGTGGAAACCAGAGCCGCCCTTGGAATGGCCGGTGAAATAAAGCAGAGGGGAGCTTGGGGCAAGGATGAATGGGCATCCGAGCATTGTTATGCGGCAAGATTTAATTTTGATCCTGCTATTGTCTTGCGTTCTACCACACTAATCAATTGGAAAAGTAAAGATGCCGTTTTCATATCTATACAGAGTCAGGGATAATCCTTTCTCTCAGTTCTGGGGGAAGCAAACACGCAAAATGGTTAAGATGAGATGTGAAATCTGGTATAAATTTTCAATTCAACTGTTGTATTTTCACCATAGGATACGGTATATCCCATTTTAGCCTTTATTCCAGTAATCCTACCAATATGAACAGAGGCTCTGAGAATGACAACTATATCACGCACACAGGCTTCATTGAGTATTTCTATAAGTTTTGCCCCCCCATTTACCGCATTGCGTATTCTTTAGAAATCCGGTATCAGTTTGTGTAACAATAAAGCGGGACTTTCTTATAGGAAGTCCCGCTCTTCAAATCTTTCTGCGTATTTTTTGCTCCTTTCCGGAAAATATTACCCGTATTAGATCAATACTTGCCGGACAATTAAAGTACATATATCACTTTCGAGGTATCTTGAAAACTTAAGCATTCCAAATTACAGTACTCCTTTTAAAAGAAAGGAATCAACGCTGAATAAATTTACGACTGTTGCGGATATACACATTACACTCCAAAGGAGTGATCTGCCGGCCAGAAAGATGATAAGTCTGTGTGTCAAGACCACCGCTGGTAGCTACTGGGAGATGATCGATGCGGGTATAGACACCTTCCATTTCCACGCAGACATGAAAGTTTAAAAAAACAATACCGTGATTGCCATCGCTCAGCATAAAGCCTACAGTCCGGTCATTGATTCCTTTTATGGATGGTGACAGTGTCGCTGACGTCAGCAATAGTGTATTGACAACCGATATCATCACGATCTGCTCCAGTTTGTCCTGTACTCCAATTAAACACAGCATTGTTGTGTGAGGCCGCTGCTGTCTGGTTCAATTGCACATTCCCGCTTGAAATGATAAAGGTACCCGGCGCATTGGCATAACTGAGCGTCCAGCCCCTCTGAGGCGTTTCTGACGAGGTCTTTACCTGAGTGTTATAGACTGCGGCAGGGTTGAGGTAGGAACCGTCTGCACGATTGATGATATCGCATGTACCGTCAGGACGGCTCTGGAACTTCCAGATACTGGCATATCCCGGAATTTCATTGCCTGTAACCCCGCAGCCGGCACCGTTGGAAGTCATATAACGGTTGTTGCGGTTAGGCGTATAAAGCTTATACCAATATTCTTTGCCGGCCTCGCTCATGCGCGGACGGTTGATATTTTCAAGGACTGAGAGTTTCTGCTTGCTGAAAGCGGCACCGGCACGGTTCAGTTCTTTAACGGTGAGAGTTTCATCGGCTAATAGAGCGTATCCCTTCTCGCAGGCTTTGAAAAGCCGGCGCATGCTTCCGGCCGGAATTTGCCCTATGCCGTGGCCTGTCTGCATATTGATGACCGTTCCTAGATTGGCGCCGAAATTATTGCGTGCAGTGAGAAGATCATAACGTTCATCGGCCTCTTCGCGCGTAACAGCTTTCACGCCGCCGCCCATGTAGCCGGCAAGGATCCGGGCCACTTCGACGTAGCCTTTCCCATCGAGATAATTGCCAATGAAATAAGCCGTATTGGCCACATTCCCGTTGAGCAGGGGCGTGTAAATGTCCACATAGGTCACCTCGGTATTTGCATCGGCAATGGCCTTGAGCGCATTATTAAAAGGTTCCACGCGCGTGGCGTTCTTCGTGGCATCGTTCATAGGCAGCAAGGCCTGAATGAAAACAGGCGTATGGGGAGCCAGTTCCTTCACCTTGCGGACAAGCGCCTCATACCTTTCCTTGAGTGTGGCAATATCTGCCGTTCCGTTGACATCGGCCGTACCGACATAAAGGAATATCCTCTCTGGAGCCACATTGTCGGGGCGTCCTTTCAGAATAACGGGTATCTGTTTCGTCACATCGGCAATGCCCAGTCCGGGCCATCCCCAGCCCGTCCCCCTGTTCTTCACGCGGCCGCTGCCCAACAGTTCGTGCCATTCGCCACTACTGACCATCTCGTCGCCTATAAGCAGAATATCGTCAGCCCTCACAGGAGCAAAACCGAAGGTACTGGTGCGCATACCGTTGGAGCCGCCGATTCCCCCGGTCTGATTCACACCGTTTTCGGGATAAGTGCAGTCGGTCCCTATATGCTCTGCAATGGCCTTACACCAGATATGATACCCCGAAGCACAGAGATGTAAGTAATCAAGCGAATGCTCATTGTTCTGAGACACACTGTAGAGGGCATCCCAAAGATCAATGTAAGTAGCCCCCTCCGCTTTACAGATGGCACGCAACGAATCATTGGTCTGTATTTGCTGTTCCAGATCACGCCTGGCACTGGGCAGAATACTTTGCACATAAATCTGGGTGGAAGGAGACTCCTTTCTAATGCGTTTCACAATAATGCGGGTATTCGCGGCCACATGTGCCGCATTGTTAATGCCAGCCGTACCCAGATCGTTTGTACCAATCATGAGAAAGACTTTGCCGGGTTTTCCGGTTATCATCGACTCAAGATTGGCCACCACCTCATCGCTTACCGCTCCGGAAACTCCGCGATTGACAATTCGCGTATCACCAAAAGCCTCCCACCACTCATGCATATTGGTGATACTGTTGCCGATGAACACAATGTTATCGGAATTTAGTTTCAACACTTTAAAGGCATCATAACGATGATTGCGGAAAGGAGCATCGGCCAATGCCGTGCCTAATCCAAACAGGGTAAAAGCTAAAAATATGATCCGTCTGCATTTCATAAGGACAAAGATATTTAAGAGAAAAGAAAACTTATAGTTTTAAGGATTTACAAACCAGAGGAATGCACCGCAAAGATAGAATTTTAATTATTGACAAGTCATGTCCTCAGGATTTTTTGATCCATTCTTTTCAATAAAATCATCAGCCAGTCCTTTTTTTGTCAATAAATCATCACCAGACTTTAACATATTTAACCTTCCGTAACGTTTCGGGATATTAAAATATAGGTTTGAAGCAGGGAAAGAAAAAAAGTCCGTATCGGATTTTCAACACGAATACTTGGATTTTAAACTGCAATACGGGGAATTTC
>NZ_BEWW01000199.1 GCF_002933955.1 Prevotella sp. MGM2
CACCGACACCGACTGGGGAGCCGCCATGGCGGCTACGGTGACACCTTCGCTGCCGGAAGGCAGTATGCTGGTGGTCATGAGTGTGTTGGGAGCCGTGGTGATGCCTCACAATCTGTTCCTGCATTCCGAAGTCATTCAGAGCCGGAAGATCAACACTAAGGGTGAACGGGGTATCAGGCATGCCCTGAAATATGAGTTTTACGACACTCTGCTGGCCATGACTGTGGGATGGGCTATCAACTCGGCGATGATTATTCTGGCGGCCGATGCTTTTTTTGCCAGTGGCCGCGTGGTCGACGCGTTGCCCGATGCCGGCGCTTTGCTCACGCCGATGCTGGGCGGCGGCGCGGCGGTGGTTTTCGCCATAGCCCTGTTGCTGGCAGGTATTTCCAGTACGGTGACGAGCGGTATGGCGGCCGGCAGCATCTTCGCAGGCATCTATGATGAGCCTTACGACTCGAAGGACGTGCATTCGCGGGCGGGTATTCTCATCTCTTTCGTTGCCGCTTTTCTTATTCTGTTGTTTGTGGGTGATGCTTTCCGGGGGCTTATCATCTCACAGGCTGTGCTCAGTCTCCAATTGCCTTTCACCATGTTCTTGCAGGTGAGCCTCACGTCATCGCGCCGTGTGATGGGCGACTATGCTAACAGCCGTTTCACCACGGTCCTGCTCTACACAATGGCCGGCTTTGTTACGTTGCTCAACGTTTATTTGCTCTGGAGCCTCGTGGCATGACAGGCGCCGGCTTGCCGGAGACATAGGAG
>NZ_BEWW01000200.1 GCF_002933955.1 Prevotella sp. MGM2
TCGCTGGAGAGCCTGATGTTCTACGTCGTCGCCTCCTGTATATGGCTGCTCGAAAAACTTTTTGACCGCCACCGCGAGGAGGTGGACGCGAGGATAGATGCCCTGCGCCCGCACACGCTCCGTTGGTACGTTACAAAGACCCTCGCCTATATGCGTGGCAAGGATCTCATAATGACCGACGGCGTGGTCGTGGCTGACTACTACGACACGTCGGGAATGACGGAGGCCGACATCGAAAAGGCGCGTGTGGTGAAATACGCGGTCGCCACCGAGGACAACACGCAGGTGTTCATCAAGGTTGCCGCGAGGGGCAACAACGGCCAGCCCACGCCTCTGCAGCCCGATGACCTCGCCGGACTGAAAGGCCACCTCTCGCAGATAAAGGACGCGGGAGTGGCCATAAAGGTGCTGAACGAACCCGCCGACAATATGCGCGTGGAACTCGTGGTGCTTTATGATCAGGCCATACTCACGGCGCAGCCCACAGGCAACGGTCGCCCGGATGCGGACGGCTACACGGCCATAAGACTGCTGCGCGACGGCAAGGACGTGATAACCGAGGCCGTGAGCGGTGTCATATC
>NZ_BEWW01000201.1 GCF_002933955.1 Prevotella sp. MGM2
CATTAGAGGACGTATGTTGTCCATTACATAAGTCCTCTACATTGATGTAGAAGTTCAGTTGCCCCGCATACTCCGGTTTGAATGGGGTAGCCTTTAATTCTACTACAATGTATGCGTGTAAGGGAATGGAATACAAAATCAAGTCTGCATAGAAATCGCTGTTACCAATTTGAAAATGCTTCTGTCGGGCAACGAAAGCAAAGCCATTTCCCATTTCCAGCAAGTAACGTGTGACGTGCTTAACCAGCTGTTCTTCAATATCCCTTTCGTCTGCTTTTTCTTTGGCTCCTGCCAAATCAAAGATGTACGGGTCTTTGAGTAGGTAATTGGCAAGGTCGCTTTGTGGAGCCGGAAGTGTGGTCGTGAAATTGTTAACCTTGTTGTTGCTGATTTGTCGGCTATACAAATCACTGTCAATCTGTAATTTTAATACATTGCTGCTCCAGCCCATTTCCACGGACTGTTTCATGTACCAATAGCTTACACCCAATGGAAGCGAACTGTTAAGCATAATCACATGGCTCGCCCAATTGGTTCTTGCAACAGGTGATGCCATAAATATGTTTTCTATATCCTTAATTTCCATACGGTAAATGTCGGATACGGTTTTGGCAACATTATGAATTTGTGCAAGAGGTTCTTGCGTGATTATAGTTTCTTTGTTATCAACGGATTGAATTTGCGCAAGAGGCTCTTGCGTAAATTGAAAATCATTTAAGTAGTGTACTTCATCTTCAATTTTCTTCACGCTTGGAGCTATCAGCTTTGCATCCGTATCAATGAAATTCTGCAATGCTCTCAATGGATATGTTCTTGCAAACTGACACATATAGGTAAGGTTGCGTTCCGAATAGCCTTTCTTTTCAGGGAAATTCAGCCGGATAGCTTTTGCCAACTGTTTGATGGTTTTGCTTCCCCATCCGTGCAGTTGCTGATGATAGAGAATATAGTTGCCCATTTTCCAGTAATGGAACAACATTTGCGCATTGGCAGCGGTAATCAGCCGTACTTGCGCCTGTTGTATTTCCGAACCGACAGCATTTATAAATGCATCAAAATTCGTCTTTTCTATGTTATGTCCGTTGTTGCTCATCTTATGATATTTTCAGAATACAAATATACTTCAATGGTGGTAATCTATGAAACTAATTGATACTTTTATAGTTGATTAAACTTGTTCATGGCGTTTGCCCTGATGTCATCCGCTATGTCAATGTAGGGCTTCATGGCTTTGTAATCACTGTGTCCAGTCCATTTCATGACCACCGGTGCCGGAATTCCGTGTGGAAAAGGCGCGTGAGTTTGACCCCCTCGGGCACGCGGGATTTGACCCCTCGG
>NZ_BEWW01000202.1 GCF_002933955.1 Prevotella sp. MGM2
CACCTTGCCCCTTGTATTTGCTCCGGACGGTGTTGAAGCGATAGCGCAAGGTCACTTCAAAACGGCGGCTGTCTGATTCTGACTTCTGCACAAAGCGCGAGCGTTCCATCAGGATATTGACCGTCTGGTTGCTGTGAAGCAAATCCTGACCGCGGAGTGTGACGGTAAGAGCGTCTTTCATGAATGTCTTGGAAAGTGATACGTCAAGCCAGTGCACGACATTCGAGATACAGACATTCTGATATTCTCCGCGGCTCTGAAAACGATAGTCCGCATTGAAGACCAACCCGCCGGGAAGGGTGAAGGCATTGTTCCACGCACCAACAAACATCGGATTGTCGAATTTTCTCATACTGCCCAAAAACGGCATTTCCAATCTGCTCTGAACTATCACAGCAGTGAAATTCGGATGCCACAAACCTATTTTCGGAGCGGCGGTAAGCATAGCCTGCAATGTAGGGAATGACTTGTTGATGTGTGAGATCTTTGTCGTTGACGGCCGCTCTGGCAGTGATGTTCCCCAAAAGATAATGGCATCTTTTTCCTGACGGAACGTCAACACACCTTGCAGAAACTTCCACACACCGGTGAGCGTCACATCGTGTGTCACGGTAGGGCGCAATGTGGGGTTACCTCCCTGCAGGAGAAACCGGTTGCCGTAAGTGACATTGTTGCTCAGCTGCATATACTCCGGACGCCGGGTTTTAGCCGTATAGGCAGCCATGATCTGTACACGCCCTATAGCTGTGGCCAGCGAGAGTGACGGAAACAGGTTGCTGAACACACGGCTTTGGTCATTGCTGCGCACATGATTTTCAAAATAGTCGAATCTGACGTTTTCATAACGCAAACCGGCCGACACCTGTCCAAGTCCTTTCACCTGACGGGCATATTCCGCAAAACCTGCGGCATTTTGCTCCTTCAACTGCGAACGGGCTGTATTCACACCCCAATCATTCACAGGCACGAGGTAATCGTCGTGACGGTTCGTAAAGGTATATTGTCCGCCCACAGTGAGCCGGCCACCCCAAATGGGCAACTGATATTGCGCCTTGCCTGCCACAAGGCGGTTGCGCACGTTGTTGAGCGAATGCACCAGGCGGTCGTCATGTTCCGCACTGTTCTCCGCTGTCTGTTGGTCATCGGAGGAGCCATCGGCATAGAAGTCCACATCTGCGGTAATTTCGCCCCGGCCC
>NZ_BEWW01000203.1 GCF_002933955.1 Prevotella sp. MGM2
CCTTGAGATATTGATCGGAATAGAGGGTGCCGCCTTCGGCGTTGATGGCTTCGGCGTTGATGTTGAAGCGCAGGCGGTCGAGTTTCTTGAGGTCGGCCGGATTGTTGAATTTTATTTCTATTTTCAGTTCGGAGTCAACGGCGTTTTCTTCCATGCTCTTTCCGGCTTCGGCCTTGGCGCTGGCCACTGTGGCTTTCGACACGGATACTCCGGTGAGTTCCTTCCCGTCAACGCCTATGGGCACGAGTGTGGCCATCAGTTCGAGGGGTATGGTGTTGTGTACGGTGGCCGTTACCGCCAGTCCGTCGGCCTCGAAGTCCTGAAGGTCTTCGTTCATGTTGTCCACCGAATCGTTGTAAATGATCCGGAGCCCGGCGTTGAAGTCGAAAGGCACATAGACGTTGTATTTGATATTGGCGGCATAATCACGTCCCAGCTCAATGGTGTAGTCCTCATCCTTAACGTTTATCTGTTTGCCTTTCAGGTCCACGTCAATGTAGTCGGGAAGTTTTTTGATAAGGTCGCTGATATTCTCCACGCGGTAGGTGGCGGCGTTTTCAGCTATGCCTTCGGGATCGTAGGGCTGGCCTTTCTGATAGAAATAGAAGGTATTCTCCTTCAGAGACTCTATGCCGGCCTTGCCTTCTCCCAGTCCTGGAAGACTGACTTCCGCCAGTTTTTCTCCGCCCTTGATGGCGTTGAGCGTTGCCTTGAAGTCGAGCGACAGAGGCGTCTGGGTCATGTCGGCACAGAACTTCATGGTGGGGTTTGACACGTTGACCGTCACTTCGTCATCCTGCAGAAAGTCGGGAAGCGAGGAGGATATGTCGATTTTTTCCACTTCAGGCTCAATGGTGGGGTCAAAGCGGCCCGTCACGTTGGCAATGCATATCTGGCTTTGCTGGTCGATGCGGTTGCCTATCGACACCGTCAGTTTGATGTTCACTGCGCTGCCTTGGGTCATCGTGATGGCGTTCATGGTTTTGAAGCTGATTTTTCCGTTCATGGAAATTTTGTCTTCTATGGCCAGCTTGCCGTTGTCAGTCTTTCCGGTTTCGCCTTTGAAGGTAATGTTGTCCAGGGTAGCTTCGCCGAGTTCTATCGCGGTTTCTCCGGAGTTGCTGATGTTGTCGAGCACGAATGTTTTTCCGTTGTTCTCAAGCCGTCCGTTCTTCGGGTTGGTCAGGTGGATGAACTCGGGGAACACGATTGTGAGGCCTTCCACGTTGTCAAAGGCGATGCCGTCCATGGCCGACTGCTCTATTTCGAGGAAGAACTTGAGCTGGCTGGTTTCGGCTGTCGGCCTGATCACTTTCAGCCACTTCACGTCTTCGTGAATGTTGTCGATGTCGAAGTCAAACTCCGTTTCGGCCGATATGGGTGCATCAAGGTCGAACACTCTTCCGGCCTCTACCTCAAAGGGCTGTCCCTTAAGTTCTTCAGGCACGATATCGTCATATTTCAGCACTTCGTATGACGGGCAGAGCGTGGCGTTGTCGAGCATGGCGTTTACCGTACTGACGGTGAAGTTCACGCTGGTTTCGCCTCCCTCAACAAGATAGTATTTATTCTTGCTGTCAGTCTGTAGGTTGCCGTCTGTTTCGAGGATGTCGGCCAACATGATTTTCTCGGTCGAGCCAAGTTTGATTTTCAGCCCCTCGGAGCCGATTCCCATCGTCATGTCGATGTCTTTGCTCATGTCGTAACTGTCGTCCACACACGACGCCAGGGGAATTGTCACGCCTGCGAGCAGTAAGCCCGCAGCCAGATGTTTGGTGATTTTTTGCATTCGCATAAATATTAGCTATAGAATGGTTATATAAATTTCTGCACTGATATTGCCGGCCGGCAACGTCCCGGGGCCTTTCAAGGCAGGACCGATTATAAACCTTGCCGGAACTTTCACAACGACACACACAGCGGCAGACGGCGGTTGGCCGTTTGTCGTGTCATTGCAAGACTGTTTTTTAAAAGATTACATGCGTCCGAATTTATTTCGCACGCTTCTGCCGTTTTCCCATTTCCTATAATAGACACCAAGACAGCGGAAACAACCAACGCGGTTTGTTTCCCAAAGCCGGACATCACATTGGCTGACCCGTTCTGCCTTTGCTTCGGGTGCAAAGATACATCTTTTGCGCGTGAAAAACACTTTTTTTATTTATAAAAGTGAAAATAAGTTTCTCCGCTATTTCCTCACGATTGATTTGACACGCCTGCCGTGCAGAGACAAACCGGACGGAACCCCTTTGCAGCGTGACTAAACGACATTGAGTGGAAGCCGGAAAAGGCGACCGAGCCA
>NZ_BEWW01000204.1 GCF_002933955.1 Prevotella sp. MGM2
GCCCCAGACTACAGCCCCGGCAGATACTTGTGCGCAGTGTGGCCGCCCTATTGCTGGCCGGACTGCTGGCGGGAGAAGGATACCTCGTTGCCGGCTTCTACCGGCAGCAGGCCTACCGCCACACCATGGAACTGTGGAACTGCGGCGGCACCGTAGAGGCCAACCGTCGCACGCCCGATCCCGTTTACCGCGAAACGGAAACGCCCGAATTACCTGACAGTCTGTTTGACAACCTCATGGCCGACGAAGAAGCCGGCGACACCATATTCACAGACAACGAACCGGCGGAAAAGGCCACAACCGGCACCGACAACGTGTCGCAACCGGAAGAGGTCGAAGCCCTGTTTGATTAACTCTATCCTCCACAACGACACCTCATGAACACTCCTGACAGACACCCGCACCATTCCGCAGGAAAAACCGCCGCCATCCGCCTCCTGACAGCCGTTACAGTGGCGGCGCTGCTGTGCGTCACCTTTTTCGTGGCCCGCCATGTGGGCACAGAATGCGGACGCGACAACGCCCGCCGCGACATCATGCAGGCAAATGATATAACGGCCGGCCCGAAAAGGCTGATGGCGGACTGAAAAAGACTGCCGACCGTTTCAACATACATTGATTTAGAAAACAAAAATCATTGATCTCATAACGCAGAGGGGACGCGCCAAATGGCGCGTCCCCTCTGCGTATGCTTTCCGAAACTTCCGGAAAACTTTTCCCAATACCATCAATTACCGCCGAAACCGCTACCAGAAACTGAAGAAAAACTAAACAGCCCTTAATGCACCGAAACACAACGGCAAGTTAAATTCACTCAACACACCGAAGCAGAAAAACATGTTTTTGAACCTTTTTTTAATAAAAAAACGCCATTTTCCTTGGCCGTATATATATATATATATATTCGCCACATATTTTATTAAAATTCATTGAGATTCAGAGACTTTAAGATGATAAAACATCGCATGAGACCTACACGTCAAGCACATACGAAACGACAAAAGAATGCAGGAATCGCATCAGCCTGAAAACAATACGACAACAAATATTCACTCTATAATCAATTATCCTATTTCTTTAAAAAAACAACACTATGAAAAGAATTACTTCTTTGTTAATCTTATGTGTGGCGGCTATCATGGCTTTCACTGCCAACGCTCAGGAGAACCTGCAGGGAAAAGCCATTACGGCGGTGGGAACTCCCGTGCCATTGCTGGCTGACTTGAACACCAACAACTACTATGTACTCTATAATACCGGCAGAGGATGGTATATCCAGGAAAACGAAGACGCCACCGCCTGCAAAACGGCCAGACCGACCACTCTCGTAGGCTTGCAGAACGAAGACCTCAAGATTCTTGTGAAATTCGAACTGGCCGGTACCGGACGAGGACGCGACTACCGCATTAAAACCGTTTCGGGAAAATACTTCAACTCACCAACAAACGACAACGAGGTGATAACGCTGACCGAGGACAAGGAAACCGCCGGTTTTTTTGAAATCAAAACGACAGGTTCCAACGGATATTTCTATCTGAGAGGCATGAAAAACACTGAAGACACGAGCGGCAAAAACCTTGAAGGCGACGAGGACCTAGTTATCGGCTGGGGAGCAAACGCACCTACCGGAACCCACGGCAACGGCATCTACACTTTCACACCTGTAACAGTGGAAGAGACTCAGTTCAAGGATGTCACCATCAAATATAACATAGGAGAAAGAACATACACCACTACGACCGCACTCCTGAGAACCGGACAAAACTTTACGGTACCTCAAATTCCTTTCATCACCATCAACAGCTATGAATATCAAGGACAAGGCCTCCCTGAAGGCGTAACGGAACTCAATGTGGACTGTTCCGAGGCATTACCCTTCAAAGCGTCTGAAAGCCTCGACAACCCCGTTTGGCAGGCTGTGGAGGTACACTGGAACCAGCAGCCTTACAAATGGCGGTATGACAGCGATGACGTAAGAATCAGCACTCCCATCACCAGCAACACCACTACAGCCATTTACGATGACAACTTCTTCTGGGCTTTCACCGGTAACCTCATTGACGGTTTCAAGATACACAACAAAGCTGCCGGAAACGGCAAGTGGCTGCGCAAAGGTGAAGACGGCGCCCAAGTATCGGCTACAGACGACAGCAACGTGTGGTTTCTCACTCCTACATCCGCATACGCTGACAAGACGACCAACTGCTGCTTCCACCTCGAAGGTGACAACCAATACCTGAACCATCAGGGAAGCGGAAGCGGCGATACCCGCGTAGACTACATGGGATATTGGGTTGATGCCGACAACGGATCGACCTGCCGCTTTGTGGCTCCTGCAGAACCGTTGATGAATGCCATCAGACTCCAGATAGGCTCCGGCAACGCACCACTGGGCGCTGTAGGCACGTTCAAAGCCAGCCGCGAAGAACTGCAGGAACTCATCACAGCCTACCATACGGCGGAGGCAAACACCTTTGACTTCAACAACGCCAAAGCTCTGGAACAGGTTTACGTGACCGCACCGACGGAACTCGTAGATTTTGTACCCGGCCAGTACTACCGCGTTATCAACGCCGGACGCTTAAGAGACGGAAAGAATACCATGATGGGCTTTGAAATGATGGACGGCACAAACACCCTGCAGGGACTCGTTCCCTCGCAGTCCGATGCGAACTTTATCTGGAAAATCAATCAGTACAACGAACGCGTCCGCTTCATCAACAGCAATACCGGCAAGTTCATGTCGCCCATTGAAGGCGGCGCCACACTGGTAGAAGAAGGCGGCGCAGGGGCGTTTACGATGACCGCGGCCGGAGAATGCAAATTCAAGTTCACAGACACACAAGGCAAAGTAATGCACCAGGCTGCAAGCGGCAACCATTGGAAAATTATCCATTGGGAAGATAACTGTTCCTACTGGTACCTCATGCCGGCCAAAGAACTTGAAATATCCCTGCTCACGGCCGTCGACGGCAAGGCTTCCTACGCCACAGCCTACCTGCCGTTTACCGTTAGCGGAGCCGAAGGTGCTGAAATCTACACAGGAACAGTAAGCGGCGAATATGTGAACCTAAGAAAAGCCGACGACGGTGTGGCAGCCAACAATGCCATGGTACTCGTGGGAGAACCCAACGCACAGACGGCCACCATCCTCCTCGGAGAAGGCACCGCAACGAGCGAAGGCATCAGCGGAACCTGCCAACCCAAAACCGTAGCAGCCAGTTCGGTACTCACCCTCGGCAGATGCTCTGAATATGAATATGCCGGTTTCTACACCTTTACCGGTACGACCATTCCCGCCAACAAGGCCTACATTGAACAGACATCTGGCGCACTCAAACTCAACTTTGGAGAAACAACGGGCATCGGAAACGTCAACACCGACGGACAAACAGAGAACAATGAAGCAACATACGACCTTAGCGGACGACGCGTGACGAACATTGTCAAAGGCGGCCTGTACATCCGCGGCGGAAAGAAATTCATTGTCAGATAAGAAATACCCATTCAATAATCATAAAACAAAAAGACATGAAAAAGAATTATATGCAGCCAAAGAGCGCATGTATCGACATTGTGAGCGAAGGAATGATTGCCTCCAGCGACCCCATACCTGTCAATCCGGGAGGAAACACCGGAGACGCCGCCAGCAACCACATGGGAGGCTGGAACAGCAGCAACTGGACAGACTATGAGGAATAAGAGCCTATGAGCTGAACAAAAACAATAGTCACACAGGCGGGGCATTTGTCGGGAATGACAAATGCCCCGCCGCTTTTCAAATCCGACTATGGTGAGAATACCGTCGTGGGGCACTCCTGACGAAAAGCTTCCGCAAAACTCTGTTTGAAGAATAAAGGCAATGGTATCTCTGCGGATTTTTTGTATATTTGTGGGAATTTTTAGAAACCTTAAAGTTTTCATTTATCATTACATGACAGTAAACAAAAATATCTACCCTATCTTCGACCGTATGCTCTCACGCACGGATAAGGAAAATCTGTTGGAACAACGCGGCGTAATGCTATGGTTTACGGGTCTGAGCGGTTCGGGCAAGAGCACCGTGGCCATAGCCTTGGAACGCGAACTTCACCGCCGCGGCCTGCTCTGCCGTATTCTCGACGGCGACAACATCCGCACAGGTATCAACGCCAATCTGGGATTCTCGGCCGATGACCGCAAGGAAAACATACGCCGTATCGCCGAAGTGGCTAAACTTTTCGTAGACACAGGCATCATCACCATCGCCGCTTTTATCAGTCCTACGGAGGAACTGCGCCAAATGGCCGCCGAAATCATAGGGCACGATGATTTCAAGGAGATATACATCTCCACTCCCATAGAAGAGTGTGAACGGCGTGATGTAAAAGGGCTGTATGCCAAAGCCCGCCGCGGCGAAGTAAAAGATTTCACAGGCATATCGGCCCCATTTGAAGCGCCTGCCTGTCCGGCACTAAAACTAGACACCTCACACTTATCGATCGAAGAAAGTGTAGACCAACTATTAAAGCTATTGGGCATTGAGCCCTGACCAACATAAAAACTAAATCTTTCCACACTTATCAAAACATTCACACCATGAAAAAAGTCATTTCCATGCTCCTGTTCCTGCTGGCCACATTCTTGCCGGCGACAGCACAAGAGAGTTGTAACATCATTCCCAAACCGCAAAGCATCAAGGCTCTTGAGGGTAAAGACTTTATACTTACAGAGAAAACGACAATAGGTTTTGACAACGGCGCTGCACGACAGGCTGAGCTCCTGCAGGCCGCCCTGTCAGGGCCGACCGGCTGGGACTTCCCTCTGCGCGCCGGTAAGAAGGGTGACATTACCCTGAAAATTGACAGTACTGCCGTAACATCCTCCGAAGGTTACCGACTGGTGGCCGGACAACGCGGGGTGAGTATCACAGGCCACGATGCTGCCGGCGTATTCTATGGTATTCAAACGTTCCTCCAATTGCTGCCTAAAGAAATAGTGGCAGACCGCCGGCAACGCGGCGTAGAATGGCGCATCAGGCCTGTGGAGGTGAACGATGCCCCCAACTATCCGTGGCGAGGCATGATGATTGATGTGGCACGCTATTTCTACCACGTTGATTTCATAAAGAAATTCATCGACATGATGGCGATGTACAAACTCAACAAACTGCAGTTCCATCTTATTGACGATTCAGGCTGGCGCCTTGAAATCAAGAAATACCCGCGCCTTACCGAAGTGGGAGCCTGGGCCGGTCCGGAAGAAAAACGTCTGGGAGGTTTCTACACTCAGGAGGACATACGCGAACTGCTGGCTTACGCTGAAGCACGCGGCGTAGAAATCATTCCCGAAATAGAGTTTCCTGCGCATGTTCTTTCGGCCATAGTAGCCTATCCCTGGCTTTCATGCCAAGGCAAACAGCATGAGGTGCAGACACAACAGTCTATAAGTCCCGAACTGCTCTGCGTAAGCAAAGACTCCGTAATGAACTTTCTCCACGATGTACTCGACGAAACCATCGCACTTTTCCCGTCAAAATATATCAACATCGGCGGCGATGAAGCCATTTACGACCGTTGGAAAACATGTCCCCGATGCCAGGCACTCATGAAACGCGAAGGACTCAGTGAAGTGTCACAGCTACAAGGATGGCTCACCAACATCGTAGCCGGATGGATGAAGGAAAAAGGCCGCACGGTCGTGGGCTGGGAGGAAGTGTTTATGCGCGGAAAGGTCAGCACCCCCATCGTCGGCGTGATGTGGCACAACGTGGACGACACGCTGAAAGCTCGTGTCGAAGGACACCGGTCAATCATTGCTCCGGTGACGCACCTTTACTTTGACTTTCCTGAGCGCAAGGACAAGCGCGAGATAAAGGCAGCAACATGGATGCCGGCTGTACCCTTGAAGAAGACTTACGAAACACCATTGCTCGACTACAGTCTTGCCACGTCTTCGGTACTTGGCGTACAAGGCTGCTACTGGAGCGATCAGTTTATACACGGCACAGTATTACAAGAACTGCCGCAACTCGATGAAAACCGCTCCGAACGCTATGCGGAATATCTTATGTTTCCACGCCTCACTGCATTATCGGAATTGGGATGGACGCGCAAAGCTGACAGGAATTTCACCGACTACGAACGCCGCATGGCAACGCACTATCCGCGCCTCACTGTTGCCGGCATACACTATCGCCTGCCGGAGCCTGTAGTGGAGAAGAGTGAGAAAAATACTGATGGAACCTACAGCCTGACACTCGCCACTCCTGTTGCAGACGCTGCCATACACTACACTACAGATGGGTCAACCCCAACCTATCACTCACCTCGCTACAATGGCACCCCCATACGCGTAGCCAATCCGGAACAATTACGGGCCATTACGGTGATGTCACGCACACACGTGTCACTCCCCACACGATAATATACTTAATTTCTCTTTTCTATCTTAAGAAAATACATTCTCGTCTCAAGAAAGCAAGCGGGTTATCTGATCGGATAACCCGCTTGTTTTCTTGAGATAAAGACATTATCATATTTCATTCATTGACCAGACCATCTGCAAGAAAAAGTCTGAAACGGCTTTCTCAGTCACTTATCTCCTACGACACAAATACCTATAAGACGGTGACGATTTCTTCCATCGATTTTCTTTCAGAAAGATGTTTTGGAGTTTCGTTGACATAACCAAGCGGGATAATAGCAACGGGAAATACCTCGGCAGACATATGAAATAGTTCGGCAAACAAGTCCGGATTGAAATTACACACCCAGCAACTCCCCAGTCCGACTTCAGCCGCAGCCAAGCAGATATGTTCAGCAGCAATGGAAGCATCGACATCTGCATGATTCTTATTGTCAGATTTACGCACCCAAGCCACAGATTTATCCACACATACCACAACATAAAGCGGTGCTGTCTTGAACCATTCCCTGTCATAGCATTGCCTGATATTTTCTTTTTGCCGCTCACTCTTTATGACGAGAAACTTCCACGGCTGAAAATTTACGGCAGAAGGAGCCAGGCGGGCACACTCCAATATATAATCCAATTTTGAAGTCTCAACCTCATCCGGACGATAATTCCTTGCCGAAAAGCGTTTTCTTACGAGTTCCTGAAAATCCATAACATTTTATTTAACATTGTTCTATTTCCCACATAAAGGCACATACATGTCCCATGACCACACTTTCCTATCACTCATCATGAGCCATACAAACGGACAGCTGTTGATTCAAACAAATGACGAAAGGTCCAACCTCACGCAAGAACCGATGTAAATTGCCAATCCATAACATCCACCATAAAGGAGTAATCGAAAAACCGATGAATGTTCCCCTCATATCCCCTTTTGTATGAATCGAAGGTCAAGCCCGTCACTCCCATTTCCCTCATGACATCTTCCTTCGCCATGCGGCGGCTCCAGACAAAAAGGC
>NZ_BEWW01000205.1 GCF_002933955.1 Prevotella sp. MGM2
GGGGCTGACGAGGCCGGAGGTGTAGCAGGGGCAATGCAGTGTCCCACCGGTGAGGGCGAGGAGCTGAGCAGGGCAGGCTAGGGCGACCTCGCCGACCTGTTCAGCCGTGACCGAGTGCAGGAAGTAGCTCAACCAAACCCTACCGAGGGAGCGATTGAGTTGAGAGCAGAGCGCGTTGAGGCTGAAACAATCAGCCGTAATCCCGAATTTGACGGCTATTCCTCAATGGAAGAACTCATGCAGGACGGCAATGTGAGCCAGTCCGCACGCGCAAAAGCCTACTACATACTTACTGGGCGCAGACTTCCGATGGCTTCCGTTACTGGTTACACCACCAACACGGACGCTGACGGACGTGTGACCGTCAACTCCATAGCCGCCAATGGCGAGGTCGTTACCAGTCGCACGTTCAAGAACGAGCAGGAAGCCAAGCAGGAAACCGACAACATCATGCGTCAGGCAGAACTCAACTCGGTGGGCGTTGGTGAGCGGTACAAGGAGGCCGTTGCCGATGACATGGTGCTTGAT
>NZ_BEWW01000206.1 GCF_002933955.1 Prevotella sp. MGM2
CAAATCATCGACGGAAAGGCCACAGCGGCCGAAATCAAGAAAGAAATAGCCGAAGAAGTAGAACACATTGTAGCCGGCGGCGGCAAGCGGCCGCATCTGGCCGCTGTGCTCATCGGGCACGATGGAGGCAGTGAAACTTACGTACACAACAAAGTGCTGGCTTGCGAGGCCTGCGGTTTTCAGTCGACTCTCATCCGTTACGAGGACGATGTGACGGAAGAGGAACTGCTAGCCTGTGTAGACCGCCTTAACAATGACACCGATGTGGACGGCTTCATCATCCAGCTGCCCCTTCCGGCTCATATAAACAAGCAACGCATCATAGAGCGCATAGACTACCGCAAGGATGTGGACGGTTTCCATCCTGTCAATGTAGGACGGCTGGCTATCGGACTGCCCTGTTATATTTCAGCCACTCCTTTGGGCATACTTACCCTCATGCGCCGTTATGGCATCAAAACCAGCGGTAAGAAGTGTGTCATTCTGGGACGTTCAAATATTGTGGGCAAACCCATGTCACAACTGATGATGCAAAAACACTACGGCGACACCACCGTGACCGTATGCCACAGCCATAGCGCAAACCTGGAAGAAGAATGCCGCCAGGCCGATATCCTCATAGCGGCTATCGGCAAGCCGGAATTCGTCAAAGCCGATATGGTTAAAGAGGGAGCTGTGGTCATTGACGTCGGTACCACCCGCGTTCCGGACCCTACCCGTAAAAGCGGTTTCCGCCTTTGTGGCGATGTCAGGTTCGACGAAGTCGCTTCAAAGTGCAGCTACATCACGCCCGTTCCGGGAGGAGTCGGACCGATGACTATTTGCATGCTGATGCTCAACACCTTGGCTGCCGGAAAGAAAGCATATTATGATTGATATTCCGTCTAAAATTGAATTTGAATTGCAATACGGGGAATTGTCGTAAAAAATACAACGTTTTCTTACACCAATAACGCCGGAAAACACAGA
>NZ_BEWW01000207.1 GCF_002933955.1 Prevotella sp. MGM2
AGCGGGACTTCCTCATGGAAAGCCCCGCTCCGCTGTTACAAAGATACAACATTTTACGGAGGAAAGCAAGAAATGTTAAAATCAACGATGACATGAAACAACTCACGACTGTTCACCACACAGCAGCTCCAAGTGGCAACGTTCATAGAGGGTTCTATAAAACTTGTGACGGCAGAGTGTAGCCGCTGAACCGAGAATAATAAGTTTCATACGGGCTCGCGTGATAGCCACGTTCATGCGCCGCAAGTCAGACAGGAAGCCTATTTGTCCCTGCTCATTGGCACGTACCAACGAAACGAGCACGATATCCCGTTCCTGGCCCTGAAAGGCATCTACGGTATTCACCGTAATTTGCCGGCGCAAGGGCCGCAGGTATTCGTCGCGCCGCACCAGCGTCCGCAGATATTGCACCTGCGCCTTGTAAGGTGAGATAATGCCGATATCCGCCCGTTCCTCCATCAGGCGTCTACGCCCCACCCGTTCTGCATATCGGCGTAAGGCGGCCAGAGTGAGCCAGGCTTCTTTCTTGTTGATACGTCCATACGTCGAAGCTACAAATGACTCGCCGCCGAGGCTTCTCCCTTCCGCCTCTTCCGGCACCTCATCATCAGCAAAGCCGCCGGCCGTTTCCTCATCCGAGTCAACCCACACCAGCGGATGATCCAACTCATCGAGCAGGCTGCGGTGGCTCACATCGGGTGCGGCGGTAAGCCGTCCTCCGTAAAACCAGTCGGAAGAGAAACGCATCAGTTCCTCGTTCATCCGATATTGCACCGTAAGCAATCTCACGGCTTCCGGATGCACTTCAGCGATATGCTCCATGAGCGTCCGCGCCAATCCGCCTTGCAGGGCTTCCCGGCTCTTCACTGTCGGCGGCAACTGGCAATGGTCTCCAGCCAGCACAACCCGGTCGGTCTTTTGCAAAGCAATCCAGCAGGCGGCCTCCAATGCCTGCGCCGCCTCATCGATAAAAAGCGTGTGGAAATGCCGGCCGGCCAACAGCGGATTGGCCGCTCCGGCAAGCGTGGAGGCTACCACACGCGAATGGTCAAAAAGCGCCTGACGGATGCGCAATTCCAGTTCTTCGGCACGCTCCTTGAGGCGTGCCGTTTTCTGGTGAAAGTTTTCAGAACGTCCTTTGCGCGGTTGAGCGTAAAGTCGGCGCAGGTCACGGCGCACCTGCCACAATGAAGGATAGTCGGGATGGTTCTCAAAGCGTCTCTCGTAAGTATTGGACAGCATCTTATCCGTGACGCGCGTAGGGTTGCCTATGCGCAACACGCTCAGTCCGCGATCGGCCAGCTGCTCCGCCATCCAGTCGACGGCCGTGTTGCTTTGAGCGCACACCAGCACCTGCGGTTCGCGGCGCAACACCTCACACACCGCCTCTATAAGGGTGGTCGTCTTACCCGTTCCCGGCGGCCCGTGCACAACGAACGCATCACGTGCCCGCAACACTTCGGACACGGCCTGCTCCTGCGCCGCGTTGAGCCAGGGAAAGCGGGGCTGCACCGCGGCATCTGCTGAAAAGCTTAAAGGTGCCCCGGCATGAAAGATATCGCGCAAAGCCGCCAGACGTCCCTCGCGGGCCTGCATCACACGGTCGATGGCTTCGAACATCAGACGGTAAGTCGTTTCATCAAAATGGAGTTGTACGCCGGCACGCTCCAGCGATTGCAACCGCGCCAATGCGGATTCATCGGGTAGCACCACGACCATGCGGTCAGCTTCGGCATAACTCACAGTAGCGGAAAAATCAAGATGGGAAATACTCCCCATGCCGTCTTGGGAAAAGAAACAGACGCTGCGGCCGTATTCGAAATCATGTTCAATACCGCTGTCACTGCTCCGCGTTATTTCCACAACAAAGCGGTTAAGCGAATTATAATAACTGCGCCCGACCGTAATCGGAAACCAGCACTCGCCGCGTTTCACCTTACGGTCCACGTCCATGGTTTCGGCTGCGCGCCTGAATTCGGCTTTCTCGTGTTCATATTCTTTGCGCAGCAATTCACGCTGGCGTTGCAGACTTGGCATTTGTTTCTAAGGATATTCTAATATGAATAAAACTTTCGAGCGCTTTGTTCTTTTGACATAAAAACAACCGTTGCCGGAAAATGCCGCCAACGGTTGCACTTTTATTTTGAAGAAGGGTTAATAGCTCTGACGCTCTACGCTGACTCTTATCATGGCTTTTTCTCCCACCTTGACTTCGCCCATCACGCCCACGCGGTCTTTGGGCATGGCGAAGAACGGTGACAAAAGCCCCCGATGAAGGCGGTTCTCCTTTGGCAGAAAGCTTTTGGCGCCATAGGCGTAGAGGCTGAACCGCTCGGTTGCTTTGAATTTCACGGCCGCAGCCACGCCGCCGTCTGTCTGGTGATATCCTCCCCAGTCCATGTTGTTGGCATACACTCCCACGGCGGCTGAAAAACGCTTTGACAGGGGAAGGGCGTAGGCAAAAGCCGCGTTTTGACCGAATCCCACCCCATGTGGCGCCCCCTTGCCGAAGCCGGCTGTCAGACTCATCGACAATTGTGCATTGAAACCCTGATGGAGCCGCCAGTCGCTACCGTAGAAACCGCAGTTCCATGGGGAAAGCCCGTCGAAGCCCGGCGCGGAAAGATCACACACGGGCAAGAACATATCTGTTGCCCGTATACCTGAAAGCGGTCGTAGAGAAGTAACGGCACCGTCCGCCAAGGGAATATCAGCGGCAAGGGCCGTACTGTCGTCTGCCGAAATCACAAGGGGATCAATTTCCGTACGAGTGCCGTCTGTTTGTGCCCGCATTATGGCGGGAGCCGTCAGGAGCAACGCACCTGTCATGATATTTCGCAGGATGTTCATGTTTGTTTTCTTGAGTAGCTGAGTTGCAAAGATAGCGATTTTATTTTCAGGACAAATATCCCAAAACGCTGTAAGCATTATTTTTTTCTTACTTTTGCATTTCACAAGGACAAGTAAACTTTTATTACAAAAAAACAAGATTCCATGAATCCCCATAATACAACTGAAGAAGTGTTTGACGACCTGCCGGCGGCGACCGGCTCTACTGAAGAAATCGTGCGCGACATAAAACGCAGCCTGCGCGGAGTGATGAACGGCATTACCAGTCGTTCGATGCGTGACAAAGGACTGGCATACAAAGTAAACTTCGGCGTGGAACTTCCCCGCTTATGCCGCCTCGCGGAAGAATTCCCGCACGACTACCATCTGGCTGCCGCATTGTGGAAAGAAGACATTCGCGAATGCCGTCTGCTGGCCGCGATGCTCATGCCGTCCGAAACCTTTGGTGAGGACTTGGCCGACTTGTGGGTAGAGCAGATGCGTTTCGTAGAAGAGGCTGAATGTACAGTGATGTATCTCTTTACCCGTCAGGCTTACGCATCGGAGAAAGCTTTCGCATGGATAGCCCGCGAAGAAACGATGTTCCGCCTTTGCGGCTGGCTGCTAATGGGACGTTTGTTCATACAGGGAGCTGTGCCTTCGGAGCGCGACAGCGCCGAGTTACTGGACCACCTGGCTACCGATTTGCGGGATGCGGATGCGGCAGTGGCGCGCGCAGCAGGTAAAGCACTCACACACTATATGAATTTGGGCAAGGAAGAAGAGAGGCGCGCTGAAGCTCTTCTGGCCAGCCTGTAGTCCGGTGTTGTAGCCGGCATCTTTCTGCCGTAATATTATCGGAAAAGCCATTTCAAGAAGAGTTTTTTGTAGCGGGACGCTCTTTTCCACTTTAACATATTTAACTTCCCGCAACACTTCCGATGGTTAAAAGATAGGTTTGAAGTAGTGGAAATGAAAAAGTCCGTATTCGAATTTTAACACGAATACTTGGAATTTCAACTGCAATACGGGGATTTTCAGGAAA
>NZ_BEWW01000208.1 GCF_002933955.1 Prevotella sp. MGM2
TCTCTGACCTATCGTTTTTTGGGACGCAACGTGACGAGGGGAATGATCATTTCCTCAAGCGAGACACCGCCGTGCTGGAAAGTATCCTTGTAGTAGCTCACGTAGTAGTTGTAGTTGTTGGGATAAGCGAAGAACTTGTCGCCTTGAGCGAAGATGTAGGTTGTGGAAAGATTGGGGGCTGGCAGCCCGAAGCGCTGGGGATGGCGTATCTCAAAGACTTCTTTGGGATTATAGCTCAAGTTGCGGCCCAGCTTGTAGCGCAGGTTGGTGTTGACGTTGCGGTCGCCCACAACCTTCACCGGTGCCGTGGCGCGTATGCTGCCATGGTCCGTGGTGATGATTATTTCATAATCAAGCGAGGCCAGTGCGCTGAAGAGGTCTTTGATTGGGGTGTGTCTGAACCACGACAGCGTGATGCTACGGTAGGCAGCTTCGCCTCCGGCCAGCTCGCGCACCATTCTCGATTCTGTGCGGGCATGTGAGAGAATGTCTATGAAATTTATCACCAGAATGTTGAGTGGTGACTTCGTAAGCGGCGAAAAGTTGGAGAGCAATTTGTCGGCGGCCACCGAGTCGTTGATTTTGTGATAGGTGAACTGCTCGCGGCGGCGGTACCGGTCGAGCTGGTGGCGGATGAGGGCTTCCTCACAGAGGTTTTTGCCTTCGTCTTCTTCCTCGTCTACCCAAAGGTCGGGATACATCTCGCGTATTTTCCCCGGCATGAGTCCGGCAAAAATGGCGTTGCGGGCGTATTGGGTGGAGGTGGGCAGAATGCTGAAGTAGAGGCGTTCGTCTATGTCGAACTGCTCGGCCAGCTCGGTTCCCAGCACGCGCCATTGGTCGAAGCGCAGGTTGTCGAGTATGAGAAGGAACACTTTCTTCCCCGCCGCCAGGCGCGGAAAAACCTCCCGCTTAAACACATCGGGACTCATCATGGGGCGTTCCTCGGGATGGGACATCCAGCGCTCGTAATTGCGCCGGATAAATTTGGCAAATGTCAGGTTGGCTTCTTCCTTCTGCATCCGCAGCATCTCTCCCATCGCACTGTCGGCACCGTCGAGCTCCAGTTCCCAGTGGACGAGACGTTTGTAAAGTTCTGTCCATTCTCCGGCGCTGAGATTCTCGCTCATCTGTACGCCTATCCGTCCGAACTCCCGCCTATAGCCCGTCTGTACGGCTTCCTGCTGTATCTCATGGCGGTGGATGTTCTTCTTGAGTGTGAGAAGTATTTGCTTGGGGTTGACGGGTTTGAGCAGATAGTCTGCAATCTTCGATCCGATGGCCTGGTCCATGAGGTCTTCGGCCTCGTTCTTGGTGACCATCACCACAGGTACGTTGGGGCTTATGTCCTTTATTCCGGCCAGCGTCTCAAGGCCGCTCAGGCCCGGCATGTTCTCGTCCAGAAGAATAAGGTCGAAGGCGCGGTTGCGACACAGTTCAACCGCATCGGTGCCGTTGGAGCACGTGGCCACCTCGTAACCTTTGTTTTGTAAAAACATAATGTGTCCCTTAAGCAGGTCAATCTCATCATCCACCCAGAGCAGTCGTCCGTTAGTCATAATTCATATCTTTTTAAATCTCGGATAGAGACATATTTGTTGGCTGCGAAGTTAAGAAACAGTTTTGGCATTATCGTTTTTTCTATAATGGTTTTCAGTTTATTTATAACTGCTTTCGGTTTCTTTCTGTCCGTTTTCTCATTTTTTTGCGTAATCAGCCCTCCTATATGGTACGGATGGACTAATTTTGTAAGCTCTTAAATCCTTTTCCTGAAAATTGAACCCCGTTTTCCCTATATGATTCCAGCAGAAAAGCATCTTCCTTTGGCCATTCGCACCGCCGTTGCGGCCGGACAAGCCATCATGGAAATATACGACAGTCCCGACTCCGACTGGCAGGTGGAGCGCAAGGCCGACAACTCTCCCCTTACGCTGGCCGACCGCCGTGCACATGCCGTCATAGCAGAAGCTCTGATGACAACGCCTTGGCCCTTGTTGAGCGAAGAAGGCGCCCACGAGAATTATGAAGTGCGCCGCGAATGGCAAACCCTGTGGATAGCCGATCCGCTCGACGGCACCAAAGAATTTCTTAAGCGCAACGGAGAATTTACCGTCAACATAGCTCTGGTACACAAAGGTGTGCCTGTTTTGGGAGTCATCTACGTACCCGTAGCCCGTCGGATCTACTGGGGCAGTGAGGCCGGGGCTTTCCGTGCCGCTGTCAGTGAGGACGGAACGGTATCGCCGGACGTCGAGGCACTTCCTCTGTCAACACTACCGGAGGACCGGCCTTTTACAGTCGTTGCCTCGCGTTCGCATCTGTCGGCCGAAACGGAAGCCTTCGTAGAGGCGTGCCGCCGCGAACATGGCGAGGTGATACTCCGATCGGCCGGTAGTTCGCTCAAAATATGTCTGGTTGCAGAAGGCGTTGCCGATGTCTATCCGCGACTGGCCCCGACGATGGAATGGGACACTGCGGCCGGACACGCCATAGCTTTGGCGGCCGGACGGGAGGTGGTAGACGCCGAAACGGGCTGTCCGGTTGTATATAACAAGGCCGACCTGCTCAATCCTTTTTTCTTTGTACGTTAAAAGCCGGTACATTCATTACCGCCGCTGTCTCGGAAAGAGATCCGACTGTATGGGCGGATTCTCCAATTATTCCTGAAAGTTTTCACATAAAGACATCATAGCCTGTGACCTTCCAAACCATTTTTGTTGTTATAATTCTAGCTTTTTTAATTCTGGCGCTTATCAAGGACCGCATGCGCCCGGGGCTTATCCTACTTTCCGGCGCAGTTGTGTTTTTATGTGCCGGCATTCTCTCGCCGTCGGAAATGGTGGAAGGATTTGCCAACAAGGGTATGATTACCGTAGCCATGCTTTTCCTCGTGAGCGAAGGAGTACGCCGTTCGGGATTGCTGGAGAAGCTTCTGCTGAAACTTCTGCCGAAAAAGGACGCCGGCATACGCAAGGTACAATTGCGCATGATACCGGTTATCGCGTTCATTTCGGCTTTTCTGAACAATACGCCGGTCGTTGTCATTTTCGCCCCGATGATAAAACGGTGGGCAGAGCGGATGAGGCTGCCGGCCACGAAACTGCTCATCCCGCTTTCTTATGCCACTATTTTGGGTGGCATGTGTACCCTTATCGGCACGAGCACCAATCTGGTGGTTCACGGCATGGTCATAGAGAGCGGTTTTGAGGGATTTTCCATGTTCGAATTAGGAAAAATAGGTTTTATAATAGCCTTGGCGGGCGGGGTGTATATTTTAATGGTTTCGCAGTACTTTTTGCCCGACCGGCGTGAGGAGCCTTCCGATGCAGCCGTAGATGCGGAAAAGCAACAGGGCCTTCAGCGTGTGGAAGTCGTTTTGGGAGCGCGTTTTCCGGCCATTAACCGCCGGGTGCGTGATTTTGATTTCAAGCAGAAATACGGCGCGTTGCTTCTCGAAATAAAGCGCGACGGAAAGACGCTTATCGTGCATGACATGCGTAAGGAACACTTTCGTGAGGGTGACACTCTGGTGCTGCTGGCCGATGATGCGTTCATGCAGAACTGGGGCGATTCCTCTTTTTTCCTTATGGTGTCGAACGGCAAGGAGCCGGAACCGCAGATGAGTGTGCGCAAGCGATGGTTTGCCGTCATCCTTCTGATGGTGATGGTGGGTGGCGCCACCATTGGCGAGCTTCCCTTCATGCGCGAGGCTATGCCGGACATGAAGTTCGACATGTTCTTCTTTGTGTGCGTAGTAACGGTGATGATGGCGTGGTTCAACATTTTTCCTGCCCGCAAGTACACCAAATTCATTTCATGGGACATCCTAATAACCATAGCCTCGGCCTTTGCCATCAGCCGCGCCATGCAAAACTCCGGCATGGCCGATGCCGTAGCGGGTTTTGCCGTAGGGCTGAGCAACGACTACGGACCATTGGTGTTGCTGGCAGTGGTTTTTGTCATCACCAATCTCTTTACCGAACTGATGACCAACAATGCGGCGGCGGCACTGGCGTTTCCCATCTCGCTCTCGATAGCCGACCATTTGGGCGTGAGCCCCATGCCTTTTTTCGTAACCATCTGCATGGCGGCCTCGTCAAGTTTTTCCACCCCCATCGGTTATCAAACCAATCTCATCGTGCAAGGCGTGGGCAACTACCGTTTCTCCGACTTTGTGAAAGTAGGGTTGCCGCTTAACATCATCTGTCTTATCCTATCTGTGATTTTCATCCCCATGATATGGCCGTTTTGATGAGACGGACAAGTAGGATTTTCATTCTTTCGACTTTAACATATTGAACCTTCAGGAACATTAAGAAATTTTAAAA
>NZ_BEWW01000209.1 GCF_002933955.1 Prevotella sp. MGM2
CTTTACGGGGGATATTGACCTCAATGATGCGGAAATACGTCTTGACGGGTTACAGCAAATGCCATGGGCCTCGCCTTTCAGCCACAACGAGGAAAGCGCCAGACCGGGCTATTATGCCGTACATCTGAAACGCTATGCCGTACAGGCGGAAATGACAGCCACAGAAAGGGCCGCGATGTTCCGCTTCACCTTTCCATACGGACAAGAAGCCTCCCTGTTGCTCGACCTGGATTATGCCATACAGGAACAAACCACGCTGGAGTGTGGCGCAGAGTTGCCCGACCGGCACACACTGCGTGCCTACCGGCGCAGCTACTGGTGGGCTTACGACCAAAGGGCTTTCATCGAAGCCCGTTTCTCCCGACCTGTAGTGGAAAGTACGGTGATTCGCGACACCGTAAGCGTGAAAGGACAGAAAGTGGCCCGCAACAAAATATTGCTCCGCTTTGGCGACATGAACAACGAACCGTTGCTCGTAAGAGTAGGACTTTCAGCCGTCGACACCGAGGGAGCGGCCCGTAATCTGACGGCCGAAATGCCACACTTTGACTTTGAGCGCGTGCGCCGTGCGGCAAAAGAGAAATGGCAGACCGAATTGTCACGCATCGAGGTGAAAACAAGCGGCCTGCCGGCCGACACGATATTCTATACGGCGCTGTACCACACGGCTTTGGCGCCGATGGTCTTTTCCGATGTGGACGGCCGCCGGCGGGGAATGGACATGAAGATCCATCAGGGCCGGAAGGACGAACCGGATTTCACCGTTTTCTCGCTTTGGGACACATTCCGCGCACTTCACCCGCTGGTGTCACTCACCCGCCCGCAGGAAAACGCGGCCTATGTGCGCTCCCTTCTGCGCAAAGCCGCCGAGGGAGGCATCGTACCCAAATGGGAGTGTGCGGCCAACTACAC
>NZ_BEWW01000210.1 GCF_002933955.1 Prevotella sp. MGM2
GTCCGGCCTGGTCGGCTATGATGGTTGTTCCGTCGGGGAGCGTTTCCTCGGTCAGGTAGCTTTGGCTGGTCCATCCGGCGTGAAACTGGGTGAGGTAGTTGTTGCTGCGGGTGAAGGGTACGGACGCGCTGGCAAAGGTAATCAGTTTCACCGCTCCCTTTTTGGCGTTGTTGGTAATGTCGTACCAGGTGGAGAAAACTTCAGTGCCCGCATAATGGCGGAAATACTGGCGGACGGTCAGGGGATATACCCTGTCAGTGAAAGTCAGTATGAGCAGTTCTCCCTTGCCGTCTGTTGTGCGCCTGAGACTGTCCATTTTAAGGTCGAGGCTCATGTTGCCGTCGGGCATTTCCACGCTCAGGGCCTTTTCGCCGTTGGGGTCGGGGCCGAATGTCGGAAGAGTGTTGCCGGTGAAATTGGCGTTGACGCCGAACAGTCCGCTGATGTCATCGGAACTTATGCGCGGACCGAAATACTGGTAGTAGGCCGTGCCGCCGTCATTGGTCGTGACAACAAGCGAACTCTTGTCGGAACTCAGCACATGGGTGCGGTTTGCCTGCGCATAACCGCCGGCGGGGGCTGCAACCAGCATGAAAGCTGTGAGGACAGTCGTGAGAAATCTGTTT
>NZ_BEWW01000211.1 GCF_002933955.1 Prevotella sp. MGM2
GAGCAAGCGGTGGCGATAAGGTTGCGTGAGGCAATACGCCCGGCGCACTGCCTCATGCTCCTGTCGCCACGTATTGTCACCCTTAATTTTCCAAGTATCGCGTTCGATATATAAGGTTTCCTGAGGAAGATACTTTGGGGACTTATGAGTATAAGCCACCCCGCGCTTCGACATGGGGTGACTTTCTTTAGCATAGGAGCTTGTCGCTTCGTGCAACAGCTTCTTCGCATTACCTTTCTTCTTCGGCCAATGTTGCTTTGTCTTATTCATTGGTTTGCTCGAGCTCGGTATCTTTGGCGAGCAGAGCCTTGCGTTCTTCAATGCGTTGGTGCCCTCGATTATGTGTTCCATGGCTATCTCATTGTTGCGTTGGTTCTTTACCTCCAACTTGGCGATTTAGCTATCAACATCCCCAAAGTTACCCATATCAGTGGGAATGTAGCATAATGTAATATCGTATCGTCCAATGCATATAAAAAGCGACGCTTTCCCCTCTCTTGCCATATTCTCGATTGTCGCTCTATCATTTTTGCATTTTTCTTTATTCTGCTCATATTCTTTAATGGCTATGGAATATTCAACATCGGAATTGAAGCAGTCTTGTTCCGGTTGCATTGGCCACATTGGGAATGGAATTGAATTATTCCCTATTTTTTCAACGTCATAGCCGAAGTTTACAAGACGTTCAGCAACCATATCGTTGGAATCGTACTCTGTCTGGCCAAATTTTGCCATCGGGAATAACTCAGAACCGTAAAAAGCCTTGTCAAGAAGATAAGTGGTCTGCTTTTCTCTGAGGCAAGCAGTATTGGCGCAGTTGCCATCGCAGCCGTCCTCGCAGAACAGCAGGAGGTTTCGGGTGTTGTGGGGGCATGAGGCGCACGTCGATTTATCGAAGTGGTAACGGCTTAAGTCAGTTGTGTAGTTCTGCTCTATGAGCCGTGCCACATTTGAAGCGTCCATTCCACGCCAATTATTGCCGGTCACTCCGTCTTTGAGATGGGAGTTGTAAACATCGGTCTGTATGTCAACTCCGTAACGGCTTATCTCGGTAGCCACCGCCACTGTGATTTCTTCGGTGTCAATCAGCCGAGCAATTTCAGGTATGAGGTTCGTGAGTTTTATTCGGGTGAGTATGTAGGCCTCGCTTTTGCCTATCTGCGTTGCGAGTGTGGCATAGTCGTAGCGTCCGCTGTCGATTGCAGCCTTTAACGTCTCGGCTTCCTCCATTGTCGTAATGTCCTGGCGGTGCAGGTTCTCCGCAATAGCCTTTTGTTCGGCTTCATCATCGGAAAGGTCGGTATAAACCGTTGCCTTGATGTCATCTTTCCCTGCTATGATGGAGGCGCGGTATCTTCGCTCTCCATACACGATTTCGTAGCGGTCGGTGCCCGCGATTGGTCGCACGCCTATCGCGTGGAGAATACCTTGACGGCTGATAGAGTCAGCGAGTTCGGTGAGGCTCTGCTCGTCGAAATTCTTACGGGGGTTGTAGTCGCTCGGCTGAATGAGGGCGAGGGAGATTGTGGCTTCCTGTACTTTTACGGCGTTGGTCTGACTTGCTGTTGCTTCCATAATTTGAGAGTTTTTTAGATGTTTGAGTTAATTTTTCTCCCTTTTGTTTGAAGCTCTTTGAGCTTCTCCGGC
>NZ_BEWW01000212.1 GCF_002933955.1 Prevotella sp. MGM2
GAGCAAGCGGTGGTGATAAGGTTGTGTGAGGTAATACGCCCGGCGCACTGCCTCACGCTCCTGTCACCACGGCTTGCAGCCCCTAAGTTTTCCTAAGAGGCGGCTTTTGCTCGTCCCCTCACAAAAGCCGCCCCGCGTGATTGCAAGGACGGCTTGGGGGATGTTGCGACATTCCGCGATTGGAAGCCATTGGATTTTCAGTCAAACCAATCGGGGTTGCTCTCGCTGAGTATTGCGACAAGTTCGTTGTCGGGGAGCTTCAAGTCACTTTCGGAAGTATAAAAGAAAATTTCTTCATCGACACGCTCCGCTTCCTTGTCGGCGAAGCCGTTGCATTTGTCGGTGATTGGATAAGGCATAAGTGCGTCAAGCAATTCCAACCCACCGATGATAAGGCTCTCGCCCTCGTTGCTTGTCACGATACGGCATGTATAGTCCGTGCCCTTGTAGTTGATTTCAGTCGTTGTCATATCTTGATTGTTTATGCCACTGCGTCATTGGTGCTGACGCAGTGGCTGTTGATTGTTCCGTTGATTAAAAGGTCATCACATGGCAGTCAGTGACCTCGGCAGGTAGTCCGAAAGCATGGAAATGGGAGAAATATGGGTGGCTCTCTCCCTCGACTTCGGAAGCGGTGGTGACGGTCTGCACTTTGTTGTCGGCATACCATTTGTCAATCATCGCAATTTCATCGTCAGTCAACCCTGTCGGGTCTCCGTTGATTAGATAGCATAACGCCCATGTAGGGATAGGCTCGATAAAGAACTCCATGACTGTATGCTTTAGTTGTGATACCCTAATATTGCTCCGATGTAGAGTCTATCGCCTTTTTTCAGTCTGGCGATAATATCCATTAGGTCTGCGGAGCGTTCAGCCGTGCCTGCACCATCGTAGAACTCGGTCACGAAAAGAGCGTCTGTGCCGAGGGGGTTGATAATGGCTTTTTTCAGTTGCCCTATTGGTCCGTTCCATTTCATCACGTTTGCAGGGGTAAGTTCGGCAGATATAGACTTGATGTTGTCGAAATGGGATTTGCGCCATATTGCGAAGCCACCATTGTAGGTAATGGTGTTTTCCTCGGTGGGCGTAAACATACCTTTCGGCAGGATATGTTCAAGAAGAAAACGGATGTCAAACTTGCGTCCGTCCTCGGAGTTTTCGCACACATAGGATATGGAGGCGTTTTCTCCTGCTACTATACGGTCGATGTTCAGATAGTCGTTCTCGACTATCGGCTCGGTGCTGATTTGATAAATAGTGCTGTGCATAGTTCTTTGAATTTGAGTGGTTGTTTATTTTATACTACGGCTTAATTCTTGTGGTCTTGCCAATTTTTGTGTCGGGGTGAACTGGGAACTCCCAGTTTACTTCATCATCAGGTAGTGAGGAATGTATGTCACTGCCTATAACCAATCCGCAGTGCTTTTCAACATACTCCCTTGCCTGTGCCGCGTTTTCAGCCTCTATGTCGAAGAAGCCACTGAATATGTACTCTGTTCTGACTCTGAATTTTGTCATTGCTTTTTGATGTTTGAATTAATTTTCTCCCTTTTGTTTGAAGCTCATTGAGCTTCTTCGGCAGGGCTGGCCGTTTTTCGTGCAGTCCCACAACTGCGGCCATAAGGGAGGAT
>NZ_BEWW01000213.1 GCF_002933955.1 Prevotella sp. MGM2
GTCACTATCTGTCCGCGGTCTATGATGAGCTGTCCGCTCTGCATCATGCCGCTGTTGGCGATAATCTGTGCCATCAGGCTCTCCAGTTCCTGTTTGTTCTTCTGTTCGTCGGCATGCAGGTTCGGCACGATGTAGTTGTCGATCCGGCAGTTCTGCAATACGTTTCGTGACACGCTTCCCGCATCGCGGTCCATGATGTAGGTGTAGGCCTCCCGCCGGGTGAAGAGGTCTTTAACCGGTTCGGCAACCGACATTTTTCCTTTTATGCGCCGGATGTTTTTCTTACCGGCCGCTTGCAGCCGGGAGCGTTCGGGAGCGTTGATGACGCCTTGTGCATACACTTTGCGCAGGAGCTCCACCAGCCGTGGCAGGTAGTAGGCCGGCAGTCCCTTGAAGCGTCCCGCACTGAAGTCCGCCTGCAGGGCCGCCACCTGTTCTTCTCCGGCGAGGGAGTCGGTGATGTAATACGGTTCGAAGGTGCGGGCCACGCTGTCGCGCTCGCGTTGCATTTCCACCTCGCTTTTGGCTATCGGGAAGTCATAGGAGGCTATGAGCTGCTCGTAGCGCCAGGGCTTGTCGGTTTCGTAGGTATAGCCGAACTTGCTTTCGCGTGGCAGGAAATATATCAGGATAGTGGCGGCGGCCACAATGCAGCCGGCCAGCGTGATGATACTCTTTGTCGACGCATGGCGCCAGTTTCTTAAATCAGACATGTTGTTTCAGGAATAAAGGGATTGGAGCAAGCTGTGGTCAGAGAGTGCGGAGGCGCTGCCAAAGGGTGCGCACACCGCTTGAGGCAACCTCGCGGATAACCTCCACGCGGCGGCCTGAGGGAACCTTTACCTCCTTGGGGTCGATGAGGAAGACAGGGCATCGGGGTGGGGCGTAGTTCACC
>NZ_BEWW01000214.1 GCF_002933955.1 Prevotella sp. MGM2
GTTACGGGCTTTGGGCAGATCATGAACAAGCCTCTCATCACGGTGTTTTCATGATGAACCGTGAACGGCCGGGCGAACTTGACTTTATGCTGCAAAAGCCGTCAACAGACGAACAGGCGCGCCTGATGCCTACCCACTTTGCCTTGATGGACATAGGCGTATGGCTGCTTTCTGACAAAGCCGTTATGAAACTCATGGAAAAGTGCAGCAATATACGGCAATACGGACATAGTGGCGAAGCTTTTTCCATAACGCAATATTATGATCTTTATTCGCAATTCGGATGTGCCTTGGGTAACAGCCCTTCCCGGCCGGATGAGAATCTGTCCGGTCTGAAAGTGGCTGTCATACCGCTTCAGGGTGGTGAGTTCTACCATTTTGGTACGGCGTCTGAGATGATTTCTTCTACCTATGCCATTCAGAATTTAGTAAAAGACCAGCGTTTCATTATTCAGAAAGGTGTGAAGCGGCAACCAGCTATTTTTACGCAGAATGCTTTGATAGCCAATCCTCCGGCAGAGGGAAATGCTTTTGTGTGGGTGGAAAATGCTTTTCTTGGTGAAGGATGGCATTACAGCAGCCGCAATATTATTACCGGTATACCGAAAAATGATTGGAACATAACTCTGCCGGAAAGTGTGTGTGTGGATGTGACACCGGTTGGAGAGGCTGATTATGCTGTGCGTGTATATGGTTATGATGATGCTTTTCGCGGTGATATTTGCGATACGGGCACTTTATTTTTGGGCGTTCCGGTAAAAGAATGGATGGCGCAGCGTGGCATTCTCCCCGAAGATTTGAGGCGGTTGGATGACTTACAGGCTGCAAGTCTTTTCCCCGTAACGGCAGACAAGGCAGAGATGGAACGCCTTGTCAAGTGGTTCTTTGCCGAAGAGCCTGAAATGGAAGATACGGAATTATGGCGCTCATTGCGCCGCCTTTCTGCGGATGAAATATCCGTATATGCCAATCTTTGCCGACTGTTTGACCAACGTCGCGAACTGTCCGGCCTTACGTTGCCTCTTGTGGCCAAAAATTGGACACGGAGTGTATTTTATCAGGTTAATTTGAAAGATATGGCACAGAAGTTTGCCGACGACAGATTGTCTCTTCCGGCCGCGTTACCCGATGATGCCGCCCTGATGACACGTATTCACGATGCCATGTTCCGTTCGGAAATGCTGCGTGACCGGGATGCCGTTGCTTCTGCCGGTTATGAAGCGCAGGCTTTCGAACTCTTGCGGGATGGACTTACCGGGAATGTGCTGTGTCATCGGTGTGCGCCGCGTATGACAACTTATGCTGATCAGATCGTGTGGGGGCGCAGCAGTGTGCGTATAGATTTGGCCGGTGGGTGGACTGATACGCCGCCTTACAGTCTTATGGCTGGTGGGAATGTGGTGAATATGGCCATCGAACTCAATGGGCAGCCGCCTTTGCAGGTCTATGTAAAGCCTTGTAAAGAACCTGTCGTAATTTGCCGTTCCATAGATTTGGGGGCAATGGAACGTATTGAAACATACGAGGAATTAAGATTGTTCAATAAGGTAGGATCGCCGTTTTCCATTCCTAAGGCGGCGTTGGCATTGGCCGGCTTTATGCCTGGATTCAGTGAGGAAAAATTTCCATCCTTGCGCAGACAGCTCAAAGCTTTCGGTTGCGGTATAGAAATAACCCTATTGTCGGCCATACCGGCCGGTTCGGGATTGGGTACAAGCAGCATTCTGGCAGCAACGGTATTGGGGGCGTTAAGCGATTTCTGCGGTTTGGGATGGGATAAAAACGAGGTGTCAAACCGTACCTTAGTGCTTGAACAAATGC
>NZ_BEWW01000215.1 GCF_002933955.1 Prevotella sp. MGM2
TTAACTTCCCAGTATTCGTGTTAAAATTCCGATACGGACTTTTTACCTTCCACTATTTAAAACCTATCTTTTAACATTCCGAAAGGTTATCAGAAGTTAAATATGTTAAATCCACCGGTCACCCTCACATACTTTTTTCTGCTAAAACTTAAATTGTCAACCACAAAAAAACAGCCAACCGACTCCCCTTTCTCTTATATCAATTATTTTCGCCCATTCAACAGCGACTGCTTTCTTCCGGACATACCGCCATCATTTTTGGGGAAATATTTTATAACTTTGTTGCACTTTCCATAACATCAATAAACTACCCGAAAAATGAACCGCAACGCTTTAAGTTCTAATTCGTTCCAACGCATAGTATGGGCCGACCTGCTCCGGCTCATCGCCATCCTGATGGTTATCTGTATCCATTGCTCAGATCCTTTCAACGTCTCTGCCGAAGCCCGTTCAAATTCTGATTACAACCTATGGGGAAGTCTGTACGGCGCACTTTTACGCCCATGTGTCCCTCTTTTTGTAATGCTCACAGGCATGCTCTTACTACCAGTGAAACAGGACATGGGACAATTCTACCGCAAAAGAATACCACGGATTATAATTCCTTTTCTCATCTGGTCTCTACTATACAACTTGTTTCCTACACTGACCGGCATTATGGGTTGGGACAACAGCATCCTTTCGAAAATGTTTGCCTATGCCGGCGACAATCCGTCGCAGTCGTGGGAGAACAGTTGGCACAACATCTGCATGATTCCGTTCAATTTCAATGTGTACACCACTCCCTTGTGGTATATCTACATGCTCATAGGCTTGTACTTGTACATGCCTTTTTCTCTGCCTGGCTACATCAGGCTACGGACAAGCAAATCAAGACATTCCTCCTCATCTGGAGCCTCACACTGTTTATGCCCTACTGCCATGAATTCCTGTCCCATCACACATTGGGAACTTCCGCATGGAACAGTTTCGGCATCTTATATTATTTTGTCGGCTTTAATGGCTATATGCTGTTGGGCCATTACCTATACAGAAACAACAACCGGCCTACCGGCAATACCGTCATGCTTTCTGTCATTTTATTCGCCATTGGCTATGCTGTAACCTATGTAGGTTTCAGGGAAATGACTTCTATGCCCGATGCGTCCGAGGAACAGGTGGAGATGTTCTTTCTTTACTGCTCTCCCAATGTTCTGTTAATGACAGTCGCCGTTTTCCTGCTGGTGCAAAAAACACAAATACATTCTCCCCTCATAGTATCCCTGCTAGCCAATATCAGCAGATGCGGATTGGGCATTTACATGATACATTATTTCATTGTAGGCATCGGCTACCTGATAATAGAAAGACTCAACATTCCGATAGCCCTTCAGATACCTCCTACCGGTATCCTCGTATTTTTATTGTCCTGGGTAATTGTCTCGTTTGCTTACAGATTTTTCCCAAGACAGGCTAAATGGATCATGGGATAATCAGCCACTTTGGACTGGCAAGGAAATCATAACCGAGACCATACGGAATTTCAGGTATGGGTTCTGCCACAACTCACTTTCCCTGAAATGAATTTATTTCGCTTTCCTCTGCCCCCAACAAATACTCAATAATGCGAGAGTACATCTTGGTGTACTCTCGCATTAATATAGGATTTTTCAAATATGAAAAATATTATAAACTATGGATATAGACAATATCTTTACAAAGGCTGTCTAAAGATGGCATTATCAATGACTGCGTTATTCCTATCTTCATAAGTTTATTAAAAATCTTTCTCTTTTCCGTAGAGGGAATGATATCCAGTAGAAGAATTGACATTAAGTTTTTCACAAAGCCATTTATTTATCCTCTTCTTTTCCGCTAAAATTACTTTAAGACGATTTATATCAGTTGCCACATCCATCAAATTTATTGCTAAATCACAAAATTAGCAATAACAAACTAATTACTCCCCAATATACTTATGTACCGATATGGCGGAAAATGACGTCATATCAGCAAAAGGTGATATTACTTTTAGATAGTAGAGCAAAGTCATAGTGAAAAAATACCGAGTAGAATATCAGGCGGTAGAAAGGCGCGAATCAATAAAACTCTCAATAGAAGAAAATGCCTTTAATCCTATTGCCAATGTTCCAGCGAATCACATAAAAATACACTTATTTGTCATACCTGCATCTTTGAATAGAATTGATTATCATAAAACTTATTTTAATTAAAGAGTAATTTAAGCTAAAAACAATTACGTTTAGATATCCTGTCTGTATTTCTAGAACATCAATATGTTAAACTATCTTCTATCATCAAATTCAAGCAAAAATATTTTCTTCGTAAAGGATGCTAATAATAAAAGGCAGTATATAAAATTTTATGCCCAACGGTTAAGCCACTATTGAACCAGTAAGTTCTATCATGCTTAAAATGGTATCGCAATCACGATATACAAAAATCCTGCGAAATATAAAATTTTCGCAGGATTTTTGTATATCTGAATATAGTAAAAACTACACCTTGATTTCTACTTCTACACCACAAGGCAATTCCAACTTCATCAAAGCATCAACGGTTTTAGCCGTAGAGCTGTAAATGTCGATGAGACGCTTGTAAGAAGAAATTTCAAACTGCTCACGGCTCTTCTTATTAACAAAGGTTGAGCGGTTTACAGTTATGATACGCTTACGCGTAGGAAGAGGAATTGGACCGCTAACAATAGCGCCTGTAGCTTTCACATTTTTAACGATCTTTTCTGCAGATTTTTCTACGAGAGTGTGATCGTAAGATTTCAGTTTGATTCTGATTTTCTGACTCATATTCTTATTAATTTGACCGTGGAAGGCGGACGGGCTAAGAGTCATTCGTTAGCCCGTCACCACCGCGGCATTGATTGTTTAGGTTTACCTAATAAGTTGTAAACGCCCGTAATTATTTTACAAGGTCAACACGGCCTTTAACTTCCTCCAGAACTGCCTTAGCAATTGAACTGGAAAGAGGTGCATGGTGATCGTACTGCATAGAGCTAGTGGCACGACCAGAAGTGATGGTACGCAAAGCTGTTACATAGCCGAACATTTCTGCCAAAGGCACTTTAGCCTTAACAAGACGGGCACCGGAGCGGGTATTTTCCATACCTTCAACCTGACCACGACGCTTGTTCAAGTCACCAATAACGTCACCCATATTTTCTTCAGGTGTAACCACCTCAAGTTTCATGATAGGCTCCATCAAAACGGGACCAGCCTGAGCGCAGGCATTCTTATAGGCCTGAATAGCTGCGATTTCGAACGACAACTGATCAGAGTCTACCGGGTGGAAAGAACCATCCAACAACTCTACCTTCAAGCTATCGAGAGGATAACCACCGAGCACACCGCTCTTCATGGCATTTTCAAAACCTTTCTGAACTGAAGGAATGAATTCTTTAGGGATGTTACCACCAGTAACCTTGTTAACAAACTGCAGACCACCTTCTGTAAAGTCTTCGTCAACAGGACCTACATTAACGATAATGTCTGCAAACTTACCACGACCACCAGACTGCTTTTTATAAACCTCACGGAGATTTACAGTTTTAGTGATAGCTTCCTTATAGTTAACCTGAGGCTTACCCTGATTACATTCAACCTTGAATTCACGCTTCAAACGGTCGATAATGATATCAAGGTGAAGTTCGCCCATACCGGAAATCACAGTCTGACCGCTCTGTTCATCGGTTTTTACTGTAAAGGTAGGATCTTCTTCAGCTAATTTAGAGAGACCATTAGACAGTTTATCCAAGTCTTTCTGAGTCTTAGGCTCTACAGCGATACCGATTACAGGATCGGGGAAGTCCATTGATTCCAATACAATTGGAGCATCTTCCTCTGCAAGCGTATCACCAGTACGAATATCCTTGAAACCGACTCCTGCACCAATATCACCAGCACTGATTTCATCAACAGGATTCTGGTGATTAGAGTGCATCTGGAAGAGACGTGACACACGTTCTTTCTTACCAGAACGCACATTATAGATATAAGAGCCTGCAGTAACCTTACCCGAATAAACACGGAAGAAAGTCAAACGACCAACATATGGGTCTGTAGCAATCTTAAATGCAAGAGCGGAAATTTTCTCGTCCTCATCTGCCTTGCGCTCCTCTTCAGCACCAGTATCAGGATTGGTTCCGATAATATTAGGAGTATCAATAGGAGAGGGCAAGAACATACAAACATAGTCAAGCAATGTCTGAACGCCTTTATTCTTGAAAGAAGATCCGCAAGTCATAGGAACGATATCAAGCGAAAGCGTACCCTTACGGATAGCTGCTACAATTTCGTCTTCTGTGATAGTAGAGGGATCCTCAAAGAATTTTTCCATCAAAGCATCATCGCACTCCGCAGCCACTTCAAGCATCTTACTACGCCATTCTTCGGCTTCTGACAACAGGTCAGCGGGAATCTCTTCCACATCATATTCAGCTCCCATGGTCTCATCATGCCACAGAATGGCTTTCATCTTGATGAGATCGATAATGCCCTTGAAGTTTTCTTCAGCTCCGATAGGAATTGAAACAGGACAAGGATTTGCGCCCAAAACATCTTTCATCTGACGGACAACTTCATAATAGTCAGCACCCGAACGGTCCATTTTATTAACGTATCCGATACGAGGAACATTATATTTGTCTGCCTGACGCCAAACGGTTTCAGACTGAGGTTCTACGCCACCCACTGCACAATAAGTTGCTACAGCACCGTCAAGAACACGAAGCGAACGCTCCACTTCTGCGGTAAAATCAACGTGTCCCGGAGTGTCAATCAGATTAAACTTGTACTGTTTGCCATTCCAAGTCCAATAAGCAGTAGTTGCGGCTGAAGTAATAGTGATACCACGCTCCTGTTCCTGAGCCATCCAGTCCATAGTAGCGGAGCCATCATGGGTCTCACCGATTTTATGAGTCTTACCTGTATAAAACAGAATACGCTCCGAAGTCGTAGTCTTACCGGCATCAATGTGAGCCATGATACCGATATTACGCGTAAAATTTAAGTCGTGCTTTGCCATTGTTTATTCCTTATTAGAATCTGAAATGTGCGAATGCACGGTTAGCCTCAGCCATACGGTGCATATCTTCCTTACGCTTGAAGGCGCCGCCCTGTTCGTTAAAAGCGTCCATAATTTCGGCAGCAAGCTTATCGGCCATAGTCTTACCGCCACGCTTACGAGCAAAATTAATCATATTCTTCATGGAAACAGACTCTTTACGGTCCGGCCGGATTTCCGTAGGAACTTGGAAAGTAGCGCCACCGATACGACGGCTCTTCACCTCTACTTGCGGAGTAATTTTATCAAGAGCAGCCTTCCATATTTCAAGAGCGGATTTTTCCTGATCTTTCATTTTCTCACCCACAATTTCGAGGGATTTATAGAAAATCTCATAAGAGATATTCTTCTTACCATCATACATAAGATGGTTTACAAACTTGGAAACCTTCTGATCTCCATAAACGGGATCCGGAAGAATCACACGTTTTTTAGGCTTTGCTTTTCTCATTGTCTTGAGTTGATTTGTTTTGTGTTAGGGCTGCAAAAACAGTTCTTCAATTCCCCATCGGGACATTTACTCAACCTCCTGCAAACCAACATTATCCATTATAATTTACTTCTTAGCTGCTTTAGGACGCTTTGCACCATATTTGGAGCGACGCTGGGTACGACTAGCCACACCGGCGGTATCAAGTGTACCACGAACGATATGATAACGCACACCCGGAAGGTCTTTCACACGACCGCCGCGAACGAGTACAATAGAGTGCTCCTGCAGATTGTGGCCTTCTCCCGGAATATAAGAGTTCACTTCCTTAGAGTTAGTCAAACGAACACGGGCCACCTTACGCATAGCCGAGTTAGGCTTTTTAGGCGTAGTTGTATACACACGCACGCAAACACCGCGGCGCTGAGGGCATGAATCCAAAGCAGGAGACTTACTCTTGTCTGCTGCTGCGCTTCTACCCTTTCTTACCAATTGTTGAATAGTAGGCATTTGTTTGAATTTTAATTTGTTATTATATATTTATTTTCCTATTTTCAATCGTAGCGCAGGTGCACACTGCACCTTACGGCCAGCAAAGTTACAAACTTTTATCGGAACAGACAAGATATTCAAGCCCTTATTATAAGGTATCCATCTGATTTCTCTATTTTTTATTCTTCCCCCAAACAGACCAAGGCTTCATTGTTTACCATCTTTTTATTTCTATTGGCATCTTCTATTCGCTTCATATTAATCCTTGCATTTCCATTTGCCAGGTCCGAAAATCACACAGTCATAACCACCAGCAAAGCTATGATAGAGATAGCCGCCCAAAGCACAACACCTAATACCAGAGGCCGCAAACCAACCGTTCGCACAACAGACACAGACAATCCACTACCTATCAGAAAAAGCGTCATGCCAAGCAGTTTTCGCGAGATATCTACAATGCCTCCAGTAATGGCATCGGGAATATCCACATAAGTATTCATTACCATTGCCACGACAAAGAACAATATAAACCAAGGTATAGTAATTTTTTTACCACGGGATCGAAAAACAAACGTCGAGCATATTACCAAAGGAATTATCCACAGAGCCCGAGTAAGTTTTACTGTCGTTGCAACTTTCAGGGCTTCTTCACCATAAGCAGCACCAGCACCAACCACCGAACTGGTATCATGTATGGCAATGGCCGCCCAAACTCCAAAATCCGTCTGGCTCATCCCCAACATCTCACCTATAGGAGGAAACACGAATAGCGCCACTGCATTAAGTATAAATATTGTTATCAGAGACAAAGACATCTGATTATCATCGGCATCAATCACCGGTCCTACGGCAGCTATCGCACTACCACCACATATCGCCGTTCCCGATGCTATTAAATAGGAGCTTTTTCTATCCACACCCAGAAGTCGTCCGATCAGGACTCCAAGTAACATAACTCCCAACACCGACACTACCGTAAAAAGCATACCTTCCCTGCCAGCTGCCAACGACTCATGCAAGTTCATACCAAAACCTATACCTACCACAGACACTTGCAACGCTATTTTAGACGCCCGTTTGGATAGTGAGGGATAGGCATTTCCGATTGTCAAAGCCAAAACAATTCCAATCAGCAAAGACATCGCCGGAGACAAGAAAGCAGACATCGCCAACAAGACGAAAAACAACATACGTGAAACACGTGTAAAATTCATTGTCATCATAATATATAATAAAGAATGTCTCCGCCCAGCATATTTACCAGACGAAGACAGAAAAACTAATTCCGTAATAAACAGACAGACGGCAAATATTTCATATTGCCAGTACTTTTCATTCCTCTTCTTTCTGTTCTTTATATGTTATACCCGCCTCTTCACATTGCACGGCAAAATTTCGTTTGGGATTGCTGCCATAACGATTAAACCCCTTAGCTCCCGGCATAAATAGAGGAAGTAAAAAGAACACCACAAGTTGCAAAGCACTAATAACGTAGCTAAACGAGGAAACAGCAGAAGGCAAAATCAAACTTTTTCCCGCCATCATATTCTCCATTGAATTGCCATAAGCCAAAGCGACACAAACAGACCAGACCACATTAATAATCAGGAAAGTTCCAGGCACCCACCCTGACCATCCGAAATCATGATAACGCTTCACAATTGCTATAAAGAAAGGGATATAACTGCAAACGATCAGAAGCAGCATAACAAGCATACCGATAGTTCCTCCTAAAAATGTCACCAGTCCCCCGAGAACAGCCAAAAAGAATACCAGCACAACGTAAATAATAGCATAAAGACCAAAATAGAAGCGTCGCAAACGACCAGTAGGATTAAGCAGACCGGAAAAGAACTCCCGATCATTATCTATAAAATTTTCATATTCACTCATGTACAAAATAATGAAAGTTATAAAATATGTGATTACAAAGCATTATGTCGGCCGGATCTAACAATGATCCGGCCGACATTTAAGACATAAACTTTTTTAATTAAACCAGACGACGGATAAGATCTTCACGATTACCCGGCAAAAGGTCCAATACCGGCACTTCTATCATAGTATAGCACCCAGGTTTTTGACGCATGGCCGCACGAGCCGCACAAACAAGCACCTGACCGGTAAGAGCCGGATTGTTAATTCGCATATTAAATTCAAACAGTTGGTTTTGCGTTGTTCCGCTGACACCCTTTCTCGTAAGATTCACTCCATGCCCCATGTCTATGACGTCATCCACGCTAGGTACCTCGATAACGTGTGTCTCATCATTTACAAAGTAAGCATCGGCCTTGATGGCAGCCGCCACTTCCGCAAACTGATACCCCTCTTCCACTTCTATGTAAACCATACGGCGATGTATGCCGGTACCTGTAGGAATTGTCATAGAGAGCGCTTTTCTCACACCTTCAACGGCCTTAACCGCCACAGTATGCCCCATTGACATACCTGGACCAAAATTAGTATAAGTAATACCCTTGGGAGCTATAGCCTCAAGCAAGGTACGCACCACAGAATCACTTCCCGGATCCCAACCGGCGGAAATAATACTCACCGCACCGCCACAACGGGCAGCTTCGTCAAGCGAACGACGCAAGTCTACAATTTGAGTATGAATATCAAAGCTATCAACGGTATTAATACCTAACGCTAATATTTCCTTCGCATATTTCTCCACACTGCGCGTCGGCGTAGCAAGAATAGCTACATCGACACCTTCCAGTTCACAGATGTTCTTCACGACAGGATAGGCATCCAGTTCGGCAGGTTTATCAGCCGCACCATTTCGACGCACCACACCAGCAACCTCAAAATCGTCAGCGGCTTCAAGAGCCTGAAGGGCATAGCGTCCGATGTTACCATATCCCACTACAGCTGCTCTGATTTTCTTCATCATTGTCAAGTTTTTTATTTAGTTGCAAAACAATATTGTTTTGTGGTGCAAAATTACAATTTTCTATTGAAATATATCAAATAGCATTATTTAAAATCTATTTAAATACAAAATTTAAACTTTAAGGAACAATCTCCGACAATTTTACAGTTATAAAAAAAACAATATATCTTTCCTGCCACTATCCGGTCATGCTCTCCCAAAAACAAAACAAGTGCCCAAGAGGCAAATCTCCTGGGCACTTGTTATATATTTAGAAGCTGAGCTTTTTACTTCTGATCATCAATAGTGGAAATGCTCACGCGGTTCCAGTCGGGTTCAGAGAACATATTACCTACGCCCTGACCTTCAGCCTTGATGCGGTCGGCAGAAATCTTGTATTTCTTCACGAGGATGGTCTTAACAGCTTCAGCACGGGCCTGAGCGAGACGTTCGTTGAAAGCAGCATTACCTTCGGGAGAAGCATAACCCTTGATGCTTACGGTAGCATCCTTGTGATTCTTCAAGTAAGTGGCGATACGCTCAACATTAGGCTGCTGAGACAAATCAACGACAGACTTGCCCTGACGGAAGGTAACAACAGACTCCAATTTTTCAGTAGTGGTGTTCGTAACCGTATTGGTAACAATGCGCTCTACCTGAGGTTTCTGATTGCGGGCCTCATTCAGACGCTGCTGCAAGTCACGGATTTCAGCATCCTTGGCAGCGAGGTGACCGTCCTTGCTACGTACAGTACCACGCAAGTCGTTAATTTTAGCGTTCAAACCGTCAACTTCTGCCTGATCGTAAGCGCGGACATTGGTAAAGTGGTGCTTGCCGTTGCTGTTCTTGAAGTGATAAGTCACACCGGCCAACAATTCGATAGCGCTGTTATTAACATTGTAGGAATTGTTACCGTTCGTGTTACTCTTATCCATGCTGTAAACGATAGCAGGCTTAAAGGCTACGGTCCATGCCTTAGCTTCACCGAGGTTGAAATTGAAATTCATACCAAACTTGGAAGTAAGGAAGTTATTGTCCTTTGCCATGCCACTGTTGTAGAATTCATGTCCCCAACCGGCACCGGCTACAGCTTCCATTTCGAAAACACGGGGAGCACCCTGATAACCGCCGAAGAGGTTAAAGAGATTCACGTTACCAAGCATGCTAACGTTCATTTGGTCGATACCCGTGCGGCTGGGAGTTGTATTGTTGTTGGCCAAGCCCTGAAGAGTCAAGCCGAATACGGGAGTTACTTGCTTGGTCAGTTCAAGACCGTAAGTACCACGCATACCGCCCCAGAATGCATTATGGGTAGTTTTGGTAATGCCACCACCTACAAGGCCGATTGACCAGTTGTCGAAAAACTTGTTGCCTTCAACAGACTGTGCGCTAGCTGTCATAACAGCGGCACCGATTGCTAATACAGATAAAATCTTCTTCATAATAAAATAGTTTTATAATAAAACATAGAGTGAACAACTTCGCCACACAAGGCTGTGCAAACGTGTTAACTACTCGTTTAATCTGGTGCAAAGTTAAAGAGAAATCATATTAACCTCCAAATTAAAATCCATTTTTTAACAATTCTCTCTAAAGTCTCACATATCCCCCCTTCATAAGGCCCTTAATCCCCTTGTATTATACATCTGTTAAAACTTAACCCGTGTATTTTCAATACAAAACTACGTTTTTCCCGGCATAAACGAGCAAAAAATCCCGCACTATCCATCCCAAACATCATTTCATATATTATAAGGTTACTTTTGAACTAAAAAAACAATAAGCAGGCCGGTGTATTCTCTAACCGGCCTGCTTATTCATATTTCTCTTTCTATCTATTAAAGACATGCTTTGCCGGCCGGCCAATCCACGCTTGCGGCTGTTTCAGTTTAAAGATATAAGCCAGAGTGGCGGCCGTGTCGAATTGCATCATGCTTTCCCGGAATTCCCCACCTTTTCTAATACCTTTTCCGGCTATAATAAAAGGAATTTCCATCTCCTGAAGCGTAATGCCTCCATGCCCTTTCCTGATGCCTCCATGGTCTGCCGTCATAATAATTATTGTATCATCCCCAATGCCCGCCTCTCTGACGGCTTGCAGGATACGATCCACCTGCACGTCCAGTTCCTCCAGTTTTTCATAATATCCGGGAGTGTCGTGGCCGGCGGCATGACCGACATGGTCCAATTGGTCAAAACAGACGGCGAAAAGATGGGGCTTTTCCTCCTTGATGTATTTAACTGCCATTTCACACAGACCGGTTGTATTCTTTTCATAGTCCGGGCAAATGGCATGTCTGGAAAGCGACAGAGTGTCCACCATATATTTAATACCTTCCCATTCATAGAAACATGCTGTAACGGCCTTGGGATTCTGCTCCCTCATAACTGAGAATATGGTTGGGAAGATGCCGTTCCCGTTGACCGTCCTCGAAGGTATTTCGGGAGTTCTCGATCCCCATGTGGTATATCCGTGCAGTTCCGGACCGACTCCCATAAACATAGACGCCCAGTTGACAGCACTCGACGAAGGCAGTACCGAGCGGTCTTTCATAGTGTAACAGCCCGATTCCATGACCGAACGGATATTCGGTATTTTCGCCTTAGAGACGCTGTAACCTCCCCATCCGTCAAGCGCGATGACAATCACATGCCCGGCTCTCCATTTGGCAGCGTGAACCGGATGGAATGAAAATCCGGCAAGCAGAAAAAGGATTGATAAAACAAGATTTCTTTTCATAGCGTATTAGTTTTGATTCACCCGACAACAATAATAAATTAAATCCACAACAAGCCAAACACCTTTACTTAATTCCGAAAGAAAAACATAGCCCCGACTACCCGTCGCCAGCCCGTTTCACCTGAAAACACGGAGTTGCCATCCATAATCGGACAATACTGACGTTACAGGAAATCCCGCCCGTCTTTCCGTCTCTGTCGCTTTTCATCCCATGCGTAGTCAAACGAAAAATCCGCTCCCGAAAATAGCCGGTAAAGGCAAATTTACAAGTACGAACCTTGGCCGAACCACCGGAAAACTTTAAATTTGTGGTCGCTGCCGCAAGCTGCCGGCAAAATTATCTTCAAAAAAATACATTCACATTATAACAAACACTACTTATCATGGAAAATAACAACGACAACCAGTTGAAAATCGAACTTTCTCCCGAAGTGGCCGAAGGCACTTATGCCAATCTTGCCATCATCACCCACTCCAGCGCCGAAGTGGTAATGGATTTCATCCGCGTATTGCCCGGCGTTCCCAAGGCCAACGTGAAGAGCCGCATCGTGCTCGCTCCCGAGCATGCCAAACGCCTGCTTTTCGCCTTGCAGGACAATGTTGCCAAATACGAGAAGGCATTCGGCCCCATCAACCTTCCCGGCGCGGAACCACAGGGAGAAGGCCGCACCGCCACTCCTTTCGGCATGCCCGAAGGAAAAGCCTGACAACAGGCCGGCGGCATTTGCACGGATAAAAGAGCAAATACCATCAGAGGCGTATCCCGCGGGATACGCCTCTGATGGTATTTGTCACATTGGCGGACCATCCGTACAGATTATTCCACAGCCGGTCCGCCCGTTTTTCCTCACGACTCTTTTAAGATGTAGTAAACGCCTTTCGGCAAGGAATCGATAACATTCTTACCCGGCTGTAACTGTAGTGAAAGACGCTTCATGCCGGACATATCCCAGATGGAAACGGCAGCGCCCCACTCACTTTTCACGACCATGCGTCCGTTGCTGTAAAGTTTCAAGGCCCGGTTGCCGGCATTGCCCTGCTCCACCTTTGAGATGCCGGTAGTCTCCACCTTCTTCAAGGTCATGCAGTCAATATCCGACACCCATTCCGAAGGATTTGACAGACGGATGACGTTATTCCCTTTCCTCAGCACTACCCGGACGGTTTTTTCCGTCAGCTTGTTCGTACCGGGTTCACTGGCCGTAAGTTCCACACGGGTTTCCTCACCGCCGTTCACGCTCACGTTGACAAAGCGGTCTTCCCACTGCACATAGCGGAGCGTCATGTCGTACACACCACCTTCAAGGCTATATACATCACGCCACTCCAGCCAGTTTTCAGGATGGTTGCCGAGCCATCCCACCTTAGCGCCGCCCGAGCATCCGGCCATTTCCTCGTAGGTGGCATATCCCAACTGCTTGTTCATGCCGATGTCCTGATAACGTTCCAGCCATGCCGTTTCGGCTTCGTAAAGGGTACGTTCAAGGCGTTCGGCGGCTTCGAGGCGGTATATTTTCGTGTCGTGGGCCGGCACCGTCACCCTCATGGTCCCTCCGGTCACTTCGGCCATGTCTTTGCCGGCAAAGAGGTCACGCACTTTCACAGTCCCGCCGAGATCCACCTCAGCCATATTGAGCGTAAAGGCTTTGGCGGCATCGCCGGAATTGTAGAGGGCCACCGCCCGCGTCTTGCCGTTGAGTGTCTCCACATCCTTGACATAAAGATAAATGCCGTTTTCCACTCTCACCACGCGCGCCTGCAAAGCCAGCGGGTCCTGATTGAGGGCTATCAGCTCCTTGTTCTTGATGAGATTGAGCGAGGTTTCGGGAATGGTTTCCATATTACAGCCGATGAGCAGCGGCGAACTCTGAATGCACCACATGCCGAAGTGGGTGCGCTCCTCAGGAGCGGTCATGCCACGGCCTATCTCAAGCATGTCCATGTCGTTGAAAGCACCTTCGGTGGCGTAAGCCGAAAGATAGCGGTTTTTGGCTATGATGTTCTTCACAGAGTTCCAGTTGGCCTGAATGTCAGCCGAAATGCGCCACGACGCCCCCACACTGTGCACCCATGTTCCGGGAAAAGCCCAGCGGCACACATTAACGCGCGCATCGGTGCGGCCGGTATTATCGATGGCCCGGCGTATGGCCGTGTAGCGCTCACGCTCATCAAGGTCGAGGTGTTCGGTATTCTGGCCGGGATCGCCGCCGCAGAAGTCTATCTTTATGAAGTCAAACCCCATTTCCTTAAAATAGAAATCGGCGTCGCGCTGGTCGTGACCGTAAAAGCCCACGCCTTCGGCTATTTTGTCGTTGTCCCAGTAGTTGCCGCAGGTGTTGCGGCCGGCATCGGAATAAATTCCGGCTTTGAACCCGAGCGAATGAATGTAGTCGGCCACCGGCTTCAGTCCGTCGGGAAAACGTGTGGGATGAATAAGCAGGGTACCGTCGGCGGCACGACCACCAAAGAATCCATCGTCGATATTGATGTAACGGTAGCCGACATCCTTCAGCCCCTTCTCGACCATAGCGTCAGCCTGTCGGCGAATAAGTTCGTCACTGATGTTCACACGGTAAGTGTTCCACGAGCTCCATCCCATAGTGGGCGGTTCGTAGGCCTTTGCGCCGACCATTGTCAACAAGGCGGTTGCCAACAGCCAATGTCTCTTTTTCATAAGTTGTTTGTTCTTGCGGTTGATTTAAGTATCAGTCATCCATTTATCGGAACCCCTCCAAATTCCGGCCTGACGGGAAAAACGCCTGTCACGGCCGGTAATGTACGAGGCGCACCAGATAGTCGTAATGGTCGCCCCTATACAGTATCTCCGCCCTGAAACCGGCTTCGGCGGCCGCCCGGACCAGTGTGCCGGCATCAACGTAAAGCCAGTCGAAGGACAGCCCTTCCGTGTAGCCATATTTCATGCGAAAATCCACTTCACCATAGTAACCGTCGGCGGGGTCGTAGTCCATATTGCCGTCCTCGTCCTCAAACACGTAGCGGAGGTCGGAGGAGTCGGCAACGATGCTGCCGCCGGAGACCAGCAGGCAGGCGGCACGGCAGAAGAAGTCGCGGAGACGCCCAAGGCGCCCCACCAGCCCCAACCCGTTCATGAGCAGGAGCAGGGTGTCATATCCCTCTCCCACCTCATCGGTAAAAAAATCGGCCAGACGGGCATCGCGCACGCCGCGGCGGCGCATGCTCTCCACCGACAGAGGCGACACATCAACGGCCGTCACTTCGAGTCCGCGCGCCTGAAGGGCCAACGAATGGCATCCCGCTCCGGCACCCACATCGAGCACACGGCCGCGGCAGGCACCGAGCGCCATCCTTTCCAGCCGGCTCATTTGCGCCTCGGTGCGGAAAAGTGTTTTCACCGGCATTTCGTCTTCATCGAACAGCGAAGACAAGACGCGCAGTCGCTTGACGGGACGTTGCTCCAGATAATCTCTGATGGCTTCGCCCATAGGATCACGGTCGGGGGGAATAATCATGAAGCAAAAATACGTATTAAAACAAACATAGACAAGCAAGGCAGAAAAATTTCCTTTTCCCTACCCTATCCGCACCGTTGCCCTATCTGTCCGGCTCTTTGGCACTTTAACGTTTTTAACTTTCCGTTACATTTCAAAATGTTAAAATATAGGTTACAAGTAACGGAGAAGAAAAAGTCCTTACTGCAATTTTAACACGAATACTTGGAATCAAAACTCCAATACGGGGATTTTTGGGGTCAAGCCGAAAACACGGTGCATGAATTTTGAGAAAAGTGTTAAATTTGT
>NZ_BEWW01000216.1 GCF_002933955.1 Prevotella sp. MGM2
CCCGTTTTCCCGTGAATTCCCCGTATTGCAATTTAAATTCCCCGTATTCAAGTTAAAAATCCAATACATACTTTCTCTATTTCAGTACTTGAAAGTGGAAAAACAGCCCACTGAAATGTTGCAGGAAGTTAAATATGTTAAAGTTAAAATCCCGAAATCAGGTAAATGAAAGGGTGTGCAGATATGGAAAATATGGTTTGTCAGACTGCAATAATTGCCGTGGACACCACATTCCCACTTTTGTTAAAGATGCAGGGCTTTTCGCTGAAAGTCGTAATCATGTCGTTTTTTTTGACTAACTTAGCTTGCTAAATTGGGCGAGTAGGCTTTTGCCGAAAACTTTGCAGGTCGGAAAGAACGGCCGAAGAGAAACGGAAAAATCAAAAAACATACCAATATGAACTATAAATGGACTTATGAAGAACCGGCGCCGGCAGAAGCGGCTGCCGCGACCTCACTGGCTGCTGAGGCGGGCATACATCCCGCTTTGGGCAAGTTGCTTCTGGGGCGCGGCATTTCCACTTCAGCCGAAGTCCGCCGATTCTTCAAACCCCAGCTCACCGACTTGCACGATCCTTTCCTTATGGACGACATGCAAGCGGCTGTGGACCGTCTCAACGAAGCTATGGGCCGCAAGGAACGCATCCTTGTTTATGGCGATTACGATGTCGACGGGTGTACGGCCGTTGCACTGGTATATAGGTTCTTACAGCAATATTATTCAAACATCGACTTCTACATCCCCGACCGGTATGAAGAGGGGTACGGCATCTCGAAAAAGGGAGTGGATTTTGCTGCAGAAACCGGCGTAAGGCTTATCATCGTGCTCGACTGCGGCATCAAAGCCGTCGAGGAAGTAGCCTATGCCAAATCGCTTGGCATCGATTTCATCATCTGCGACCACCATGTGCCCGATGAAACGCTGCCTTGTGCCGTAGCTATTCTCAATCCCAAGCGGCGCGACAACCATTATCCTTATACCCATCTCTCTGGTTGCGGCGTAGGCTTCAAGTTCATGCAGGCCTTTGCCATCAACAATGGCATAGAATTCAACAAGCTTGTCTCACTTCTGGACCTTTGTGCCGTAAGCATTGCTTCCGACATCGTGCCCGTAATGGGGGAAAACCGTATTTTGGCCAGTCATGGCCTGCGGTGTCTCAACGCCAATCCCAGTATCGGCCTGCGCGCCATAATCGAGGTATGCGGTCTGGCCGACCGCGAGCTTTCGATGAGCGACATCATCTTCAAGATAGGTCCGCGCATCAACGCCTCGGGGCGTATGCAAAACGGACGTGAAGCCGTGGAACTGCTGGTAGAGAAAGAGTACGGCGCCGCTCTTGAAAAAGCCGGCCATATCAACCTCTACAACGAGGCACGCAAAGACCTCGACAAGCAAACTACCGAACAGGCCGTAGAGCAGGTGGGACGGACTGTTGACATCAGCGGTTGCCGCAGCATCGTCATCTACAATGAAGAGTGGCACAAAGGCGTCATCGGCATAGTGGCCTCACGTCTTACGGAACAGTATTACCGGCCCGCCGTAGTGCTTACACGGTCGGAAGGTATGGCCACCGGCTCTGCCCGGTCGGTGTCGGGATTCGATGTCTATAAAGCCGTACAAAGTTGCGCCGATCTTTTGGAAAACTTTGGCGGACACACCTATGCCGCCGGTCTGTCGCTACGTGTAGAGAACGTGCCCGAATTCGGACGCCGCTTCGAAGCCTACGTATCCGAGCATATTCTCGATGAGCAGACCAAAGCCAGCCTCGACATCGACGCCTATCTCGACTTTCAGGATGTAAACTTCCGCTTCTATCAGCAACTCAAGCGGTTTGCACCCTTCGGGCCGGGCAACGAACGCCCCGTTTTCTGTACCCGTCGGGTCTACGATTACGGTACAAGCAAAGTCGTAGGACGCGGACAGGAGCACATCAAGCTCGAACTGGTGGACAACAAAAGCAACAACGTGATGAACGGCATAGCTTTCGGACAAAGCTCACAAGCCCGCTACATCAAAACGAAGCGCGCTTTCGACATTTGTTACGCAGTGGAGGAAAACACTCACAAGCGTGGCGAAGTGCAACTGCAGATAGAAGATATCCGGCCTTGCGAATAAACTGACACCTGCCTTGGAAAAATTTCGCGACATACTCCGCAAAAACTGGGGATACGATGATTTCCGCGGCATACAGCCCGATATCATCCGCAGTATTGCAGGCGGTCATGACACCCTCGGACTCATGCCGACAGGCGGCGGAAAGAGCATCACGTTTCAGGTGCCTTCGCTCGCCATGGAAGGGATGACCATTGTCGTCACCCCGCTCATCGCGCTCATGAAAGACCAGGTGGAAAACCTTTGCATGCGCGGCATACGTGCTGCTACAATACACGGCGGACTGTCGCATGAGGAAATACTGAAGCACCTCGACAACAGCGTCTACGGTGCCTACAAATTCCTGTACGTATCGCCCGAACGGCTGGGGTCGGAACTTTTTCAGGCCAAACTCCGGCGGATGAAAATCAACTTCATCACCGTGGACGAAGCGCACTGTATCTCGCAATGGGGATACGATTTCCGTCCGGCTTATCTCCAGATAGCGGAAATACGCAATGTCCTCCCAGGCGTACCCGTATTGGCGCTTACAGCCACCGCTACGCCGCGTGTGGTGGACGACATTTGCAGGCAACTGAACTTTCCGCAGGAAAAACGGCACGTATTCCGCATGAGTTTCGCCCGTCCTAATCTGCGCTATATCGTGCGGCGAACGGAAGACAAAGAGGCTGAAATCATACATATCCTCAGCAGTGTCGGAGGCGCTGCCATCGTTTACACGCGCAGCCGCCAGGGAACGGGAGACGTAGCGCGGTTGCTCAACGAGAACGGCATTAAAGCCATCAGCTATCATGCCGGATTGTCAGAAACGGACAAGGATGTTCGCCAGCGTGCCTGGCAGGAAGGAGAGACACGCGTCATGGTGGCCACAAACGCCTTCGGAATGGGTATAGACAAGTCCGATGTACGACTGGTGGTGCACATGGATTTGCCCGATTCCGTAGAAGCCTATTTTCAAGAAGCGGGCCGTGCAGGCCGTGACGGCCAGAAGTCCTATGCCGTATTGCTCTACAATAATGGCGACCATGGAAAGATGCTGCGGCGTATTCCCGAGACATTTCCTCCGCGCGAATTTGTCGACAAAGTGTATGAAGATCTCGGCAGTTACTTCCAATTGGGCGTGGGCTACGGAGAAGGCGCGAGCTATGAGTTTAATATCGACCGGTTCTGCACGGCGTTCAAGCATTTTCCCGTGCAGACAGTCAGCGCCCTGCGGCTGCTGACACGGGCCGGCTATATAGATTTTCGCGAAGAGACCGACAACACCTCGCGCCTGTTCTTCCTTGTGCGCCGTGATGAGCTTTACGGTATTCACCACTTTGCCCCTCTCACGGAAGAGGTGCTTCATCATGTGTTGCGTAATTACAGCGGTGTCTTTTCCGATTATGTCTGCATTGACGAAAGTCTTTTGGCACATGCCTGCGAATGTACGCCGCATGAGGTGTATGAGATTTTGAAAATGCTGTCCCGTCAGCGTATTATCCATTATATTCCCAGAAAGAAAATACCTCATATAACTTATCTCGTGCGGAGACTGGCTAATGCGCCGCTTTCGCGCAATGTTTATGACGAACGGAGAGATGATTATGTCCGTCGCATAGAGTCAATTCTCCAGTATGCGTCTACGGACGCCATTTGCCGCAGTCGTTACCTGCTCGATTATTTTGCAGACTCTACGGCTACGGATTGCGGTCATTGTGACGTCTGCATCGGTCGTCGTAAGAATACTTCCGGTGTGACAGAGCTGGCCGCGCTTTATACGGAATTGCTGGCCGATGGCAGTTGCCGTGATCTTACGGACTTTCCTTGCGGGAGGTTTGACGAGTCGGTGCGTATTTTGGCCTTGCAGTACCTTTCGGGAGCGGGACTTGTGCGGCAAACGGATAAAGGCTATGTGATTTGCCGCTGAGCCATGTTTTTTATGGCCATTTCTGGCGTCTGTCCTGACTTGGAATAATGTTTGCAGTTGTGTGTGTGTCGAAAGTGCGGATATGATATCCGTTCTATTTAGTTTGTATGCGGCTTTTGCATTTGATACTTTGTTTTTTATATCGCATACATAACTTTTTTTCGCTGAAATAGGTATTTTTGCAATTGTTGCCGCATTTTGAGGAATATTTGAAACTAACCAAATTATATTGTAAGAACAATGAACAAAAGATTTTTCAGCCTGTCCATGGCTTTCGTGATGGTCATGGCGCTTATGTCACAAGGCCGGGCCAAGTATGTGTTTTATTTCATTGGCGATGGTATGGGAGTGAACCAGGTTAACGGAACGGAAACTTACCTTGGGGCACTTGAAGGGCGTATAGGCGTATCGCCGCTTACTTTCACGCAGTTTCCTGCCGTAGGCATTGTCAATACGCAATCGGCCACAAATGGTGTGACGGATTCTGCTGCCAGCGGGACGGCTTTGGCCTGTGGCCGTAAGACTAAAAACGGCGCACTCGGAATGTTGGCCGATTTGACAACAAGTATAAGCAGTGTGGCCGCAAAAGCTAAAGAGGCCGGTATGGCTGTCGGTGTGGCGACAAGCGTATCGGTGGACCATGCTACGCCGGCGGCGTTTTATGCGCATGTGCCGGAACGCGGCATGTATCACCGGATAGGGAAAGATCTGATAACAGCCGGTTTCGATTTTTATGCCGGAGCTGATTTCCGCAATAATGAGGACAAGGCCGATACCTTGGGAACGCTTCATGAGCAGTGTGGCGCGGCGGGCTATACTCTTGTGCGCAATTACAGGGAATATCAGAAAAAGCGCCGCCGTGCCGACAAAATGTTGCTCCTGCAGGGCGATAAGCCTTCACATGGTGACCGTACATGCCTGCCTTATGCTATAGACCGTCAGAAAGATGATTTGACGCTACAGCAGATAACCCGTGCCGGGTTGTCCTTTCTCGCCAGAGAAGACAAAGGGAAGGACGGTTTTTTCCTGATGGTTGAAGGTGGAAAGATTGATTATGCCTGCCATTCCAACGATGCCGCCACGGTGTTCAAGGAGGTGATAGACTTGGATCAGGCTGTGCGGGTGGCTTATGAGTTTTATGAACAACATCCCGAAGAGACACTGATTGTTATTACGGCCGACCATGAGACCGGTGGCATTGTGTTGGGACGTGGCCCCTACGAACTGCATCTCGACTTGTTGAAATATCAGAAAATGAGTGTGGAGAAGTATTCTGCACATTTGAAGGAACTCAGTAAGAAAATGGGCGACACTCTCACGTGGGAAGCGGTGGAGGCCGATCTCAAAGAGAACTGGGGATTCTGGCAGGGGGTAAAATTGAACGACCATCAGACGAACCGACTCAAGAAAGCTTACGAAGCCCTTATGAGCGGTAAGGACAACGGTACGAAAAATCTTTATGCCAGCCTTAACGGCCTGTCCGATGCTGCCCGCCGCACCATGGCTGAGTGTGCATTGGTAGGCTGGCAGAGTGGCGGACATTCCAACGGTTATGTTCCGGTGTTTGCCATTGGAGCTGGTTCGGAAAAATTTGCCGGCATGATGGACAATACGGCGATACCAGCCCGAATTGCCGAAGCCGCAGGTCTTGACCTTTAAGCCTTTTGATACTGTCTCAGCAGCAGCCCGTTGCCATGGCAGCGGGGCTTTTTTTTATGGTCCGGCACATTTTAACACTATTTGCTTTCCGCCGGAAAATGTCGTATCTTTGTAACAGCCAAGCGGGACTTCCACGTGGGAAGTCCCGCTTTTTATATGATTTTCAGTTATTTTTGTGTGGATTTTCGCCGTATTATTGTCCTGAAATCCTAGTATTGGAATTTGAATTCCCCGTATTCGTGTTAAAATTCGAATACGGACTTTTGTGATTCCAATGCTTGAAGTCGGTTTTTGAGGTGTTTTAAATGTATAAGAAGGTTAAATATGTTAATTTTGAAATGGCGAAAAAGTGAGTTTCCCGTCATTGCGTTCTTTTACCGGCAGACTTTGTATGCCGCCAGTCTTGCAGTTATTTGCGCGGGACCTTTTTATTTTGGCGTTTCATAAAACCGCCGAATATGCGGAACAGTTTATAGCCTAACAATACGCCATCGTATGTCTTGAAAGCGGCTTTGGCGCGGTTGGACCATAAGTGATATTTGTTTTCAATGACGGGAGGTTCCACCATTTTGCCCCACATCTGCGTGATGTTCTGTTCTTTTTCGGCTATTTGCTTTGAAAGTTCGCTGCGGCGGGCTTTAATGGCTTCGAGGGAGTATGGAGATTTTACCATGGGTTATTGTTGCTTGTTTTGAGTGTCGTTTTTCTTTTCCAGAAATATACGGGCTATGAAGCTGGCCGTGGGACGCATGATGAGGGTATGACGGAAAATGTATACCAGCAGTCCGAGAAGCAAGCCAACTCCCGCCACAATGGCACAGGCTCCGGCCAGACTTCCCACTACATCAGCCAGCAGCAATGCTACGGTGTAGGAGAGAAACAGCAGGGCTACGGCGAAAATCACCAGCAGAACGACAGCCAGCAGCAAAGCCGACAGCAATGTGATGAGCTTGCCCACGAAATCGAGCTTGAGAAACTCAACCCTCAACCCGGCATAGTCGCGTATTTCGTTGATGAGATTACGGATGGATTTGATATTGTCGTCGTCGGAAAACACAGTCGGTTATTTTTTTGATTTGATAAAATGTCATGCGGATGTAAAAGAAAATGTGGCACGTGAGGAATAGAATTCCGGTAGATGCCCGAAACTGTATAGTTACCTCACATGCCACATTTTTTTAATGTTGTTTTTTCACGCCATCTTAGTAGTCCATGGCAATCTCGTCTGTAAGCTCGTCCATTTCCTTACGGCTCAACTTGATGCCCTTGCGGCGAAGTGCATCGGCAATTTTCTTACGGGTGTCTTCTCCTTTTTCAGGAGCAAAGAGAACACCGGCGGCAGCACCTACAACGGCTCCGCCCAAAAAAGCTACAAATAGATTCAATCCTTTCATGATGTAAAAATTTAATGGATTAAACTTTCAAACCTAAAAACCTGTCGGCACTGATTGGCCGAGGTGTTTCAGTTCATGGCGCAAATATACCGTTTTACGATATGCAAGCCAATAGCATGCAAGTTTTTTTACCACAAAACGGTGTAAATGGGCCAAGTTTAAAGTTGTTTAACTGTTAGTGTAAGGCAATACTGAAACATAAGAACTAATTTTGCAAAACAAGGCGGTTCAGGGCATGTGCTCTCTGCCGAAGTAAAATGTCACGGGCAGGACAAATGCCTGAAAAGTTTATTCCACAACAAAATATATTAAACACTCTAACATGAAGACATCTCTCGTATTAGGCCTTACCTTGTGCAGCGCAACACTGCTCTTCACAGGCTGTAAATCACAAGAAAGCGCTTACCGCCAGGCTTATGAAAAAGCAAAAGCCCAGGAACAAAACAATGCCGGTAATGAAACTTCGGTAGTGGCTGTTAACCCTAACGGGCAGAACTATAATCAAGGCAATGTAGCCGTAACCCCCGTTACTACGGCTCCTACTGCCGTAGACCATAGTGATGTACGTACCATTGAAGGGGGAGTGACCGTAGTCAAGGGAGAAGTCCTGCGCGCCTACAGTGTTGTAGTGGGCAGTTTCGTGACATTGGCTAATGCCGAGAGCCTGATGTCGACGCTCCAGAGCAAAGGGTGTGCTGCCCGTGTGGTGAAAACCAATGAGACCATTAGCGGACACACAGGCTGGTTCCGTGTGATTGCTTCGTCTTATGACGACAAGGCTTCGGCTGCCCGTTCGCGCGATGAACTGAAAAGTACCTACGCCGGTGCTTGGTTGCTCTATAATAAATAATGAAGAAGCAACGGCGGGGCCGCTTGCCTGCATCAGTTCCTCATAAGAGCGGATAGCTGTATGCAGCGGAGCCTGTCGCCTCGAAAGGAATATAAAATAAGAATAAACGAGCTGGTTGCCCAAAAGGTGACAGCTCGTTTGTTCTTATCGTCTGGAATAGAAACGTTACTGTTGTCATACCGCCTCCGCATGTCTGCACTCCTCTCTAATTTATTAAAGCATCATCCTGTAAAGGTGTTCTTCTTCTGCTGGCTGCTCATTATATCCGGATACGGACATTGTGTGGCCGCCTCTGCGCCTAAACGTGACAGTACGGAGACAGGGTGGGAGGTTAGTCTTGATACATTAATAGCGCGCGTTTATTCTTACACGGAACGCAATGGGTTGAATTTAAAAGATTTCGGTTCGGAAATATATGCACGCCACTACTTGCGCACTTATCGCCGCAACGGTCTGACACGTTATGTTCCAGGGCTTTTCCGTTTGGAACGCGGCGAAAACGATTACTTTGGTGAAAGCCTGGCACGCTACCGCTTTCGGCCTCCTGCCGAAGTGGACAAAAAGACTTTGGCCGCTTTTACCACCATGCCGTATCTTCCGGCAGGAAACGATCAGTGGACTGGTCGCTACAGCCTCTCCATTTATTCAGCTAATCTTTTTACCGATCGGATTCTTTCACCGCTTAACCGGCGAAACCGACGGTTCTATCGCTATAGAGTACAGAGTTGTTACGAAATTGAGGGAAAGCGGATTGTCAGTTTGAGAGTGAAGCCCCGCGTCTATAATACACAACTTGTGCGCGGAAAAATTGACATAGAAATGGCTACAGGCCGCGTCCATCATTTTTCATTCGATTTTACCTATGACGGCTCGCGTCTTCATGTCAGCGGAGAAATGGGGCGGGAGGGACAGGCTTCGCTTCTACCCTATAAAATATTGTTAGTGTCGCGCATGAAGTTTTTGGGCAACCGCTTTGAAGAAGCATATGAAGCCACAGCGACCTACGACTTCAGTGAGACTCATACAGACAAGAAACAGGCAAAACGCCGTGACCGTTTCGATCTCACCGAACAATGCCGCTTGCGCACCGACACAACACGGATGCGTCGCGACCGTGATTTCTTTGACAGCCACCGCCCGTTTCCACTCATGGCGCACCAACAAGCCGTTTACGACCGGTATGCAGAAAGTAAAACCAAAACTTTCCGGCCATTGCTGCCCGACACCACAGCTAAAAAACGTTTGAGAATGTCGCCTGCCACAGAAAAATTTCTTTTTGACAACCACAGTTACAGTATAGGGAAAAAGGCACAGATAAAACTTCCGGCTCTGCTCACACCGTCAATGATACAATGGAGCAAGAACAAAGGTTTCTCACTTCAGGCGCGTTTCCGCTTTCGTTATGACTTCCTTTCACAGCGCGCTGTCAACTTCTCGCCTCGTGTGGGATATAATTTCAAGCAGCGTCAGGTGTATTGGCAATTGCCGCTCAACCTTACTTTTTGGCCCTCGCATAACGGTTATGTCGATATCTCAGCGGCAGGTGGTGACCACATGTATAACAGCCGTCAGGCTGATGAGGTACGTTCAAAACTTCATGGTGTGACGGGATATGATTCGCTCGTCAACATTTTCAACAGTTATGAATTCCACTATTACCGTGACAACCATCTTAAAGCGATGGTGTCGGTACAGCCGGTAGTCGGTCTTCAGATTGGTGCAGGAGTGCGTTACCACCATCGTAGTTTGCTCCATTGGAATGACATCGCAGCTCAAAGCGGCATGTATCGTCATCTTTCCAGTATTGCTCCACGTTTGCATGTGATGTGGACTCCGGGGCAATATTACTATCGTGACGGTCTGCGTCCTGTGCCACTTCATTCTCAATGGCCCACCTTTATGCTCGATTACGAACGAGGCTTACAGGCTGCCGGCGCGCACACGGATTATGAACGTATAGAGTTTGATGCGAAATATTATCTGCCACTTTATGCCTTAAGGGCACTCTACTTCCGGGCTGGCGGCGGTTTCTACACCCGTCGCAGCAATAATTGTTTTCTTGACTATGACTACTTTCGCAACAGTTATATGCCTGAAGGATGGGAAGATGAGATGTCAGGACAATTCCAGCTTCTTGATAGCCGATGGTACAATGAGTCACGTCACTATGCCCGTTTGTCTGCCGCTTATGAAAGCCCTATGCTTTTGTTCTCGCGACTGAAATTTCTTACTAAGATTGTACAGAAAGAACGTGTATATCTCAATTTGCTTCATGTCAACAAACTAGGGTATTACGGGGAATGGGGATACGGCCTTTCCACCCCGATACTTGATGCCGCGGTTTTTGTCGCTGTGGCAGGTCATAAGCAAGCGGGGATAGGTGGTAAAGTGGCATTTCGTTTGTTTGATGATTGATTTCCATAAAGAGGGGAGGCCTTTACAATTGTAAAAGCCTCCCCTCTTTATGGAAAAATAAGTAGTCATCCGGTTTAAACGGGTCAAGCCGAAATTCGGGTCAAGCCGAAATTCCGGTGCATTTGTTAAAATTCGAGAGCTGAAATGTT
>NZ_BEWW01000217.1 GCF_002933955.1 Prevotella sp. MGM2
ACAAATTTAACACTTTTCTCAAAATTCATGCACCGTGTTTTCGGCTTGACCCGAATTTCCAGGAAAACAATGCGGAAAACGGCTGGAATATAGCCAGAAAATACAGCGAAAGCGGGCAGTTTGCCAATGACTGCCCGCTTTCGCTGTTACAAAGATAATACATTTTCCAGCGGAAAGCAAGAAATGTTAAAATGCAGACAGGCTATCATGCCGGCGGCCCATAACGGAAAATCCCCTTTAGAGAAAACACCGGCAACAGCCCGGGCATGACGGGACACACACTATGCTTTTTGCACCACTTCACGGCAACACGCCATAGATATTTACATTTGCCAAGCGTTAAGTAAAAATAATTATTTACCTTTGCAAACACATATTTTCAAAATACTTGCCACCGTAAAAAACACTACAAAAACTTTTATATGGATTGGTTACAAAAAATCATTTGCGACCCGGGGTCGATTGCGCACCTCGTTGTCATTTACGCCCTCGTCATCAGCCTGGGCGTTAAACTGGGAAAAATCAAATTCGGCGGCGTAGCGCTTGGAGTTACGTTTGTCCTGTTTGCCGGCATCGTTGTGGGGCACATCTACAGCCACTACATCGTAGACCCTGCCACCAACACTTTCATCACCCACTCCGGACAAAAAGAACTGATAGACTTTGTCAAAGAACTGGGACTTATTCTCTTTGTCTACTGCATCGGCCTGCAAGTAGGTCCGGGCTTCTTTGCCACCTTTAAGAAAGGCGGCGTAAGTATGAATCTGATAGCTGTGGGCATCGTAGCTCTCAACGTGACAGTCATGCTGTGCCTCTATTTTCTTATCTTCGACCAGAACAATTACAACATCGCCATGATGGTGGGCACAATGTATGGTGCCGTAACCAACACCCCCGGTTTGGGTGCCGCCAACTCTGTTGTGAAGGATTTCGCCGGCGACTGGGGAGCAGCCGGTGTACCCGACATTGCCTCAAGCTACGCCTGCGCCTATCCGCTCGGCGTGGTCGGCATCATTCTGGCCACCATCCTCCTACGTTATATCTGCAAGATTTCCCTTGACCACGAGCAGGAAAAAATACGTCAGGCCCAGGAGCGCGACCCTCATGCCACTCCCAAGCACCTCGTCATCAAGGTGACCAATCAGGCTGTGGTAGGACGCACACTCCACGAACTGCACTCGTTCCTGAACCGCCAGTTTGTCATTTCACGTTGCATCAAGAACGAAGAGATTATTGTTCCCAACGGCGAAACAAAACTTGAAATCGGCATGGAAGTCCACCTTGTGTGCGCCGAAGACGAAGCGGAGCCTATCACCGCACTTTTGGGCGAGCGCGTAGCCAAAGACTGGACAGCCGACCTCGACAAGACCAAATACGTATCACGCCGCCTGGTCATCACCAAAGACGAAATCAACGGAAAAACTTTCGGACAGCTTCACTTCAGCACCATCTACGGCGTAAACGTGACACGCGTAACACGCAACGGCATGGAACTTTTCGCCGACCGCAACCTGCCCCTTCAAGTGGGCGACCGCCTGCTGGTGACCGGCCGCGAGGAAAACGTAGAACAAGTGAAAAACGCCATCGGTGGCAGCGTGAAACGCCTCGACCATCCTAACGTGGGTGCCATCTTCTTCGGCATCCTGCTTGGTGTACTTGTCGGACAAATAGATTTCGGTGCAGGAATGAAACTCGGTTTGGCCGGCGGCCCGCTCGTTGTGGCCATCCTCATCGGCGCCTTTGGATATCGCTTCAAAATCAACACCTACACCTCCACCTCCGCCAACCTCATGCTGCGTGAAGTAGGTCTGTTGCTTTTCCTCTCCAGCGTAGGCATACAAGCCGGAGCCAAATTCTGGGACACCATCCTGACAGGTGGCATCCACTACGTATGGACAGGATTCCTCATCACCATAATTCCCATCCTTATCATGGGATTCATCGCCCAGAAGTTCTTGAAGCTAAACTACTTCACCCTCATGGGCCTCATTGCCGGCTCCAACACCGACCCACCGGCACTGGCCTTCGCCAACCAGACGGCAGGCAACGACGCTCCCGCTGTAGGATACTCAACAGTATATCCGCTCTCCATGTTCCTGCGTATCATTGTAGCACAACTCGTCCTGATGATCTTCCTTTCATAGGAAGGAACACAACAAAATACAATGAGGAATTGGGCACAATCATTCCCAATTCCTCATTTATCTGTTTTAATAGGCCAACAGCCGAAAACGAACCAGCCCTTACAAGCAACAATAAAACCGTCTCATCATGGCCGAACAAAATCTGAAAGAAAAAACAGCCAACGGCTTACTGTGGGGAGCCGTCAGCAACGGTGTCCAACAAATACTCAACCTCGTGTTCGGCATACTGCTGGCACGTCTGCTATTACCCGAAGACTACGGAATGGTGGGCATGCTCACCATTTTCTCACTCATCGCCGCCTCACTCCAAGAGAGTGGTTTCATTTCCGCCCTCAACCGTAAAGAAGAAACCACTCAGGCTGACTATAACGCCGTATTCTGGTTCAACATCCTGTGCAGTTCGGGCATTTACATCCTACTCTTCTTATGCGCCCCACTCATTGCCGAATGGTTCCACGAACCAAAACTGACCGCCTTGGCCCGCTTTTCATTCCTTTCCTTTGTCATATCCAGTCTTGGAACCACGCCGCGTGCCTACCTGTTCCGACATCTGAAAGTGAAACAGACAGCCTGGATGTCACTAGCCGCCTTGTTCATTTCGGGCACAACAGGCGTTTTACTGGCATGGCAAGGATTTGCCTACTGGGGCATTGCAGTACAAAATCTCACATTCTGTGCCATGGTGACGCTCTTCAGTTGGTATTTCTCAGGCTGGCGCCCCTCACGGCACATAGACCTGCGCCCGTTACGCGGCATGATAGGCTTCAGTTCGAAGCTGTTAATCACCAACATATTCAACCACATCAACAACAATATATTCGCCGTGTTTTTCGGACGCCTTTACGGCGACCGGATGGTAGGTTACTACAATCAGGCCAACAAGTGGACGTATATGGGCCACTCGCTGTTGAGCAACACCCTTTGGGGGGTAACACAGCCTGTATTCGCCCGTTTGGAAAACGACCGTGAGCGGGAATGGCGCGCCTTCAGAAAAATGCTGCGCTTCACAGCATTTACCTCTTTCCCCATATTGCTGGGGATAGCACTCATCGCTCCTGAATTCATCACCATCCTCATCACCGAAAAATGGCTCCCCAGCGCCCGACTGATGCAGATATTATGCGTAGGCGGCGCTTTTATCCCTGTAGCTTCACTCTATTCGAATTTCCTCATAAGCCAAGGGCGCAGCAACGTATTCATGTGGAACACCATCGGACTATGCCTGCTGCAACTGCTGGCCTTGCTGATACTCTATCCTTTCGGCGTCAAAGTAATGGTTACGGTTTATGTTGCCCTAGGAATTCTATGGCTACCGGTATGGCACTATTTTGTCCAGCGCCTGATCGGACTGACACTTTGGCAGGCTCTTACCGACATCATGCCTTTTCTTCTCAGTGCGATAATTGCAGTAACCCTGGCTTATGGCGCGACATTGTTTTTCTCAAACTGTTATGCTGTCATCTCCGTTAAGATAACCGTGGCGGTAGCTGTCTACGTCAGTATCATGGCTATCTCACGTGTAACGGTATTCTATGAGAGCCTGAAATTCCTTATCAGACGCAGGACCTGACGGCTTGTTCATGACCGGTCCGCACCGTCTGATCCGCAAATCACCAACACAAAAAAACAGGCACTGCCCGCAAACGGACCAGTGCCTGTTTTTTTGTATTCATCAATGGACTATTCGTCGCGCTGACTGCCCATAAACATCAGAACATAATATATCAGTGTAGCCAGCGAACTGAGAGCGGCGACAACATAAGTATAAGCTGCAGAACGCAAAGCACTTACTGCCATCGAATGATCACGGTTCGAAGTGATACCGGCACTCTGCAGCCATGCTGTAGCACGTCGGCTGGCATCAATCTCAACCGGCAGCGTTACAAAACTAAACAGCGTAGTCATAGCGAAAAGCACGATACCACCCAACATCAGTTCCGGAAAAGTCTGCAAAGTCAAGATACCTGCCAATAACACCCATGACACCCATTGCGAAGCAAACGACACCACCGGCACGAGAGCCGAACGCATCTTCAAAGGCGCATAGGCCACGGCATGTTGCACGGCATGTCCGCACTCGTGGGCCGCTACGGCCGCAGCAGCCACAGAGTTACTGTTATAAACACTCTCACTCAAGTTTACCGTATTATTGGCCGGATTGTAATGATCTGTAAGGTGTCCGCTGGTTGAAATCACTGTCACATTATAAATACCATTATCGCGCAGCATCTTCTCAGCCACTTCCCGACCGGTCATGCCTGACACCAAAGGTACGGACGAGTATTTTTTAAACTTGCTCTGTAAATTGGCCTGTACGGCATAACTGATAAGAGCGATAGCGATGAATAAAATCCAATACATTTTTTCTTATTTTCCTGATTAATAAATTTAAAACCGGTACAATATCCATATCATACATCGGACAGGGCCGCATCGGAGAAGATTGCCGACTCTTTTGAAAGCCGGCTCCACCAATAGCATTCCGAAGCAAAGATACGAAAGTTATTCCGAACTCAAAAGGGATATATGCAACTACCATGCCAACAATTATCATTCCTTTACAGTCCATGTCGGGATTTTAACGCGAACACTTGGAATCAAAATTGCAATACGGGGATTTTTCTCGAAAAACATGACGGAAAACGGCTGAAATATGGCCGTGAAACACTGAAAAAACGAGCAGTTATTGACAAACTGTCCGCTTTCGCTGTTACAAAGATACGACTTTTTCCGGCGAAAAGCAAATAGTATTAAAATGCCAGTTCTCACCGTGTGGCATCCACATAAGCGCTCTCTCCCGCACCGATCTCCGCCTCCACGCTGCCCCCCCACTTCATGGCTTCACATATATTATAAGTCGCAACAGCTCCACATACTCTATTAATTATTACCTTTGCTGGCAGAGTATCAAAAACAAACTACGGCCTATGACAAAAAATATTACCTTTGACCGCTTTGTGCGCGGCTGCCTCATCATCGGCAGCATTGCCGTGAGCGTGCTGCTTTTCAAATACCTCAGTCCGGTTATAGTGCCCTTTCTCATCTCCGGCATCATAGCCTATCTGCTCAACCCCGTGGTGAATTTCCTGCAAAACACCTGCCATCTGCGCTGGCGGGGACTCTGCGTAATTATCACCCTGCTGCTGGCCGGTGGAATAGTGACCGGACTATTGTGGCTGTGCATTCCACCGATGATTGAAGAGAGTGCACACCTGAAAGACGTTGTACGGAGCTACCTGGAACGCGGAGGACTGCCGGATAACGCCACCGTCCCAGAAGCCGTCCGCCACTTCTTCAACCTACATGTGCAAAAGTCGGACCTAAAGGAATACCTCCAGTCTGATGACGGCATGGACTTGCTCAAAAATGTCCTGCCCCGTTTATGGCAACTACTCTACTCCACCGTAGGCATGGCCATCAGTTTCGTGGCTTCACTCATCAGCCTGCTTTACCTATTCTTCCTCCTGCTCGACTACGAACGCTACGCCAAAGGCTGGATAAAATTCATCCCGCCACGCCGCCGTGCCTTTGCCCGCCAGCTGGTGGATGACACCACCTACTACATGTGTGGCTACTTCCGCGGCCAGCTGGGCATAGCGTTGAGCAACTGCGTCATGTTCACCACCGGATTCCTCATCATAGGCTTCCCCATGCCTGTGGCCTTGGGATGCCTCATCGGCATCATCAGTTTCGTCCCTTATCTCCAAGTAGCCGGAATCTTGCCCGCAGCAATTCTGGCACTGCTGAGAGCCGCCGAAACGGGTGCTAACTTCTGGATTATGCTGGGAGGCGTGCTGCTGGTCTACCTCGTAGTGCAAATCATTCAGGATGTCATCGTCACTCCTCGCATCATGGGTAAGATAATGGGGCTTTCGCCCGCCATCATCCTGCTTGCGCTCTCCGTCGGAGCATACGTTATGGGCATAGGCGGACTTATTCTCGCACTCCCTGTAACAACATTGGCCTTGACTTACTATAAGCGTTACGCCATCAAAGAATCGGAAATACCCGATGTGCCATAACACATGCTAACCGACATTTCATTATGATATGAACGTTCCTACCATAATTCTCCGGCTTTTTTCCAATGGCAGGATCAAGGAGGATGAGGCCGAAACTTATGTACCGCCAAACAAAATACCCCTCAGGATAGTTTCCCGTACCCATCTCTGAGAAACCCGACAAAAGAAGTAAAATGCGAAAAATACCAGTTGACAAATTCATCCCAACTGGTATTTTCATTAACTTTGTCGCAATAATCTTTCACCTTATGTACCATAAATTAAAATCATTTCACGCGCTTTCCGCAAAAATTGTGTTACTCTCCGCCCTCCTGTTCGCATCGCAGGCAATGGTCATGCGCAGTCAGATAGTGTTTCCCTCTCCCCACCAAATAGTCTTGAAAGAAGGTAAATTGAAAATAGGGAAGAAAACAGTCATATATGTCAATGATACTTCTGCGTTTTATACTCAATTTTTCTGCTCGGAAGTGCTCCGCAACGTTTCAGTGAAATGGACAAAGAAAGAATCCAAAGCCGATATCTGCTGGAAAACAGATACCTCTCTGCCTCCCGAAAGTTATCGGATAAGAATCAGTCCGAAGCAGATGATTATAACCGCATGCGATAAAAGAGGATTCACACATGCCGTACAGACATTGCGGCAATGGGTCGCCGACTCTGACGGAAACAGCACTTTCACTTGTGCGGAAATCTACGATGCCCCCCGCATGCAATGGCGCAGTTTCCTGCTGGATTCCGGACGCCAATACCATAAAACAGCCACCATCAAGAAATATATAGACATGGCCTCAATGCTGAAGATGAACTATTTTCATTGGCATCTGACAGAAGGTCTGGGATGGCGAATCGAAATCAAACAATATCCACGCCTCACTCAAATAGGAAGCGCGGTGGGGAAAGGTGACGAACAGCAAGGATATTACACACAAGAAGAGATACGGGAGATCGTAGAATACGCCAACAAACGCAATATAACCATCGTTCCGGAAATCGACATGCCGGGACATGCCGAAGCGGCGCTCTCATCCTATCCGGAACTTGGCTGCTTTGGCCTGCCTGTTCAAGTGCCGCAACACGGATTCACACAAAACATATTCTGCGCAGGAAAAGACGACGTCCTGCAATTTCTCAAAAACGTTCTGGACGAGGTATGCGAACTCTTTCCATCCCCTTACATACATCTGGGGGGAGACGAAGCTCCCAAAGGGAACTGGAACAAATGCCCTGATTGCCAGAAAAGAATCAGCACGATGAATCTTAAAGACAGCCATGATTTGCAATTATGGTTTTCGGCACAAATGGCGGAACACTTGAAGTCAAAAGGACGGAAGAGCATCTTCTGGGGAGACGTGGTTTATCACGACGGATATCCACTACCGGACAACATCGTCATCCAATGGTGGAACTACCGCGCCCACAAAGATCTGGCACTCCGGAATGCCATCAAACATCATTACCCGGTCATCTGCAGTTCCAATTACTACACCTACCTGAACTTCCCCCTCACTCCATGGCGCAACTATGAGAAAGCCCGTACTTTTGACCTAAATGACGTCTATATGAATAACCCTTCAGATAAAGTATTCAACGAAAACAACCCTCTGATATTAGGCATGACCTGCGCTTTATGGACAGATGACGGCGTTACGGAACGGATGATAGACCGCCGGCTGTTTCCCCGCATTCTCGCACTATCAGAACAAATGTGGCATCAAGGAGACAGAACAGAATTTCCCATATTCCATCAAAATATCCTCCAACGTAAAGAATGGTTCGAACAGAGAGGATTCGAATTCGGCCCGTTCCTAAAAAAAGAGATTCAGGGAAATTATAAATGGGACTAAACCTATAAATACCACCAGATTATCCCACTCAAGAAACCTGGCTGTCAGAACGGCAGCATACAATCCACGCTGTTTTACAGTTTTACCGGAGATCAGCCGATCCTCTATATTAAAGACTACATGAAAGAAACGGGAACAAAAATACAGCACAACACCATTTTGAATAATCAGTTCCATAATTTATACAGTACATAAAGAGAAAAGAAAAAAATCCGTAAAAAATATTTGCGGACTATAAGGAAAATCGTATCTTTGCAGCCGATTTAGAACCATTACACGTTTTTTTGCTTCCAAAACAAAACGTACCAAAGATAACAATCAAAAAAGCTATAGCACAATGAAACAAGGTATTCACCCTGAGAACTATCGTCCCGTAGTGTTCAAAGACATGAGCAACGGTGACATGTTCCTTTCTCGCTCTACTTGCAAAACTAATGATACAGTAGAATTTGAGGGCGAGACTTACCCCGTAGTAAAACTTGAAATCTCCAACACCTCTCACCCGTTCTACACAGGTAAATCCAAACTTGTTGACACGGCTGGTCGTGTGGATAAGTTCATGAGCCGCTATGGACAATCCCGCAAGAAATAATTTTCATAATAATTTCAACTAGGGTTATTAAAACAATTGGACGTGTCCATAACGGATACGTCCAATTTGCTTTTATCATTCCCTTGACAAAGAAAAACATCTTCAGACCTTTTTCCACTACCATGGACACCGTTTTAGAACTCCGTTGTCCGCCGCTCCCTTTCGTACGAATAGGCCTTATTGGTCTGGGACGTCGCGGCATGAAAACCCTCGAACGCTACGCTTTCATAAAAGACGCAGCCATACGCTGTCTGGCCGACATAGACCCGACACGTCTTGATGCCGCAAACGAAAGTCTGGAACGCTCCGGACGGCCGCGTGCTGATCTTCACCAAGGACCGGAGGCATGGCGCGAAGTATGCCACCGCGCCGACATAGACCTTATATATATATGTACAGACTGGGCCACACATTGTGACATGGCAGTAGAAGCCATGCGCCACGGCAAACATGTGGCAGTGGAAGTACCTGCCGCTACAACCATTGACGAGTGCCATCAACTTGTAGAGACCGCCGAAGCCACACGCCGCCACTGCTTCATGACAGAGAATTGCTGCTATGACCACTTTGCCCTCTCGACACTGGAAATGGCTCATAAAGGACTTTTAGGAGAAATCACCCACTGTGAAGGAGCCTACATACACAACCTGCGTGATACTTTCGGACTGACAGGAAATACGGACAATACCGCCGGCAACTGGATGGAGAAAAGTTGCGCCCGTCACAAAGGAAATCCCTACCCCACCCATGGCATCGGCCCCATCGGATGGCTGCTTGGCCTACACCGCGGTGACCGCATGGATTATCTCGTTTCACTCACTTCCCGCGGCTGCGGGCCCGACCATCTTTTAGGCCGGGTTAACTCCACACTGATACGCACCGTCAAAGGCGCAAGCATATTGCTTCAACTTGACGTAACGACCATGCGCCCCTACAGCCGCCTGCAAACAGTTTGCGGCACAAAAGGATACGTACAGAAATATCCTGTTCCTACCATAAAGAACCTCACAGGCAATACCATTCTTACAGGAGAAGAGGCTTTGGCCGAAGCACGTCTCCACACACAAATGCACGCCGCACGACTGTGGCAAGAAGGTCACCGAAAAAACGTACCTAACGAAATGAACTACACGATGGATGCACGGCTCATACACTGCCTGCGCCACGGCTTACCACTCGACATCGACGTTTACGATGCTGCCGAATGGTCTTGCATAGCTGAATTAAGCGAACGTTCAGCCCGCGAAGGCAGCCGCCCCATCAGCATACCCGATTTCACCCACGGACACTGGCACGATCTGACAGCCTACACCATGTATTCAGCCTGATACCGTTTGTTTTTGCCCAATGGCAAGGCATCAGAACAAAAATTCAGTTTTTTAATATTTTCCTCTCATACAACAAGAGTGCAAAAAGTTAAAAAAACATCCATGAAAGTATTTCTTTCTCACTTTTATGGATGTTTTTTTTATTTTATTTATCTTTGCGACACTATTTTAAAACACATTTATAGCATGATTAAATTTTTATTTCTATTCAGCGGCCTGCTCTTGTCCGCCTTATGCGCGACAACGGCTCAGGCCGATGGTACCGGATTTCCCGATAAGGACAAGGTTTACGTCATCAACCGGTTCGGCAATCAGTCCGGCTATATTTTCCAGTCCGGCTCCCAGTTGCTTCATAGTTCATACAACACTTCAAACCGCCAATTCTGGCGATTTATTCCTACAGAAAAAGAGAACTGTTTCTACATACAAAATGTCACAACCGGCTGGTATATACAAAGCTGCAACCTGCCTCCGGTGGGCGGCGGAGGCCAGCCCGTTCCGATGGGAGAAGCCCCAGTGGAATATCAAGTATGCAAAGACAACACTGCCGGAGCGTCCACAAACGGCTACTACTATATGAGCAGCACCGATCAAGGAACCATCGACAATTCCAAGGACGGAACGCTGGGTCTCAACTTCGGTGCCAACGGTGTGGTGGCCTTCCACATCAAAACCGGACGCGGCAATTCCTATTGGGAGATAACAGAGACCACCGACCAATGGACAGCTCCCAATTATACGCACAGCCCTTACGCCCGTGCCAACGGCATTTATTTCCTTCCATGCGGAACGGTAGACAGAGCCTATCTTAAGAATTTGGCGATCAGAGGAAAAGACGTGACAGACGAGCTTAATTACTCGGCCACAGCACGTCCTTCAAAAGCCTATACCCTCCATACCAGCGACAAGGCTACAGTGCAGCGCGGCGGTACTTTCGAACTTTCATATACCGCCGAAGGCATTTCGGCAGATACCCATGTGGGCATGTGGTTCGACTGGGACGGCGATGGAGTATTTGATATTTGCCACTCCAAAGACGGTGAATCTCAGGGAACCATAGCCATAAACGTTCCCGACACAGCCCGTCTGGGCAAGTCGCGCCTGCGCATACGCCTCACCGACAATGCCATGACAGAGGCAGAGGAAGATGTTATCGGAACGGTTTACGACTTCATAGTCAATGTGTCAGCAATGAAAACCGACCGCATAGTTACCGTATCCCCCAACGATACGTTGCGAGGCAGTGTCGTTCTGGAAAATGCCGAAGGGACACCTCTGGCCGACGGAAGTACGGTTTGCGCCGCCGGTGACCGTTTCACCGTAAAAGCCATTAAAAAAGGCAATGCCGTATTTCGTGGCTGGAAAAAGGAGAATACCATCATCTCCACAGCCTCCGAATATTCCTTCGACGTCACACAAGACATGGAGCTGACAGCCGTTTTTTCGCCCAACACCCAGGTAACGACAGGCATAGACAACGTTAACGGCAACCAACCGGCGACGGTTAAAACCAGCCTCACCCTGTCACCTTCCGGCATACTCTCGGCACACAGTTCCTCACCCGTAAGGCGCATTTTGGTTTATACCCCCTCTGGTCGCCGTGTAGCGCAGGCCAAAGCGGCCGAAGTGCCGGTGAAACACCTGCCCAAAGGCACTTATGTCGTAAAGGTAACGACAGACGCCGGCGAAAGCGGTCAAAAAATAAAACTATAATCTCCTACACTTTTTTAGCGAACAGAAAAATTCATTTTAAATATGAACAACAATAAGCAACTTCTGACCTTGGGTGCAGCCCTGCTTCCGATAGGCGCTATGGCGCAGCAGGCTGAAAAGCCCAACATCATTTTCATTCTTTGTGACGACATGGGTTACGGCGACCTGGGATGCTACGGACAGCAATACATCAGTACCCCCCATCTGGACAACATGGCAGCCGAAGGCATGCGTTTCACGCAAGCCTATGCCGGCAGTCCGGTAAGCGCCCCGTCCCGCGCAACACTTATGACAGGACAACATTCCGGCCACACCCACGTGCGCGGCAACAAGGAATACTGGAACAAATCGCCCATGATCGATTACGGAGTGAACAAGGATTATTCCGTTGTAGGCCAGGAACCTTACGCTCCTGAGCACGTCATTCTTCCCGAGATCATGAAAGACAACGGCTATACCACAGGCATGTTCGGAAAATGGGCCGGCGGCTATGAAGGTTCCGCCTCCACCCCCGACAAGCGCGGCATTGACGAATATTACGGTTTCATCTGCCAGTTTCAGGCCCATTTGTACTATCCCAACTTCCTCAACCGTTACAGCAAGCGCCGCAATGACACCGAGGTCATCCGCGTCACAATGGAAGAGAACATCAAGCACCCCATGTACGGCGCCGGTTACGAAAAGCGGTCACAATATTCGGCAGACATGATTCATCAGGAAGCCCTCGAATGGCTCGATCACCAGACGGCCGACCAGCCTTTCTACGGTTTCTTCACCTATACACTCCCGCACGCCGAACTGGTGCAGCCCAACGACTCCATCCTGCAAGCTTACAAAGGACATTTCTGCGATGACAAATCGTGGGGAGGTAACAGCGGAAGCCGCTATAATCCCACAGACCACGTGCACGCCCAGTTCGCCGGCATGATTACGCGCCTGGACGCCTATGTAGGTGAGATTCTGGCCAAGCTCAAGGAAAAGGGATTCGATGACAACACCATCGTCATCTTCTCCAGCGACAACGGCCCGCACGAAGAAGGAGGAGCCGATCCCACGTTCTTCAACCGCGACGGCCTTCTGCGCGGCACCAAGCGTTCGTGCACCGAAGGTGGCATCCGTGTACCGTTCATCGTTCGCTGGCCCGGACACATCAAGGCCGGCAGCGTCAACGACCACCAACTGGCCTTCTACGACATCATGCCCACGTTCTGCGACATTATCGGCGTAGACAACTACGAAGACCGTTACTCCAACAAGTCTTTGACGAAGGACTATTTCGACGGTCTGTCATTTGCCCCGACACTCTTCGGCAAGAATAAAAAACAGAAAAAGCACGACTATCTCTACTGGGAATTCCACGAAACCAACCAGATTGGCGTGCGCAAGGGCAACTGGAAGTTACTGGTCAAAAACGGCAACTGCGAACTTTACGATCTGGCCACCGACATACACGAAGACACCAACGTGGCAGCCAAATATCCCCGCATCGTGAACGAACTGAAAAACATTGTGCGCAAAGAGCACATTGACAGTCCGCTGTTCAGCGTCACCCTACCCCGATAAGGCACCATTGCCTCATCATCCCCAACATAGCCCGGAAACTACATCCTATGTAAGTTTCCGGGCTACATCTTTCAGTCCGCCTCTGCCTCGGCCGGCCGCTCTGTCCGGCAGGTCATACTTTCGGCACACAGTTAAAAATATGGCATATCTCTATTTTAACACTATTTGCTTTCCGCCGGAAAATTGTGTATATTTGTAACAGCAGAGCGGGATTTCTCATAGGAAAGTCCCACTCTTTCAGTGTTTTCCGGTTCATTTTGAACAGATTTTCGCCCTATTTATTCATCCAATTCCCCGTATTGCAATTCAAAATCCAAGTATTCGTGTTAAAATTCGAATAAGGACTTTTCCCTGCAACCTACATTTTAACACGCTGAAACGTAACAGAAAGTTAAATCTGTTAAAAGCCGCATGCACATTCCGACCCTTATCCGAGGTTTTCTTTTACTTTGGCACGAAATGTGCATCCGCGCCGTCCGCATAAACTCCTCCACTCAGCCCTGCCCGTCATAGGCTGCCGAAAACATGATATCCTTAATCTGAAAACTCTCCTGCCGGAAAGTCCCGATTTCACTTTACATAACGTTCCTGCCACCACCTTCAAATCCGGACCACATTACACATGTAAAATATATTTAGAAAATATTTTATATTCTTATTGTCTATTGCCGCTATTTTATTACATTTGCAAATAACGTCCAATCTTTTCTCCTATGAG
>NZ_BEWW01000218.1 GCF_002933955.1 Prevotella sp. MGM2
CAAATTTAACACTTTTCTCAAAATTCATGCACCGTGTTTTCGGCTTGACCCGAAAGAAGTAAAATTGAAGAGTTTAAGATAAAGTAGGATTGAAAGGGCTATCAGATAGAATTTAAAATATTATGCGACAACTAATTAAGTTATTAATTTTTAAACATTAAATTATGAAAGTGAAAGCATTTTTTATGGTTGCGGGAGCTTTGTTTTTAGCTTCTTGTGGAGGTAATAAACAGATGGAATCGGAAGATAAGACTGTTGAACTGAAACCTTATGAGAAAAAAGTAAAAGGTTACTTGTCGGATGTCTTTGAGGTTGTTGATGGTGTGTATAAAATGGAATGTAAGCACAATATGTTTCTTGAAGGGCAGATACAAATAAAATCCATAGGTAAGGGAGATCGATCAGATTATGGATTCCATGATGGCAATGATGGGCCACTCTTTTTAACTATTTGTAATAAGGAAGGACAACCTATAGCTAATTTTACGGATATACCAAGTAGTTTTGAGGCTGATGGACTTCTAAAAGATATGGTATCTAAAGAAGGGGATGAAAATTGGGTGCTATTTAAAGATTTTCTAAAGGACATACTACCCGAAGATGCCGCTACATTTTTTATCACTAGTAAAAAGATTGAAAAAGACAAGAGAGGCTCATTAATAAGTGATAATAATGAAAGCTAAGATAATGATGAAGATGATACACTTTCTGATGCTGGTGATAAGAAATGGGATAAAATGTTAGACGATTACGAAGCATACGCTGATGAATATATAACAATGATGAAAAAGGCAAATGACGATGATGGCTTGGATGTGTTACTAGGTTATCCTGACTTACTTGAAAAAGCAAAAAAAAGTTAGAGAAGAGTTTGAAAGAAGCTGAAGCATCAAAATAATTAAGTTCAAACCAAGTGAAGCGGATGGCTGAAATTCAAGTTAAAATGATGAATGCCATGTCTGAAATGAATGATAATAGCGGGTTCTGAAAGGCGAGACATTGAACCTCACAAAATTTACGGAGAAATCCTAATAATAAGGCGTAGATATATTAAAAAAGAAGCCGCTACAATGAGACTGTAGTGGCTTCTTTAATGATTTTTCATCACTCTTTTCGGAGAGCTTTCCTCTTTTTGGGTAGTGAAAAATTCAGTGTAAAAACAGACATTGACTGTATTGTTGTTTGTGGATGAACGGACTTATGGCTTATTTTTGAGAATGCTGCGCTTATTTTATATGGAGAAATATGTTAAATGCAAATCCGGTAATATTTTCTTTATTAAAAAAGTAGAGTGGAATAACTGTATTTTCTTATTTTATCCGTATCTTTGTTTGTCGTTAATTAAAAATTTAACTTAAATGAAAAAGTTTTTTATTCATTGTGCTGTTGCACTTTGTTGTGCAACATTTGCAACGCAGGCACAGGCGCAGTTCAATATAAAAAAAGCTGTGGGAGGTGCCGCTAAGGTTGTGCAGGCTACAACTCTGACAGATGCTCAGATGGCTGCTTATGTAAAAGAGTATATAGATTGGATGGATAAGCACAATCAGGTCTGTGCTGAAGATGATCCGTATACGCTTCGTCTGAAGAAATTAACACAAGGGTTGACTGAAGTTGAAGGAATACCCTTGAACTTCAAAGTATATTATGTGATAGACGTGAATGCGTTTGCTTGTGCTGATGGTAGTGTACGAGTGTTTTCGTCTTTAATGGACATTATGAGCGATGAGGAACTTTTGGGAGTCATCGGGCATGAAGTGGGACATGTGGCGCATAAGGATTCTAAAAAGGCTTTCCGTACTGCTTTACTTACCTCTGCATTGAAAGATGGTATTTCTTCTAAAGGAGGAAAGGCTGCCGCACTCACTGATTCGCAATTGGGAAATTTGGGCGAAGCTTTGGTGAATGCCTCTTATTCGCAAAAGCAAGAACGTAATGCGGATGATTATGGATATGAATTCTTGAAAAAGAATGGTAAGAACCCTTGGTCTATGGCGTTGTCTTTTAGAAAATTGAAACAAATGCAAGAAGATGCGGGAGCAAAAAAGGACAGTAAACTGAATCAGTTGTTCTCAACGCATCCTGATTTGGATGCACGGATTAAGCGTATGGAAGAACGTGCAACGGTAGAGGGAGTTGCTAAGCCTTAATAAACTGTAGGAAAGGTAAAAAGGGCGTGTGTAATCGACCGGTGAGGAAGATTTGCACGCCTTTTTTTGTATGTGAACGGTTCGGGAGTGTTAGATTAATTGTTTTTCGGGAAGCAGATTATAGAGGTGATTGTAAGACGGAAAATGAATTTAATAGCGTTGTTTTTATATTAATGATTGTTTTATACTGTGATTAATAATAAATGTTTATATTTGCATTCTAAATAATAACTTTTATCTACAAATAGGTATGCTTAGAATAGCTATTCAGGCCAAGGGACGTCTCAATGAAGAAACCATGGCTTTGCTTACGGATGCTGGAATCCGTGTTGTCGCTGGCAAGCGTAAACTTATGACACAGGCTATAGGCTTTCCTATGGAAGTGCTGTATCTTCGGGATGATGATATTCCGCAGGCCGTTTATATGGGAGTGGCCGATGTGGGTATTGTCGGACTTAATGAAGTGGCTGAAAAGGAGTTGCCTGTGGTTGAGGAAATGCGTCTTGGTTTCGGAATTTGTCGGATTTCTTTAGCTGTGCCCCGCGAAGTTGATTATTCAGGGGCTGTATGGTTTGAAGGACGGCGAGTAGCGACATCTTATCCTCATATCCTTCAAAACTTCTTTAAAGCGAATGGTGTGAATGCAGAGATTCATGAGATAGCTGGTTCTGTTGAGATAGCTCCGTTGGTTGGTATGGCTGATGGTATTTTTGATATCGTATCGTCAGGCGGTACATTGGTGCAAAATGGACTGCGTGAGGTTGAGCAGGTTTTTCGCTCTGAGGCGGTTCTTATTGCAACAGCTGGTCTTGACGATGATAAGCGTAGAGAACTTGAAAAATTGAAATTCCGTTTTCGCTCTATTATTGATAGCAAAGGACTGAAATATGTGTTGATGAACCTTCCGAAGAACCGGCTTGACGAGGCTATAGCCTTGTTGCCAGGTATGCGCAGTCCCACGATTCTGCCATTAGCTGAAGAGGATTGGTGTTCTCTTCATGTAGTTATAAATGAGCATGAACTTTGGGAAAAAATAGAACGTCTTAAAGTTGTTGGAGCTGAAGGCATTTTGGTTTTGCCTTTGGAAAACATGATACGCTGATTTTTTTGAAAAATAATAATGAAGCAGTTTATGGACATAATTGAAAATCCTGCGCGGTTGGATTGGCCTGCATTAATGGAACGTAATATAACTGATGATCGTGAAATAGAACGTGCGGTAGGCGAAATTGTAGAACGTGTACGTTGTGAAGGTGATGCCGCTTTACACCATTATGCTATGAAGTTTGATGGTGTCCGGATTGAAACTTTAGAACTGTCGGAACAAGAATGTCTGGAAGCAACAGAGAATGTATCTGATAGCGTGAAACATGCTATCACTCAGGCTGCGCGTAATATTGGTAAATTCCATGCCGCACAGATGCCTAAAACGGTGGATGTTATACCTTTTCCTGGGGTTCATTGCATGCAGCGGACTGTGCCCTTGCAACGTGTTGGCCTTTATATTCCTGGGGGACGTGCTCCTCTGTTTTCGACCGTCTTGATGCTTGGCCTTCCGGCTAAGATTGCAGGATGTAAAGAAATAATTCTTTGTACGCCTAAAGGAGCGGACGGACGGATTGCTCCGGAAATAGTTTATGCTGCTCGCGTGTGTGGTATTAATCGGATTTTTTGTGTTGGAGGAGCACAGGCAGTGGCTGCTATGGCTTATGGCACGGAAAGTATACCTCGGGTTGATAAAATCTTCGGTCCAGGTAATCGTTATGTGACAAAGGCCAAGCAACTGGTCAGTCGTATAACGGCAATAGATATGCCGGCTGGTCCTTCTGAGGTTCTAGTGATGGCTGATACAACGGCTCGGCCTGATTTTGTGGCGGCAGATTTGCTCTCTCAGGCAGAGCACGGTCCTGACAGTCAGAGTATATTGGTTTGTCAAACAATGAAGATTGCTCAAGACGTAGCAGAGGAAGTATATAGGCAGGCTGTTTCTTTAAATCGTGTTTCAATCGTTGAAGAGTCTTTGGAGCATAGCCGTATTGTTGTTCTCCCAACGAGAGAAGATATGGTGGATTTTGCCAATGCCTATGCTGCGGAACACCTTATAATTTCCATGGAGAAGCCTTGGGATATTGCTGCAGACATTACTGCTGCCGGTAGTGTTTTCATAGGGAATTATTCTCCTGAAAGTGCTGGCGACTATGCATCTGGAACCAACCATACGTTACCCACCGGAGGTTGGGCAACTTCTTATAGTGGAGTGAATTATGATAGTTTTGTGCGAAAGATTACTTATCAGGAAATATCTCGAGAGGGGTTGACAGAATTGGCGGATACCATTATTACTATGGCAAATGCGGAGGGACTTGATGCTCATGCCGCTGCTGTGAAAATAAGAATAAAATGAAACGGATAAATCTTTATAATGTGTTAGAGAATATTCCATAATGAAATCAGTGATGCAACACGATATATTTTCTTATGTACGTCCGAACATACTTTCACTTGCTCCTTATTCAACCGCTCGTGACGATTATAAGGGGGGGGATATTTCTGTTTGGCTTGATGCTAACGAAAGTCCTTATGAGAATGGTGTGAATCGTTATCCTGATCCTCATCAGAAAGCCCTTAAGACTGTTTTATCTGAATTCAAAGATATTCCAATGGACCAGATATTTGTTGGCAATGGCAGTGATGAGGCTATAGACTTGGTCTTTCGTATTTTTTGTCGTCCGGGAATAGATAATGCAATAGCTATAGCACCGAGTTATGGCATGTATGCCGTAGCTGCGGCAATCAATAATGTGGCATTGCGTGAGGTTCAATTGAATGAGAATTTTAGTTTGCCTTTAGAGAAAATGCTGGCGATGTCTGATGAGCGTACTAAACTTATGTGGGTATGCTCGCCCAACAATCCTACAGGAAATGCTTTTCCGCGAGAGCAATTGGAAAGTTTGGCCGATTCTTTTGATGGCATGTTGGTGGTAGACGAAGCTTATGTGGATTTTTCTGATGAAGGAACGCTTCTTGATGTGCTTCACCGGCATCAGAATCTTATAGTGCTGCAAACGCTTTCAAAGGCATGGGGTATGGCTGGTTTACGTCTTGGTATGGCATTCGCGTCTCCTGTTGTTATCAATTTATTTGCTCAGGTAAAATACCCGTATAATATAAATGCTCCGACACAAACGGAAATAATTCGCCGTCTTAGAGAAGATATTAGTGGACAGATAGCGGAGATAAAAGAGCAGCGTCAATTACTTGCAGTTGCTTTGTCTGAATTGCCATGTATAAAAAAAGTATATCCTACCGATGCCAATTTCTTTTTGGTGCGTGTGGATGATGCCAATTTTCTGTATGATGTGTTAGTGAGCAAAGGAATAATTGTACGTAATCGTGCACATGTCAAAGGTTGTGAAGGATGTGTTCGTATAACTATAGGTACTCCAAAAGAGAATCTTCGTTTAATTGAAACATTGCAGCAACTTTGATTCTTATTCGTGTAAATATATTCTAAATAATTATGATTGACCAGGAAAACACATCAATAGTTGAAGGAAACGTCTTGAAGAAAGCTATTTTCATAGATCGCGACGGTACCATTATTCGGGAACCTCTTGATGAGCAAATCGACTCGTTGGAAAAACTGGAGTTTGTTCCAGGGGTTATTTCTGCTTTACGTGGAATTGTCGGTCATGGTTTTGAACTTATTTTAGTAAGTAATCAAGATGGTTTAGGCACAGCAAGTTTTCCCGAAGAGACTTTTTGGCCTGCACATGAGAAGATGCTGACGACACTTCAAGGTGAAGGTGTTGTTTTTGACGAGCAACTTATAGATAGAAGTTTTCCTGCCGATAATGCCGATACTCGTAAACCGGGCACAGGACTATTAAAGAAATATATGGATGGAACCTATGATTTGGCTCGTTCCTTTGTCATCGGTGATCGTATTACAGATATTCAGTTGGCTCATAATCTTGGAGCAAAAGGAATATTACTTCGTTCTCCTGATGAAGCTGAAACATTATTGAAGGGCGTAACGGATAATAGTCGTGATGCCTTAGTGATGGCTACTGATAGCTGGGAGATAATAGCGGAGCATATTCGGCGTTCAGAACGTTGTTCTGAAATTCGGCGTAGAACCAAAGAGACAGATGTGCACGTAGTGTTAGATCTTGACGGTAGGGGAGAAACTCAGATAGATACCGGATTAAAATTCTTTGATCACATGCTTTCTCAATTGCCTCATCATGCTGGTATTTCTCTTGTTGCTACCTGCCGAGGCGATCTTGATGTGGATGAGCACCATACTATGGAAGATGTAGCGATAGCTCTTGGTGAGTCTATCCGTTTGGCTTTAGGTGGAAAACAAGGTATCAACCGTTATGGCTTTGCTCTTCCAATGGATGAAAGTCGGGCTTTGGTCTTGTTGGATTTTGGCGGACGGGCGGATTTTCATTGGCAGGTTAATTTTACTCGTGAATATATAGGCGATACTCCGACTGAAATGTTCAAACATGTGTTTCATTCACTTTGCATGGCAATGTGCTGCAATTTACAGATAGAGGCACATGGGGAGAATAATCACCATCTCATAGAGGGTGTTTTCAAGGCTTTTGCCCGTGCGTTGCGTCAGGCTGTTCATCGTAATGTATTCAGTAATGAAGTGCCTTCGAGTAAAGGCGTTTTATAGTTGTTCCTTTATTATGATTAAGACTTTATGATAGCCATTGTCAATTATAAAATGGGCAATCTCCGTTCTGTTGAGAATGCTTTGTCTCGTTTGGGAGCTGATTTTAAAGTTACGGAAAATGCTGAGGTCATTAAAAATGCCGACCGTGTCTTGTTGCCAGGGGTAGGACATGCGGCTGAGGCTATGAACAATCTTAGCGAAGCGGGTTTAACCGATATTATTCGCAATTTGCGATGTCCGGTGTTGGGGATATGCGTAGGAATGCAGGTGATGTGCCGCCATTCAGAAGAAGGCAACACCGGCTGCCTGGGGATTTTTGATGCTCGGGTAAAACGTTTTCACCCGTCTGTTACAGAAAAAGTTCCGCATATGGGATGGAATTGTTTGGGAAATATGGAAACGAAACTTTTTCAAGGTATAGAAAGCGGGAGTCATGTTTATTTTGTACATTCATATTTTGCAGGGCTTTGTCCTGATACTATTGCCACAACGGGGTATGGCCAGCTTTTCAGCGCATCCCTGAAATATGAAAATTTTTATGGTGTTCAGTTTCACCCTGAAAAAAGTGGAGCTGTCGGAGAGCGTATTCTTCAAAATTTTCTGACACTTTAAATTAAGATGACTTGTATGATACAGATAATTCCTGCTATTGATATTATAGAAGGGCATTGTGTACGTTTGTCGCAGGGAGATTATGCGCGACAGAAAACCTACGATGCCTCACCGGTAGATATGGTGAAGCGTTATGTGGATTGCGGCATGAAACGTATTCATGTCGTGGATTTGGACGGAGCAAAAACTTCGCAACCGAAAAATTTGCGTATACTCGAGCAAATGGCTGGTATTAGAGGTGTTGAGATTGAATGGGGAGGTGGGCTGAAGAGTGATACCGCTTTGCGCGATCTTTTTAATGCTGGTGCCACCTATGCCATAGTGGGCAGTTTGGCTGCAAAGAATCCTGAATGTTTTTCCGCATGGCTTAATATTTATGGACCGGAGCATATTATACTAGGAGCAGATGTGCGCGAAGGCAAGGTTTCCGTTTCCGGCTGGCAGGAAGATTTAGATATGAGTATCGAAGACCTTATAGGCCGTTTCCTGCAATGTGGTTTGTCACAAGTTATTTGCACTGATATTTCGCGTGATGGTATGCTGGAAGGTCCGTCATTCAATCTTTATACAAGTTTACAGGGAAGATTCCCAGATGTGGATTTTACGGTTTCTGGAGGTATTTCTTCTATTGCCGATATAATTCGTCTGGAAGAATTAGGACTGCGTAAGGTGATTATCGGTAAGGCTATTTATGAGAATCGTATTACTTTGAAAGAACTTGAAAAATATGTTAGCTAAACGCATCATTCCCTGTTTGGATGTAAAAGACGGGCGTACTGTAAAAGGGATTAATTTTGAGGATTTACGTGATGTGGGTGATGCTGTGGAGTTAGGACGGCATTATGCCACAGCCGGCGCTGATGAGTTAGTTTATTTGGATATAAGTGCCACACGTGAAGGTCGTTCCACATTTACCCGTCTAGTGGAACGCATCGCTGATGGAATAAATATTCCTTTTACAGTGGGAGGCGGCATTTCTTCGGTCGACGATGCCGCTAGGTTGCTGGATGCCGGTGCCGATAAAGTGACAGTCAACAGTGCGGCTGTCCGTACTCCAGATTTAATTGATAGTATAGCAACACGTTATGGAAATCAATTTGTCGTAGTGGCTATTGACGCGCGTCTTGCTGCTGATGGTGTGTGGCATGTGACAACTCACGGAGGCAGTCATTCTACAGATAAAGAACTTTACAGTTGGGCCAGAGAGGCGGAAAGTCGTGGTGCCGGCGAAATTCTTTTTACTTCAATGAATCATGATGGTACGCGAGCAGGATATCCTTGTGATACTTTTGCCCGGTTAGCCGCTGCAGTGAATGTTCCTGTGATAGCTTCCGGTGGTGCCGGCAGTGTAGCCGATATCGCGGCCGTACTTACTGAGGGATGTGCTGATGCAGCTTTGGCTGCGAGCATATTTCATTTCGGTGAGATTAGTATTCGTGAACTTAAAAAACAATTACAACAGAAAAATATTCCAGTCCGTTTATGAATTTTTCCGATTTCAATCTTTCCAAATGCGCTGATGGATTGCTGCCTGTCATTGTGCAGGATAATGTTACACTTAAAGTGCTCATGTTAGGTTACATGAATAATGAAGCTTTTGAACGTACGCAGATAGAAAGGCGTGTTACTTTTTTTAGTCGTACAAGGGGAAAACTTTGGACTAAAGGTGAAACGAGTGGACATTATCTGGAGGTTGTTGAGATGTTACAGGATTGTGATGCCGATACATTACTTATTAAGGCCCGTCCGATAGGTCCGACTTGTCATCGTGGCACTACCAGTTGTTTCGACACTGCTGAGTCTGAAGGATTCATCCGACGTTTGGCTGCTGTCATACGCCGTCGACACGAAGAAATGCCTGAGGGTTCTTATACTACGCGTCTTTTTATCAAAGGTGTTAAAAAAATAGCTCAGAAAGTTGGTGAAGAGGCAGTAGAAAGTGTGGTGGAAGCAGTGGACGGCAATCGCGATCGTTTTATTTATGAAGCCTCCGATCTTATTTATCATTTGTTGGTACTCATGGAAGAAATGGGGTGCTCACTGGAAGACATGGAGCGTGAATTGGCCCTGCGTCATAGGTAAGTGTTCTATCTGAGTACTTAATTGATACGATTCCTTATTTGGCAGGTAAAAGTAAATTATGGTATAGTTTGTGGAAGTATAGCCGGCAGTTCAATGCAAAATGTCGTTCCTATGCCAATTTCGCTGCTCTTTACGAAAATGTGTCCTTTGTGATATTGTTCAACGATTCGTCTGGCCAGCGGTAGGCCTAGCCCCCAACCACGTTTTTTTGTCGTATAGCCCGGTCGGAACACTTGTTGGTATTGTGATTTTGTCATCCCTTTGCCGGTGTCTGTCACTTCAATAATATGTTTTTGCTCTGTTTGTGTAATGGCTATATGAATATTTCCAGTACCTCCCATGGCGTCTATGGCATTTTTGCACAGATTTTCGATAACCCATTCGAAAAGAGGTGCATTAAGAAGTCCGACAATGGGACGTTGTTGCGGGTAGGCCGTTGTAAAATTAACTCTTTCGGAAGTCCTGCGGCTGATATATTGTATGACATGTGTGATGACCGCTGTCAGATCTTCCTGTTTCACGTCAGGGGCGGAACCTATTTTAGAGAATCTTTCGGCTATTAGTTCCAGACGTTTCACGTCAGTGCTCATGTCATTAAGAAGTTTCTCCCTGGGATAAATCTCTTTTAATAACTCAGTCCATGCCATGAGGGAAGAGATGGGTGTGCCTAATTGATGGGCCGTTTCTCGTGAAAGTCCTACCCACACTTTGTTTTGTTCGGCACGTGTAAAAGACAGCAAGGCGAATACAGCTATGACAATGAACAGTCCCATGACACCTAATTGAATGTAAGGATAAGCCGTGAGGCGTTTTAGCATGAGGGATTCATCATAGCATACAGTGAGTGAAGATGGTTGGATGGCCGGGTCCAGTGCTTCCAGATTTATGGTCATGCTTCTGCCAGCTTGTTCCATTTGTCTGGCTTCTTGCCGCAGATAGGCTATAGTATCTTCACCTTCTTTGAGCTGTATGTTCCGGTAGTCAGTCACGCGGTCTTTCTCGTCAAGAACAATGATGGGAATAGTGTTGTTGCTGTTGATTATTTTGAGTACGAGGTTAAGGTCGGCTGCTTCATCGGCCCGTATCAGCGATCTCATTGCCTCTGTCCATACTTCCATTTTCGTCTGTTCCTCTTTTTTCAGGTCGCTGATGAGTGTATGGGACACATAAAGCGAGGCAGCGGCAATGATGACGGCCGTGCTTACGAGGGCAATCTTGATAGTTCTGATGCGGTCTGTGAATAGATTCTGCATGAGTGGGATGAAACCGGAATCTTTCGGGAGGAAATGTTAGCGGTGGCGGTAAAATAAGTCCGAACCGGTTTATTCGTTGATATTGCTGATGATTTGTTCGATATAATTCAGAACTTCTTCACGTCCGGTAGCTTTTTCACTGCTGGTGATGAAGTATGGAGGGAGTTCTTCCCAACTTTCCAAAAGCGTGTTCAGGAATTTATCTACATTTTTTTTCAGTATTCCCGCTTTGTTCTTGTCTGCTTTGGTAAATATGATGCTGAAAGGTACGCCGTTTTCGCCAAGAAAATTGATAAATTCCAAGTCGATTTTCTGCGGTTCAAGCCGTGAGTCTATCAGGACGAATAAATTGGTGAGTTGTGAGCGGTGCAATACATAGCTGGTAATCATTTTTTTCAGCTCTTCCATAGCTTGCTTGCCTCGTTTGGCATAGCCATAGCCCGGTAAGTCAACAATGTACCAACTGTTATTGATACAGAAATGGTTGATAAGCATCGTTTTGCCTGGCGTGGAAGAAGTCATGGCCAAGGCTTTGCGGGAGGTAAGCATGTTGATGAGACTGCTCTTTCCCACGTTGCTTCTGCCGATAAAGGCAAATTCCGGCAGACCGGTTTGTGGGCATTTACTGATTTTTGTATTGGAGATGATAAATTCGGCAGATGTAATTTTCATAAGCGTTTTTTGTTTACAAAGATAATACAAGGAGACTAAAGGACAAAGTGAAAAACTCATATTTTGGGGTATACCCTTTTTGTGTCTTTGTTTATCATGGTGGTTTGTCTGATAAAATTCTTGTTTTTTAGAGGCATCGCTTATTTTATTGGGCCTGACGGATAAGAATACTAACGATTTTTCTAACTTTGTCCCATTATTTTCATTAGAAACATTCATTTAAAGCAAGCAATTGATGATGAAAACAGCATTGATAACAGGAGTAACAGGACAGGATGGTTCTTTTTTAGCAGAGTTTTTATTGGAAAAAGGCTATGAGGTCCATGGTACCATTCGTCGTTCTTCTGTGGATTATCGTGAACGTATAGCCCATTTGGAAGGATTGCCTCATTTTCATTTGCATTACGCCGATATGGGTGATTCCATGAGTTTGTTACAGGTGGTCGGCAAGGTTCGTCCTGATGAAATTTATAATTTGGCCGCTCAGAGCCATGTTCAAGTTTCGTTCGATTCGCCTGAGTTTACTGCCGATGTCGATGCTACAGGTGTATTGCGTGTGCTTGAAGCCGTCCGCCTTTGTGGACTGGCCGCTACCTGCCGTATTTATCAGGCTTCAACCTCTGAACTTTATGGTAAGGTTGAGGAAGTGCCTCAGAATGAGAATACCCCTTTTCATCCGTATAGTCCCTATGCCGTGGCTAAACTTTATGGTTATTGGATCGTGAAGGAATATCGTGAGGCTTACGGCATGTTTTGTTGCTCCGGCATTCTTTTCAATCATGAGAGTGAGCGGCGCGGTGAAACTTTTGTGACGCGTAAGATCACTCTGGCTGCCGCCCGTATCAGGCAGGGTAAACAGGAAAAACTTTATCTGGGTAATTTGTCTTCGCTCCGCGATTGGGGATATGCCAAAGACTATGTGGAATGTATGTGGCTCATTCTTCAGAACGACAAGCCGGAAGATTTCGTGATAGCTACCGGCGTTCAGCATTCCGTGCGTGATTTCTGCCGATTGGCTTTTCACTATGTCGGTATAGAATTGGAGTTCTCGGGTGAGGGCGAAAATGAAAAAGGGGTGGACAAAGCTACAGGAAAGGTGTTGGTGGAAGTTTCTTCCGATTTTTATCGTCCTACCGATGTCGTCAATCTGTGGGGAGATCCCTCTAAGGCCAGAGAACAGTTGGGATGGAATCCTGTAAAAACTTCTTTCGAGCAATTAGTGAAGATTATGGTTGATGCCGATATGGAGAAAGTGGCCTTGGAGCGTGCCAGCGACCGCATCCGTACTAACTTGGCCGAATATCTGGAAAAAGGAATTGTGAAATAATATTTTTTACAATATGGAAAAAGAAGCGAAGATATATGTTGCCGGCCATCGGGGGATGGTAGGAGCTGCCATTATCCGTGAACTGGCGCGTCAGGGGTATACTAATGTCGTAACACGCACACATGCGGAACTGGATCTGACACGTCAGCAAACTGTAGAGGATTTTTTCCGTACCGAACGTCCCGAATATGTGTTTTTGGCAGCAGCTAAAGTTGGGGGGATAGAAGCTAACCGGTCGGCTCTGGCTGACTTCATGTATGAAAATATGATATTGGAGATGAATGTTATCCATTCCGCTTGGCAGAATGGTTGCAGGAAATTACTGTTTTTGGGGTCATCGTGCATTTACCCCCGTTTGGCCCCTCAGCCAATGAAAGAGGATTGTCTGCTCACTTCTGCGCTCGAACCGACAAATGAAGCCTATGCTTTAGCCAAAATATCTGGTTTGAAGTACTGCGAATATCTTAACCGACAATATGGTACGGATTTTATCAGTGTGATGCCCACCAATCTTTATGGCCCGGGTGATAATTACCATGTAGCTCATAGCCATGTTTTGCCGGCCATGATACGTCGTTTTCACGAAGCACGTGAACTGAAGTTGCCTTATGTTACCTGTTGGGGCGACGGCACACCGCTTCGTGAGTTTCTCTATGTAGACGATTTGGCTGACTTGTGTGTGTTTCTTATGAACCGTTATAGTGGAAATGAAACCGTTAATGCCGGAACCGGTAAGGAAATAACCATTCGCCATCTGACGGAAATGGTGGCTCGTGTGGTTGGTTATGACGGACAGGTGCTTTGGGATGCTTCTAAGCCTAACGGAACGCCACGCAAACTGCTTGATGTGTCAAAGGCGATGGCTTTGGGATGGAGTTACCGTACGGAGCTGGAAGATGGTATCCGCATGGCATACAATGATTTTCTGAACAATCCGGTTAGGGCCGAACGCTGACCTTTTTCTGTTTAAACTCAAACGAATTCACGGTTTGGGAAGTTGTGGCAGATTCTTATAATATCAAAGACGTGCCTGTGTCAGTTGTTTTTTTGAAGGTATACACATACAGTGGAAATATACGACTTGATATAAGGGAAAATCTGAAAATATTGCTAGGTGTGAAATCTTCGTTTGATGAAATAGGCTAGGGGAGTGGTGTGGAAGAGAGTATTCGACTTTAACATATTTAACTTTCCATTACATTTTGATCTGTTAAAATGTAGGTTGTATCAGCTGAACTTCGGAAAGTCCCTATTCAAGTTTTAACACGAATACTTGGAATTCAAATTCCAAGTAATGTTTTTCCAAGGTAAAATACAGTCGTTTTTGTCTGTTTTTGTCTCTGAAAAGACGTAAAAGGCGGGGTTTCTATCAGAAATCCCCGCCTTGCTATGCAAAGATACAACATTTTTCTTCCAAAAGCAAATAGTGTTAAAATGCCTGGGCTTGCAGGTGTGGAGTCCGGTTGTTAAAGTCTTGAAGCTGGTTAGAGGAAGGTTTGCGTGAAAGGTACAATGGACAAAAAGGACTGTGATGATAGGAAAGTAAACTTGTTTTAAGCGGATTTTTAAGCAGTTTCGAATGGGAAAACAAGGGCGTTTAAAAATACTTATTTTCTTTGCTGATAAGTTATGTTATACTAACTTTGCACGTTGAATGAAATTAAATAAAACATATTTGCTCGTCTTCTTCGCTTTCATGTCGGTGCCGGTTGGAAGTCTCGGTCAAGTGACCGATACGCTGACAGTTGCCACCGCTGTTGGCGATACGTTGGTGGAGCAGACTGATGCCCGCAAACGCAGCGTGTTACGCCGTGTCGCTGATTACTTCTTTAATGCCGACCGTCATGCGGGTAAAAAGTTTGACTTCGGCGTGTTGCCTGGCCCACATTATTCCTCAACTGTAGGATTGGGACTGGGCGTGGTGGCTACCGGACTTTATTCTCTCGACCGTGCTGACACTTTATTGCCTAAATCCAACGTAACTCTCTATGGGGATATAACCACCAAGGGGTTTCTCATGATGGGTGTAAAAGGTAACAATATATTCAGGCACGACCGCTACAGATTGGACTATCGACTTTATATGTACACCTTTCCCACTAAATTTTGGGGAATAGGGTTTGAGAATGGAAAAAAGGATGATAATGAAACGGATTATCGGCGTATAAAATTAGACGCGATGGCGCGCTTCATGTTTAGGGTTGCTTCCAATACTTATCTGGGGCCGGTTATAAACTATCAATATGTGCAGGCGCGTGATGTGGAAGAAAAAGGTAAGCACCTCTTTCGTGGTGAAGATCTGAGAATCCATGCCCAAACCATCGGCTTTAATCTTACGTATGACTCGCGAGACTTCATGCTTAATGCTTATCGTGGCTGGTTCCTGCAACTGGAGCAAACTTTTACACCGCGTTTCTTAGGCAATGACTATTGTTTTTCGACCACAGACCTTACAGTGAGCACTTATCGTAAGTTGTGGCGGGGAGGTGTGTTGGCCGGCGAGTGGCATTCACGCTTTAATTATGGTAATCCAGCTTGGTGTCTGATGAGCGAGGCCGGTTCAAACAGTCGTATGCGGGGGTATTATGAAGGACGCTATCGTGACAAGAACATCATGGAACTTCAGGTGGAATTGCGCCAGCATGTGTGGAAACGCAATGGCATTGCTGTATGGGCGGGAGCCGCACAGGTGTTTCCTGAGTTTGAAACATTACGCTGGCAGCGTACTTTACCCAATTTCGGCATAGGTTATCGCTGGGAATTCAAAAAACGTATTAATGTACGCCTTGATTACGGTTTTACACGCGATGGAGGCAGTTTCTTGTTTAATATTAATGAGGCTTTCTGAAATCTTAATCCTATGATGACGTCAGAAAGCCGGCTTTATCAAAAAAAACTTTATCAAAATAACATAAATGCCAATGATGACAAAAAAATTGTCTTTAGGAATAATCCTTCTGGCTTTTGGAGGAAGTTCCGCAGTTTTTGCTGCCGGCCGCACCAATGAGGTTTACGGGCAGGATGAAAAGAATAAAACCGACGAGAGCATCGTTTATCTCAATTTCGGTAATTTCGATACCTGGCTGACACGCAACATCAAAGAAAGTGGTGTGCTTGGCGGAAAAACAAAAACACTTTATGAAATAGCCCCTAACGGCACCTGGAACAATAATAATCCTTATACGAATCAAGGCGGTTCGCCTTGGGCCACATCCAATGTGCTGGCAAAGGTGTCGGGCATAACGAAGACGAATGTTTCGGTTTACAAGGAAGCTCGTGCCGGTCATGGATATTGTGCCAAACTCTATACGCATCTCGAAGAGTGTAAAGTACTTGGCTTGGTCAATATTAAGGTTCTTGCTGCAGGTTCCATTTATTTGGGACAGACATTGGAGCCTATTACCGGTACAAAGAATCCGATGAGCAAGCTCAATGCCGGATTGAAATTCGGAAAACGTCCCAAGGCGCTTATGTTCGATTATCGTGTAAAACTCTCCGGAAGTCCCAATCGTGTTCGTCAGACCGGTTTCAGCAAGGTACAGACTGTAAGCGGCAAGGATATGCCGGATGTTATTCTCTACTTGCAGAAACGTTGGGAGGACAGCAATGGCAATATTCACGCTAAACGTGTGGGAACGTTGGTTCACCGTTTTGGAAATAACACTAGCGGATGGGTTAATAATGCCCGTTTCGACATTCATTACGGAAACATAACCGGACAATCATTTTATCAGTCTTATATGGGGCTGACAACTGGTGACAATGTCAAATATGCCCGTAACAGTAAGGGGAAAATGGTGAAGATCATGGAGGAAGGATGGGCTGATGCTGATGAAACTCCAACCCATCTGGTCTTGCAGTTTGATTCCAGTCATGGAGGAGCCTATGTCGGCAGCGTGGGAAATACTTTCTGGGTTGACAATGTGAGACTGGTTTATTAAATAAATGTATTGCAAGATTGGGAAATGAAACGTCTGTTCGTACATTTCCTAATCTGTCATTTCTTGTATTTACAATTAAAACATCATAAAAACATCATGTATACAGTAGACGAATTGAATGACAGATTGATAGACTTGTCTTTTTCTGAAGACATAGGTGACGGCGACCATACCACTCTTTGTTGTATTCCTGAAGAGGCTATGGGGCAGTCGAAGTTACTCATTAAGGAGACTGGTATTCTTGCCGGTATGCGCATAGCCAAGGAAATATTCCACAGATTTGATCCGGAGATGAAGGTGGAAATCTTTATTAACGATGGAGCAGAAGTAAAGCCTGGCGATGTGGCGATGCTTGTTACCGGAAAGGTGCGCAGTCTTTTGCAGACAGAAAGACTGATGCTTAATGTTATGCAGCGTATGAGCGGTATTGCTACCATGACTGCTAAATATGTGAAGCGTCTGGAAGGTACCGGAACACGGGTGCTTGATACACGTAAAACAACTCCCGGCATGCGTATGCTGGAGAAGGAAGCCGTGAAAATAGGTGGCGGAGTCAACCATAGGATCGGACTTTTTGACATGATACTGCTTAAGGATAATCATGTAGACTTTGCTGGTGGCATTTCAAATGCCCTTGATCGTTGCGAGGCTTATCAGAGGGAGAAAGGTCTTAATCTGAAGGTTGAAATTGAGGTGCGGAATTTTGATGAGATACGGCAAGTCATGGAGAATGGTAAGGCCGACCGTATCATGTTGGATAATTTTTCAGTGGAAGACACTCGTAAAGCCGTGAAAATGATAGATGGTAAGTTTGAAACGGAATCCAGTGGCGGAATCACCATCGACACAATGCGCGAATATGCAGAGTGTGGGGTTGATTATGTTTCCGTTGGTGCATTGACCCATTCAGTGAAAGGCTTGGATATGTCGTTCAAGGCTGTTCACTGACCTGTTTCTAAATAGAATATTGATACTTTTGTAATAAATGAAAATGCGTAGATTTATTTTACTGTTGGCGTTTGCCCTCACGTGGGAGGTAGCCGGGGCCTGCACCAGTTTTCTTGTAGGAAAGAATGCATCGGCTGACGGGTCGGCATTCATTACTTATAATGCCGATAGTTATGGCATGTATGGCAAATTGCTTTATTATCCGGCTGCTCGTCATGCTAAAGGGACTATGCGGCGTGTGGTTGATGGAGATACCAATCATTATTTGGGTGAGATACCTGAGGCGGAGATAACATATAGTGTTATGGGAAATATTAATGAACATCAGGTGGCTGTTACTGAAACAACTTTCGGAGGACGTCCGGAGTTAGTCGATACTGCCGGTGTCATTGATTATGTCAGTTTGATGGCTATAGCTCTTCAACGTTCTAAAACAGCCCGTGAGGCCATTCAGGTTATGACGACTCTTGTTCAGCAGTATGGTTATGCCAGCAGTGGAGAAAGTTTTTCTATTGCAGACCCCAACGAGATATGGATACTGGAAATGATTGGTAAAGGAACGGGTGAAAAAGGAGCTGTATGGGTGGCTGTGCGAATTCCAGATGACTGTATTGCCGCACATGCCAATCAAAGCCGTATTCATAAATTTGACTTGAAGGACAAGAAGAATGTGCTCTATTCGAAGGATGTCATATCGTTTGCCCGTAAGCATGGTTACTTTAGTGGTAAAGATGCAGATTTTTCTTTTGCAGACGCTTATGCTCCTGCAGATTTTTCAGCCATTCGCTTTTGTGAGGCCCGTGTTTGGAGTTTTTTCAACAAATGGGTAGATGGAATGTCGCGTTATCTTCCTTTTGTTGATGGTAAGCATATCGGTACGTCGGAAGTTATGCCGCTTTATTTTAAGCCTCGGCAGAAATTGAGCCTTAAAGATGTTATGGCAAGCAATCGTGACCATTATGAGGGTACTGTATTCGATATGACTTGTGATGCGGGTAGTGGTATCTACAATGCGCCTTATCGGCCTACGCCCCTAACCTTTGAATATGAAGGTAATACTTATTTCAACGAACGACCCATTTCTACACAACAAACAGCTTTCACTGTTGTGGCTCAGATGCGTGGGAGTTTGCCAGATGCTGTGGGCGGAGTTCTTTGGTTTGGTAATGATGATCCCAATATGGTAGCCTATACTCCAGTTTATTGCTCTGCAACGGCAGTGCCTGAGTGTTATGATGTAAAAACTGCAGATGATGTTACTTTTTCTTGGAAGTCGGCTTTTTGGGTTTGTAATTGGGTGGCCAATATGACTTATCCGCGTTACAGCCAGCTGTTCCCAAGTTTAGAGAAAGTGCGCGAAGAACTGGAAAATTCATATATGGGGAACCAGCATTCTGTAGAGTTGGAGGCGATGAGACTTTTAAAACTTGATCCTTCCAAAGCAAAGCGCTATCTGACTGATTATGGGGTGGAATGTGCTCAGAATATGTTGTCGCATTGGAAGCAACTTGGCGAATATCTTATCGTTAAGTACAACGATCAGGCTGTGAAGCCGGAAAAGGACGGCAAGTTCACACTTACTTCCGATGGATTAGGCGAAACTCCCGATCGCCCTGGTTTTTCCAATGAATACAAGAAAATCATAATAAAAACTACAGGAGATAAATATTTAATGCCCTGATGGGTAAATAAAGACTATTGATATGGATAAACAAAAAGACATATCCTATAAAGGATTGACTGATGCTGAGGTCGTGGAAAGCCGTAAAGAAAATGGCTATAATGTTTTGACTACACCGGACAGAGAATCTGTATTGAAGAAGTTTTTCCGAAAACTCAGTGACCCGCTTATCGTTATTCTCTTTGTGGCCGGACTACTTTCTGTAGGTATCTCTTTTTATGAGTTCTTCGGTCCGGGAGAAGAAAACGGGAACAGTAGTGTCTTTTTTGAACCGATAGGTATTTTTGTTGCCATATTGTTGTCTACTGGATTAGCCTTCTATTTTGAAATGAAGGCTGACAAAGAGTTTGATTTGCTGAATAAGGTGAATGACGATGAGCCTGTACAGGTGGTTCGTAATGGCCGTAATGTGCAGATTCCTAAAAAAGAGATTGTGAAGGGTGATGTTGTCATTCTGTCTACGGGAAATGATATACCTGCAGATGGAATGCTTCTTGAAGCTACTTCTCTTCAGGTTGACGAGTCAACATTGACCGGTGAACCTATGTGTGCTAAAACTATCGATGAGGCTTCATTCGATCCTGATGCTACTTTTCCGTCTAATTGTGTAATGCGCGGTACGAAAGTAATGGAAGGACATGGTGTCTTTCGTGTTATGGCTGTAGGTGATCAAACTGAAAGCGGAAAGGTTTTTGTGGCAGCTCAGATAGATAATAGTGTGAAAACACCTTTAAATGAACAACTTGAAGGATTAGCCGGCAAAATTTCAAAGATAAGTTATGCTTTGGCACTTTTGATTATTATAGGCCGGACTTTGCATTTCTTTTTGTCTACATCTGAGTACGATTGGCTGGCTTTGTTGTCAAATTTGTTGCAAACTTTTATGGTGGCAGTGACATTAATTGTTGTGGCGGTTCCTGAGGGACTTCCAATGGCTGTCACGTTGAGTCTGGCATATAGTATGCGTCGTATGTTCAAGACTAATAATTTGGTTCGTAAGATGCATGCTTGTGAAACGATGGGAGCGACTACCGTTATTTGTACGGATAAAACAGGAACACTGACCCAGAATCAGATGCGTGTTAGTGAAACACGTTTTTACGCTCTTGAGCACCAGCTGCTAAATGGGAGTGAGAGAGCACAACTTATAGCAGAGGGGATTGCCGTGAATACTACGGCCAATCTTGATTTGTCAAATCCGAAAGAGCCGTCTGTGTTGGGAAACCCTACAGAAGGTGCTTTGCTCTTGTGGCTTCATCGTTATGGCATTGATTTTCTTAAGATAAAGGAACGCGCTTTGGTTATTGGCGAACTTCCTTTTACGACAGAGCGAAAAATGATGGCAACCGTTGTTAAATCGTCTGTTACAGGTAAGAAGATGCTTTATGTTAAAGGGGCTCCTGAAATAGTTATGGGCATGTGCTGTTGTATAGACGGAGGAATGACGAAAAACGATGTGGAGCAGCAATTGCGTGATTTTCAGAATCAAGCTATGCGGACACTTGGTTTTGCTTGTCAGGAATTGGAGGATTCTGAAGATGTAATTGTCGATAATGTTTTGATTGCTGACCGTTTGATCTTTCTAGGTATTGTGGCTATTGCCGATCCGGTTAGAGCTGATGTTCCTGCGGCAGTCAAGGAATGCTTATCAGCTGGTATTAGTGTGAAGATTGTAACAGGTGACACTTCGGTTACAGCGCGTGAGATAGGCCGGCAGATCGGCCTATGGAAAAAAGATGATGGCGATTGCAATATCATTACCGGTCCAGAGTTTGCTGCTCTTACTGATAAAGAACTGGAAGACCGTATAATGGAGTTGAAAATTATTTCACGTGCTCGTCCTATGGATAAGAAACGTCTTGTGGAAACTTTGCAGAATAAAGGACAAGTGGTTGCTGTTACTGGTGATGGTACTAATGATGCTCCTGCTTTGAAGGCTGCGCATGTTGGCTTGTCGATGGGGGATGGCACCTCTGTGGCTAAGGAAGCCAGTGATATTACGATTATAGATAATTCTTTTGCAAGTATTACCCGTGCTGTTATGTGGGGGCGTTCACTTTATCAGAATATTCAACGTTTTATCCTTTTCCAAATGACAGTAAATGTTGTAGCCTGTCTCATTGTTCTGATTGGAGCGTTTCTTGGTACGCAGTCTCCTATAACGGTAACACAAATGCTTTGGGTTAATCTGATCATGGATACTTTTGCAGCTATGGCTTTGGCATCACTGCCTCCTTCTGAAGCGGTGATGAAGGATAAACCACGTTTGCGGGACGCATTTATTATTAATAGAGCGATGCGAAATAATATTGCTGGTATGGGAATATTTTTTACAGTATTGCTGTTCGGACTTTTATTTTTTTTCAAAAAATACGATATAACTAGTCTTGTCGATATTGTAGATTTGAAACTCCGTTGTTCTGCTGATGGACATTTGTCTCCTGTAGAACTAAGTATTTTTTTTACTACTTTTGTCATGCTTCAGTTTTGGAATATGTTTAATGCGCGTGCATTTATGACAGGGCGTTCAGCTCTACATTTTAAAGGGTGTGGAGGTTTTGTTCTGATAGCTTTGCTCATTATTGTGGGGCAGGTGTTTATTGTTAGCTTCGGAGGAAAAATGTTTAATGTGATGCCTTTGTCTATGGCAGATTGGTTAATTATAATAATTGCCACCTCTTTGGTGCTTTGGATTGGTGAAATAGTCCGGCTTATAAAATGTAAATCAGATTAATCTCATGGGGTACTGTTGATTACATTATGAATATAAAACAGTCTCTCAATATTTATAGAAAATTATGACTCCACTCGAAATAGCTTCTAATAAAGAAGAGTTTATATGTCTTTGTCGCCAAAATATTCAACGTGAAGGCATAGAATCTTTGCTTCAGTATATAGATCAGAAAACAGATTTCTATACAGCTCCTTCCTCTGTTTCGTTTCATCTTAACGAAGATGGTGGTTTATGCCGTCATTCCCTAAATGTTTTCCATACGGCTTGTAAACTTTATGAAACGGTTGTTTTACCGGCCATAGAGTCTGGATCATCTCCTTTTACAGAATTAGTTTCTCTTGAAAGTCTTGCAATTGCTACGCTTTTTCATGATTTATGTAAAACTAAAATTTACAAGAAGACAGAAAAATGGCGTAAAAACGAATTAGGTAAGTGGGAGAGTTATACAGGGTATGAAATTCAAGATGAATTCCCCTTTGGACATGGTGAAAAGACTTGTGTTATAATGGGATGGTTTATGCGCCTTAAGCAAGAGGAACTTTTGGCTATTCGTTGGCACATGGGCATGTTTGAAATGACAGAACAGGGTAGTAGTACTCGGTATGCCTATCGTTCTGCTATGGAAAAATCTCCACTTGTAACCATTCTTCAAACCGCAGATATGTTGACTGCAGGGTGTTTGGAAAAAACAATTAAGCAGAAATAATATTGTCAGATTAAGTCTTGTCTATTACATCTTACGGGTGGATTGGGAGCAGTCGCAGGTGCAGCTACGGCAAAAAAGAATATCTCGGACAACGCGACAAGTCAAACTACGACTATACATAAATACACGCTGTATATCAACGTGAATAGCATACAAGAGCCTACTATCGCATTGAAAATCGGCAATAACGTATCAAAGGCTCAAAAACTCGCAGGAGTTATAAATGTTATCATTGAACGAAATAAAGCATAAAACAACCCTGTAAAATAATTAAAATTACATCAATATGAAAAAGTTACTGACAGTGATGCTGATACCTGTAGCGATTGTGTATTTTTTTGCAGGTTGTCAAGGCTCAAATAAAAAAGGACAGGTTAGTGATTATGAAAAAGAACAGGCCGAAAAAGAGGCCAATTTAAAAACAGCTTCCGATTCAATAGTCAGTTTATCATTTGGCGGCTTAATTTTAGGTCAGCCTATATCTTCTATGATTAACAAGGCCGTTAAAGATAAAAAGATATGGGATATTAAACAAAATAGAGGAGATAACATTGTTCGTTTTAAGTCTAATATTTTTTTACCCGAACAGGAAAGTCCGCTTTGTGTAGATATTGTTGTGACATCATTCCAAGACTCAATTGCTCGTATTTGTTTAGTTTCCGAAGACTATACGACCTATCAACAGTTGATAGATTTATATACCTCAAGATATAATGACAAATATGCGTCTTCACTACAATGGTCAAATATTTGGGGCAACAACGAGTTTTTCTTGCATAAGGATGTAGATTTATGGGATAGAAATGCAAGCCATGACGGGAGGTCGTGGCTTTTTAACAATCAATCTCTTCATGTAGTGCATGAATATACGACTGAAGAACAGGTTTATTTGAAGGACTCTCGCATGAAGTCTCCTGAAAATAGGTATGGGACAACTCGAACAAACTATTTTAAGCGAGTAATAATATTATATAATGATAATGAATTGTGTAAAAAGGTAGAAGAATACGGGTCAAGCCGAAAACACGGTGCATGAATTTTGAGAAAAGTGTTAAATTT
>NZ_BEWW01000219.1 GCF_002933955.1 Prevotella sp. MGM2
TGAGCATGTTGCCTTCCTTCCATATCTTGTGTTTGGTGGCGTTAGGTGCCGGAATAATATCTCCGGGCATTTCCAATCCTTCAAGAACTATTGTGGTATAGCTGACTTTTTCAGTAAATTCAATGGCAAAATTGGGAGCCGGTGTGAATGCACAGGCAAAAGCCGGCCTGTCGAAAACCACGGTGGCCTTATCTTGGTTGACCACAACGATAATCATTTCACCGGCCTCTTCGTCACCATCGAAAATACAGCCTGCAAATAATAGGGCAAAACTATCATTATCCAATGGTACTTTAATATAATGTGCTCTGTCATTTTTATCCATTGTCAATAATCTGACATCCCATAGAAGAGCTTTCCCCCATTCTCTCATGATTCTTTTTCCGTTATTGGAAATGTCAAAGTATTCGTAAGCATTTCCCATTTCTTCTTGAGGAGAAAAACTTCCTGTTGAAATCTTGTATTGGTGCTTTCCATTTGAGGAAGTGATGTCGGTTTCTTGGTATTTATATAATGGATATTTCTTTTCAATGGCAGTATAACCGGTAGTGTCTTTTTCATAGAATGTAATGAACTGCTCTTTAGGAATAATGTCTTTTCCAGCCCAGTTGAACAAATCAATGGTCTGTGCTGTTGCAGACAATAAAGTCATGTAAGCAATGCCTAATGATGCTGTTAACTTTTTCATGGTCTTTAAG
>NZ_BEWW01000220.1 GCF_002933955.1 Prevotella sp. MGM2
GTTAAATATGTTAAAGCGAATGGTCACGGAAAAGGCCTGAAACCGCATGAGGTTCCAGGCCCTGTGGCAGAATGGGGTAGGGAAAATGTCCGGTTCTCCTAGTATGGGGTCAGTCCTCCATTACGCGTGCCCGGATGATTTTCACGTCCTCCAGCGGCCGGTCGTTGCGGTCGGTGGCAACGGCCTGTATGTGTTTGACGAATTTGAGGCCGGCAGTGACTTCGCCAAACACGGTGTACTGTCCGTCGAGATGGGGCGTTCCGCCCGTGCTGCGGTAAGTGGCGGCCATTTCGGGAGTGTATTCAAGGGCGCCGCCGCTCATGTCGTAAAGACTGTTGCTGAAGCCGGTCCATGCGTCGGCGCTGATGCGTTTGCCCCACACGATGTAGAATTGCGAACCGCTGCTGCAGCGCTGGGGATTGACGTCGTCGCCTTCGCGGGCGGCGGCAACGGCTCCGCGGTAGTGGTAGCGGAAGGGCCAGGCCAGTTCCAGGGGGAGGGTGTAGTCAGGTCCGCCTTCGCCCAGTTGTGCGCCCGGAGCGGCGTTGCGTGAGTCGGGGTCGCCGGTCTGTATCATGAAGTCCTTGATGACGCGGTGGAAGAGCAGGCCGTCGTAATAGCCTTCGCGCACCAGCTTGAGAAAATTGTCGCGGTGGACGGGTGTTTCGTCGAAGAGCGTGACGATGATGGTGCCGGCAGTGGTCTCAAGGGCCACGCGCGGACGTTTTTTCTTGTTTTCGGCCGCAGTGAGGGACAGGAGGCCCGGAAGCGACAGAAGTGTCAGGAGGATGAGGCGCAGATGTGTCATGAAAGTTTTGTGGAATAGGTGGGAGCGTTGCTGGCGGTTATAGGGCATGGCCTGCTATGCGAGGCCTTCGTTGCTGTGGAATGCCTGTTCGGCGGAGTCGGCTCCGGAGGGGTTGTCGTGTTGTGCTGGAATGTCGTTCTTGCGGGCATAACGGCTCACGCTGAGCATCATGCCGAAGTAGACGCAGGTGATGAGCGTGGAGGTGCCGCCGCGGCTGATGAGGGGCAGGGGCTGGCCGGTGATGGGTATGAGGCCTACGGCCACGAGCATGTTGATCATGGCCTGGATGACGAGCAGGAGTGCCAGCCCCATGGTGAGGAAGGCCGGAAAACTGCGCTCGCACCGGCTGGATATGCGGCCGGCCCGGAAGAGGAGGATGATGTAGAGAAAGAGTACGAGCAGGGCGCCGAAAATGCCCATCTCCTCAATGATGATGGCGTAGATGAAGTCGGAGAAAGCCTGCGACAGGTGGTCGCGCTGGTCGGAGTTGCCGGGCATCTTGCCTACGATGTTGCTGGAGGCGATGGCTATGTTGGCGTGGGCCTCCTGGGCGTGTTCCTGCAGGAAGAGGGTGTCGTTGGTGGTTTCCTGGGTGTGGGAGGTGATGCGCGACTTCCAGGTCTCCATGCGGTGGAGGAATCCTACTTCGTCGATGGCTTTCTGTGGAAGGATGGTGACCAGCAGGACAAAGAAGGCTATGATGGTGGCGAAGAAGGCTATG
>NZ_BEWW01000221.1 GCF_002933955.1 Prevotella sp. MGM2
ATTTAACACTTTTCTCAAAATTCATGCACCGTGTTTTCGGCTTGACCCTATTTTTGCCCTATTTCTTTTGATAAATCCCCGTATTACAATTCAAAGTCCAAGTATTCTTGTTAAAATTCCAATACATACTTTTTCAACTTTAATAGAATTAACTCTATTTTTGGCATAGCAAATGTAACTAAAGGTTAAAAATGTTAATCTTGATTTGACTGTTAAAACCTTGAAAAATATGTTTTAAAGCACTTTTAAGCGCTTTGCACAACTTTTTTCGGCACAAACCTTTATTTTTTTAATGAATTTAATAATACTTCGTGCTTTTTTTACTACTTTTGCCATATAAATACTTCTCTTAGGGAGAGAACGTCTGTTTTGCCATATATTTCCTTCATTCTTTTTTCTTCATTTCACGGCTTAAATAGACCTAAGAATAAGGCTGTTGGCTCTATCCACCACCGATGCATCAAGAGAAGCGAGGTAAATACGGGTAGTCCCTTCCGAATCGTGCCCCATGGCCTCGCTGATAGTGGAAATGGGGATATTCTTACTTTTGGCTATACTGGCCCAACCGTGGCGGGCAACATAAGTGGTCAGGGGAATGGACAGTTTAAGCAACATGCCTATTTTCTTCAGTTTGTTATTCACCAGATGCTCCGCATTCTTATACTGCCGCCACGCGTCCTTTCCGTTATTCTTTATGACAGGCAGCAGGTAGGGCGAAGACGAAGTGTCATATTTATCAATGATTTCCTGCATAGGCTTTTCCCATTTCACAAAAAGCTGCTGCCCCGTTTTCTGCCTGCGATATGAAAGAATACCGTTCTGAAGGTTCTTCTTTTTAAGATAAGCCATGTCGATGAACGACATGCCGCGGGTGTAGAAACTGAACATAAAAATATCCCTCGCAAAGTCCATGGAGGGATTGAAAGAAAGGTCCATTTCCCGTATCTGACGGATGACTCTCACCGGCACGGCGCGCTTCACCGTCTTGTCTATTCCGGTATAGACATGTTTGAAAGGGTGGCGCTGGGCAGTGAGTTCCTTATCCACCGCACGGTTGTAAACAGCCCGGAGGTTACGCATATAGTACGATGTGCTGTTAGGGCAAATGCCGCTCGCCTTGAGCCATGTCTCATAAGCCGTTATCAGACTGGAATCCACTTCGTCAAGATAAACATCGTCATCACCTCTCCTGAAGCGTTCAAAACTGTTGAGAGCCGTAGTGTAGGTTTCGGCTGTACGCTCACGCCCCACCGACCGGAGTTCCCTTACCAGCCTCCGCCCAAACGACAGGAAACGGTCGGAGGCCGAGGGCTGCAAAAACATTTCCACCACCCTGTCGGCCGTATAGTCTCTGCCACAACGCTCAAGCCTCATCACAATGTTTCTGAGACCGTCCACTCCCCTGACGGCCCTCTCCTCCAACGCCACCAGATAAGCGCGACGGACATCGTCTGCATCGGGAGGCAAAACCACGCCGCCATGAGCGGCGTCCCATTCGTGGGGATAGAGTTTCAAACCGGTGGACACTTGCCTTGCCACACGCTTGTGAATCACCTGAAAGAAAAGCGTGCCTTCCTTCATGCCGACAGAAGAAGCACGGAATTTAATTTTTACTGTTGCCATTTTAGTAACACATTATTATATAATAGATACATCCATTTCCGATTACAGCACCCCTACGGCCGCCTGAAAGGACACTGCCGGAACGGGGTGCACAGAAGCTTTTCCTTCCATGCGCTACCGCACATCACGTACAACTTCGACAACGAGGAAAAAGAAAAGAAGCAAAAATTAAAATCCATCACCATCCCACAGCACAACAACAGACAGCATGACGGCCACCGGGGCATCGCAGACAAAAACGGGAGGAAACCTGCCACCCGATCTCATCCACACGTAAGAAACACAAAAAAAACTCTCACAAAAACAGCCGTGCCGCAGCAAGAGTTTGCTGCGGCACGGCTGTTTGTTTAAAAGCAAAATAAAAAAGGGTATCAGCGTATAATCGTAGCCTCACGGTCGGGGCTGACAGAGACGATGCTTACCGGCGTGCCGGTAGCCTGCTCCACGTAAGCGATATAATCCTTGAAAGCCTGCGGAAAATCCTTTTCGTCGCGAAGGGCCGAAAGCGGCGTTTTCCATCCTGGCAGTTCCTCATAAACGGGCTGCCACCCTTCGGTGTCGTAGGGCATATCCGTTACAGTTTCTCCGTCCTTGGTATAAGCGGTACATACCTTGATGGTGTCAAAATCATCAAGCACATCGCCTTTCATCATCACAAGGTCCGTCACACCGTTAATCATAATGGCATACTTCAACGCCACAAGATCCAGCCAGCCGCAACGGCGATTGCGGCCCGTAACTGCTCCGAACTCATTACCGATGCGGCGGATGGTGTCGCCCGTCTCGTCGAACAGTTCCACAGGAAACGGACCTGACCCAACCCGCGTACTGTAAGCCTTGAAAATACCGAAAATACGGTCGAACCTGTTGGGCGCCACTCCCAAACCGGTACACACACCGCCGCTCGTAGTGCTGGACGACGATACAAACGGATAAGTGCCGTGGTCGATGTCGAGCAACGATCCCTGTGCGCCTTCGGCCAATACGCTCTTGCCTTCCTCAAGAGCGCGGTTGATGATCACTTCCGTATCAGTGAGCGGGAAACGACGCATATACTCTATGCCTTCCATCCACTGGCGCTCTTCTTCAGCAATATCGTAATCGGTGAATCCGAGGTCGCGGAGTATCTGCTCATGGCGGGCTTTGAGCGCCTGGTATTTGGCCTCAAAACCGTTCAGGATATCTCCCACACGCAATCCCACACGGGCTGCCTTGTCGCTATAGGTGGGGCCGATACCTTTACCGGTGGTGCCTACCTTGTTCTTGCCTTTGGCGGCCTCATAGGCACGGTCGAGCACACGATGGGTGGGCAATATAAGATGGGCGCGCCGGCTGATATGCAGACGTTCGGTAAGGGAATAACCGGCCTGTTCGAGCTCGCGGGCCTCAACCATAAAAAGGTCGGGGGCAATCACACAGCCGTTGCCGATGATATTGATCTTGCCCTCATCGAATATTCCGGAGGGAATGGACCGGAGTACAAATTTTTTTCCGTCAAAAATGATGGTATGTCCGGCATTGGGACCGCCGGCAAAGCGGGCCACTACATCGTAACGCGGTGTAAAGAAATCCACCACCTTACCCTTGCCTTCGTCACCGAAGACAATGCCCAGCAGGGCATCAACTTTTCCTTTCGTCATGAGTTTTTATAGAATTGTTTCGTTTTCAAAAGTATCTGTGCGGCGGCACCGGCGACTGCTGTTACGGCACCACGGAGAGCAAAGGTATATCTTTTTTCCCGAAATGAGACATTTTTATAAAAAAATCACATAACGAGACCTGCCCCCTCACTTCATCCTCTTCTTCCCTGCACACTTATGGCCGGCAATGCAGACAAACACCGGCCACGGGAAAATAGATATGAAAAGATTATGCTGAAAACTGACACGCCTGCACAATGATCTAAATGCCAAAATATTACAAGAAACAAGGCCACGGCCATTCCGCGGCTCACCCCTCTCCGGGAATCCGTTCGTTCCTAATTAAAACAAAAAAATCCCACCACTCCACCCTCATTCTCTTCAATAGTCAGTACATGGTAGTAACAATGCAGCCTGCAATTTGAGCGTGTAACCATACTGAGCATTACGATTCTTTTTGCGCTATGCTCCGCTTCCGCCTTCATCTGCAAGTAGATTCAGCAATTCATTCTCAATTGCCAGAGATATACTCGCCCTATCTAAAGAACTACCGGAATTATTCTCAAACCAGTTCCGTCAACCAATTCAGTTGCTGGATTTATACGTCCAATTCGCGCAATTGCCTGGAATACGAATCTATTTGTTTTTGCAAATCAGCGACATCAAGCGTACGGACATAACGGATTTCATTTGCCGAATAACGTTCCAAACTGCCCATAGCCGATTGCGCCACAGAACGAAGTACGGAAATGCGCAATGCAAGAACATCTTTTTTCGCAATCATTTCCGTAAGCCTCATACCTTCGGACAAAGTAACCATATTGGTCTTATTAATTCTGAAAATCAATGTTTCCAAAGCATTCAGATGATTGTTCAGTTCTTCCATAAGTTCCTGAGGATTTTCCGCAGGTTCTTCACCTTCCTGAATCCGGGCATTATTTTTCAACCGGACTTCCAATTGCGATATCCTTTTTTTTGCAAATCAGCCCGTAAGCTGAGAGTTTCTGCCAATTTCATAATCTCACTGTTTTTAATTATTTGTGGTTCCTGTCATTGGGATGTTATCTGTCTGATTATAAGGAGAACCGTTTCGGACAGATATCCGCCCGTGCTCCATTCTTTTTTGTTATGAGCCTCACAAAGAGAGAACATTGCGGCCTAGCTTTCCTTTATATTTACGGTTTATGAATAGCTCACGAAGCCGATGAGTCAAATCAAGCACATAATTAAGAATAACTTTCCATCATCAACAACCCATTTTCCCGCAAAAATAAGCATACTATCTGTTGCCGTAATACCGCAAACAGATAGTTTGAGTTTAATTAATTCAAATTCACACACCCTCTCCTGCAAACACGGCAATGTGTAAACAGCATTACAGAATTTATCGCATAATCCTTTTATAATTTACCTTTCACCCGTCTACGATTTTCCTAAACGAATCACAAAACACCATTAATTAACAAGCCATTATAAGTTATAGAAAAATCTAAAATTCTCCGAATATCTTTTGCTATTTCAATTTGAAGGCATATATTTGGATGTAGAAATTCAAACGCACCCTACAGGTAGAGGTACAACGAATCCATTTCCGATTAAAAATTTTGGAGCCAATCGTATATAATTACAAACCATTAAATTAAGCCCTATAAACCAACATGGACATACAACACATAATTAACTTGGTAAAAGAGACCAAGGGAATAATCACAAACAGGGAAATGGCAGCCCATGTGAAAGAAAAAGGAATTGCCGATTACGTTACGCAAGTGGACATTGCAATACAGGATTTTCTGAAAAAGTCACTCTATACACTTGCACCAGACATACAGTTTCTCGGCGAGGAAACCGGCTTACAGCAAATGGATACAGACAATTACTGGATTCTTGATCCCGTTGACGGCACTACCAACCTCATGCACGACTATCAGCATAGCGTGGTTTCATTGGCTCTTTGTTGCCAGAAGGAGATTGTCATGGGCATCGTCTATGACCCGTTTCACGATGAACTTTTTTCTGCCATCAAAGGGGAAGGAAGTTTGTTGAACGGCACACCCATACACGTTTCCTCTGCCCAAACACTCTCGGAAACCATAATCGGTATTGGCACTGCTAAAAGAGAACTGGCACAAGAAAATTTCACCAAATTTCTCAAAGTCTATGAAAACTCACAAGATATCCGACGATTGGGGTCAGCTGCCTTGGAGTTAGCATATACCGCATGTGGCAGACAGGGAGGATATTTCGAAGCATATTTAAATCCGTGGGATTATGCGGCAGGGATGCTTCTAGTGCAAGAGGCCGGAGGAAAAGTGACCGACTGGAATGGAAATACACTTACCCCGGCTCTAGGAAGCCAAATAGCCGGAACAAACGGACAAGTCCACGAAGAATTACTCAAACTATTATCATGAATATACAAAAAGAATTACAACAATTCCTTGAAGGTGAAACTGATCTGCGTTTTAATAACGTGAATGTTACACCGGAAACCATACACGCAATCATGATAAATGAGGTTGTCCCATCATATCCGGAAAATGATTTCTATGGAAAACCGGACGCCGCGTATATGCGAACGACAATTCCGTTGTTCCGAAAAGCCGGGATAGAGGTGGATTCCGCACTGGATATCCTGAACAAAAGGATTTACATCACCAACGCCGTTAAGATGCCCAAAACCGAATATGCCGTTTCAAAAGAGAGCATAGAGGAAAGTCTGCCCTATCTGGAAAGAGAACTTGCATTGTTTCCCAATGTCAGGGTCATTATGCTTATGGGGGATGTGGCAAAGAAAGCCTTTAATATGATAAGCAAGAAGGCGACCAAGAAGAATGCTGTCCCAAGCATATCCACATACAAATTGCGTAATACTGAGATTTTATATAACGGCATTCGTATCATTCCATCCTATATAATGACGGGACAAAACATCTTGATTGAGAAATCAAAATTCGAAATGGCATCGGAGGATATTGCAACGATGTATCAACTTATTACAGAATAATGTCCTTATAAGTCTGCATCATAAATGACAAGCAGCAATATTTGTCCCCGCACAAATGAATAACAATTATTATTTATTAAAAATGAGGCCGAAAGAAACACTAAAAAAGTGGATTGATTGTTTCAACGCATCCGATGTGGCGGGAATTACCGCATTATATGCAGATGATGCCGTAAATCATCAGGTAGCCAACACTCCTGTAGTAGGAAAAGAAGCTATATATCGGATGTTTGCCGATGAGTTTGCAACAGCCAAGATGGTTTGTATAAAATATTTTTGAAGATGAAGAATGGGCAATAATGGAATGGAAAGACCCATTGGGATTGCGTGGTTGCGGTTTCTTCCATATCAAAAACAATCTTATTGTATATCAGAGGGGCTACTGGGACAAACTTAGTTTTTTGAAACAGCATAACCTTCCAATCGAATAGTCATTTTGTTTTCATAAAATACTTAATTATATTATGAAATAAAGTGATTGAAAATGATAAAAAAACGCCGCAATGATTCTGTATTGCTCAGCGGTTTTCTTAAATAATACAAAAACACCCAATCTTACATTCTTGGGTGTAAAATTGGGTGTTCATTTTGCAATTTGCTGATTTTCAGCGTTTATTGCGGAGAGACAGGGTTATAAACCTACTCCCCAATATCCTTGAAATTCAATTTCTTATCATCATGTCAAAGCCTTAGGGGGTACAGCTTAGGTTACAAGAATAACGCTTTTCTGTCACCTTTTGGCTGTTCGTTGTCTGCCTAAAACTACGGTTCAAAGATACGGCTTTCTTTTGATAAATGCAAATCATTGAAAATAAATATTCTGCGGTTAGTGCAAGGTGCAAGCTATATATAAAGATATATACTTGCACCTTGCACTAAAAACTACCTTGTAATAAACAAGATACTACTAAAATAAGTACCTTTGTAAAATGATTCAAGAGGAGTTCAAATTTTACAAGCCATGTAAGTTGCTGCAACCTTATATAAGATATTATTGGGTATTCAAGAGCAATCGACCGCTGGATGCCTTTACTTATCCTATCGGTTGCCCTCAAATCATCTTCCATAAACAAACACCGTTATATATCCCTGAACTGAATGTTACACAACACAAACTGACCATCAGCGGACAAGTTAATTTCTCATCCCATTTGTATGCTGACGGCAATACAGAAATGATAGTGGTTGTATTCCACCCTCACTCTATGAGTATGTTTCTGAACATACCGACTTCACTCTTTTATAATCAAGAAGTTTCCGGTTACAGCCTTGAAAACAAAAGTTTGAATGAACTGGCTACACGAATATTCG
>NZ_BEWW01000222.1 GCF_002933955.1 Prevotella sp. MGM2
GGTAATGGTCGGTCTCGTCAAGCAGAAAATTCGCCACGAGCTGCGAGGTGATGTTTCCGATCGGGAGGCCGTACCCCTCCGGCACGGTGAACAGGCTTTTGTTCGGAGGCAGTTCCTCCCACTTGCGCGGGTCGCCCTGTATGATGCACCCCTCCGCCGGGGAGTTGAGCAGAGTTACCTGCGTGAGGTAGACAAGCGTCTCCACGTCCGCGCACTTGTACCGCTCCCGGATGAAACGGCAGAGTTTATCCGTCACCATCGCCCGGTTTATCGACATGAAGAAACCTTTGAGGTCATATTTCAGAACCCAGCAGTCGCGGGTGTAGTTCTCGGATTTCTCGCGTATGGCCTCGTGCAGATGTTTCACGGCGGCAAGCGTACCCTTACCCTTGCGGCAGTTGAAACTCGCCGCGATGAACTGCGCCTCGAAAAGTGGCTCTATCCGCTGCGCGATCCACGTCTGCACTATCCTGTCCCGGAACATCGCCGCGAACACCTCCCGCAGCGTAGGCCATTCCACGAGGAACGTGATCGAGGGCTGCGGCCTGTACCGTCCGGCCTGTATCTCGTCGCGCAGTTTCAGCAGCCCGGCCTCGTAGTGTATCTCAAAGGCCGCAGCCGCCTCAGTCCACGCCTTGTTGCGGCGGCACTGATAATAGGCGGACAAAAGACTGTCGTAGCCTATGGCGATATGTTGTTCCGGTTGGTTGTTCATTTTCCGTTGAAATTCCGACACCGCCCGCACGTCGTGAGGGTAGTGTCTGATGTAGTCGTAGATGTCGCCATTGCAGTCGACAACCCACGAGCAGAGAGAATCGAAGACGGAACTTGACCACCAAACCTCACCACGCCCGTTAGGGGTCTGCCATTGTCCCTTGTCATTCTGATAAGGCAAAAGGTTAAAACCCTCCTCTCCGGCATCCATGTATTGCTGTATTATAGCATTAATCGCTGTGCGGTTCAGCCACATTATATACAGTTGTCCCGACGACGGAAGGAACCGTTGCTCGTCATAGTCCGACGGCGACGAGGCTGCCCATCGCGCTGCCGTGTGTGTCGGGCTGAAAGCGAGTATTTTTGCAGTGTTCATATTGCCGTCCATATCTGCACGGGCTTGCTTTTCTGCCGCTTCAGAATCCCATGGATAGTAACGCTTCTGAACATGATAATCAATCAGCGGGAAAAGAGTGTTACAATCGCGGCTGTCGCACCACACCATTGTTCCATCCGAAAGGTTGTTTTTGCCTATGGCAAATGTCGTTTCGGCGGTTGATACAAGAACGCCTATATACCAC
>NZ_BEWW01000223.1 GCF_002933955.1 Prevotella sp. MGM2
GCAATATCCGGCGCGGCCGGAGAGGAACTTGCCATTGTTGAAAAATACGCCCGCTCCTCTGCAAAGGAATTCGGAATCTCTGCCGCCGGATCGGTGGAATCCTACAAACTGCTGCTGTCGCAGCTTTCGCCGGAGCTCACCAAGAAAGGCGAAGCTCTCAACCACATGGGGGAGAACGTCGCAACTCTTAGCAAGATGATGAAAGGCGATGCGACCGCCGCAGCCGAGGTTCTGACAACGGCGATGAACCAATACGGCGTATCGCTCGACGATCCTCTTGCGGCCTCCGACCGTATGTGGGAAATGATGAACACAATGGCCGCTGCCGCACGTGAGGGTTCTGCCGAGCTGCCCGCAATCAAGGTGGCTCTTGAACAGTGCGGTATGGCCGCGAAAGCCGCCGGAGTTTCCTTTGAGGAGACCAACGCCTCCATACAGGTTCTTGACAAGGCGGGCAAGAAAGGTTCGGAGGGCGGCGTGGCTCTGCGCAACGTGATGTCTACACTCGCGCAAGGCCGCTTTCTGCCAAAGGATGTGCACGAGGAACTCGCCGCAGCCGGGATAAGTGTAAACGACCTCACCGACAAATCAAAGTCTCTTGCCGAGCGTCTACAGGTACTCAAACCCGTAATGGCCGACGACGCTCTTTTCAGCAAATTGTTCGGCAAAGAGAACTCCGCCGCTGCAATGGCTCTCGTGCAGGGCGTTCCAAAGGTTCAGCAATGGACGGAGGCCATAACAGGCACGACCACCGCCATAGACCAGAGCCGTATTATAATGGACACCTACAACG
>NZ_BEWW01000224.1 GCF_002933955.1 Prevotella sp. MGM2
GGAATATGGCCGTCAGCAGTGCCGAGAGCGGCGCGGTGATGATCGCCACCGCTGCGGCAAGGATTGTTTCAGTCATTCAGTGGGGTTGTTACTGTGTTATGCCTATCTCTTTGAGCCATGCGGCCACGTCGAAACTCGGACAGGCTTTCATAAACTCGAAAGGCTCTATCACGCCGTTCCCGTTGAGGTCGGGCGAGAGGTCGCGGTGGCCGATGATTTTCACATTGAGGTGCTTGGAGTGGAAGTCGCGCACATATTCTGCCATCGCGCTTTTCTGCGCGTCTGTGCGGGTGTCTTTGGGTTTCATGCCCTTGTCGCAGCCTCCGGCATAGACTATATGGCGGCTTACGGAGTTGTAGCCTGTCGCGCCGTTGGTGATTTCCCACGGATCTACCCATGCGTCCTCGTTGTTGTTCACGAGACGTTCAACTGTGCCGTCGAGCCGGATAAGGTCTGTATAACCGACCTGTTTCCACCCGCGACCGCCCGCCGATTTGGGTGCGGTGTGCATCCGCCGGATGTCGGCGGATGACACGTCGCGTCCCTCCGGGGTGGCGGTGCAGTGGATAACGAGATATTTGAGTGCTTTTTTCATGCGGGCTTACGCTTTGAGTGCGCTCACGATCGCGCCGAGACCCTCGGCCTTTGTCGGGAGACAGATTGTGTATGTGCGCATAGAGAACAGGTTTTCCTGTGTCGTGGGGTTGGCGGCAGCTTCCTGCAGGTAGGTTTTCGTCGATCCGTTGGCTTTCATTGCGCGTTTCAGCGAGAAAGCCACGGAGCATTGCCGGTCGGTGGCCGTCGCGGGGACTGCGCCGTAGGCCAGTTTCTTCTTGGTGGAGGTGTTGTAGTAGGGACATGCGTCGTATTCATACACCTCGAAGCCGTACATACGGTTGATCGCGCCGCTCTCGTAGTTGTAATACTGCGCCGCAAACTTCAGATCCTGCTCCAGCAGGTCGGCTACATGGTCGGCGCAAAGCACGAGCATTCGACCCTCGGCGGGTATCTTGGCCTTGTCGAATGCCTTTTTGAGCGCGATGATGTCGCGGCGCGTCAGTCGCTTGCGGTCGCCGTCCACCTCGCCTGTGGTGAGCAGCACCGGGGTCTTGGCCGTATGCTCCGCCGGAGCAAGGGAGTGGATTGCGCGGCTGAACCTCACTTCGTCGAATGCCTCTTTGTGGCGTTCTATGACGGAAGCCATCTTGTCGTGGCCGAGCGCGTGGAGTTCGTCGTCGGTGATGCGGGTGGGCTTGCTCTGGTATTTGTCGAGGCGCACGGTGATGTCGCCGTCGGGGAGCGTCTCCACCTCCAACGGGTAGGAAGAGTTGTTCACAAGCACTTCGGGGTCTACTCCGACATCGACCATGTGGATCGCGTCCTTTTCTACATACTGGTCGTAGCTGCGGATTTTGTTGTAC
>NZ_BEWW01000225.1 GCF_002933955.1 Prevotella sp. MGM2
AATATACAACATTTTTTGCCGGAAAGCAAGAAATGTTAAAATGGGAAATGGCGTTGAAACCGGGTTGTGAGGGCATGCCGCTAACTCTGTCCGGCTGTCGGGTCTGCCTCTTCGGGTGAGGGTGGGGCGGCGCTGTTGTCGGAGTCTTTCCGTCTCATGGCGTTCAAACCCTTGTTGCTGCATAAAAACAGGGAGTTATGCGCCCCGTTTCCGATAAAATCCGTATATTTGCAGGCGGATGTCGCGGCTTTCGGTGTGAACTGTTGTTCCGCCGGCCCAGTCTCCGCAGCTAACATTGTTCCACCCTTTAAAACGCTTACTTTAAGAAACAGACAGAGAGAAAAACGCAAATTGGGAAATGTCGTACCGGTCATAAGGCCGTACACTCCCGCAGATTAATATTATTAAAAAGTACTATAAACCGAAAAAGTGCGTTCCATCCCTCAAAACTTGAAATCGGACAGATAAAAATATATCAATATTGATATTGAGCTTTTAGCTCTTGTTCTCTTTCTCTGAATACCGCCAATGTTCATCTCCGAGGACAAGCAGACTGAAGGTTCACGCCCGGAAGGCGTGAACTGTTCTTTGCTTGTTGGAGATAAGGTCACTTGGCGGTAATCTGGAGAAAGGCAAGCGGAAGAATGGTACACGCCTTTTTCATATTCAAGCAAACAAATCATTCCAGCATCTATAACTTATTATAATGAAGAATATTCTTTGACGAGCATTGGGAGTTATGCGTTTGATGATTGTAAATTGTTTCCGCTTTATATTTTAGGTAAACAATTAAAACTTGATGCTTATACCTTTAAAGGACTTAATTCTCTTTCTGTCATTATTGCCTATAATACAGAATTTGAAGCTATTCGTAGGAGTTGGAAACACAGCTTAAGGAATATAGAGGCTCCTTATTTCATTTCTGTAAATGAAGCCAATTTGTGTAATATGTCATTTCGGATTGTTCTGAATGAATACGCATAATATAACAGCAACTCTTAGGAGCGTGAAATTTGGTGGTACAGAAATCACTCCCGATGAGAACGGCTTGTACACTGTAACCGGTCTTGAGCCTGACACTTCGTATGAAATAGTTGTGACCTATGAAACCGCGGAAGGAGAAGAAAGAAGTCAGACGGAAACTGTGAGAACCAAGGAACTTGTAATAGATGCAAGCAATAGCACAACACAGACCACAGCGACATTGAAGATAACGGCAAGTGAAGATGAGAGTTGTTCGCCAACGAAAAAAGGAATTATCTTTGATGGTAAAACTTATGAATGTAAGGATGATAAAGTTGTGCTTACCGATCTTGTTCCCGGTAGGAAATATTATGCTACGCTGTTTGCCGATTATGGTTCGAAACGAGTTACGAAAGACGGCTTTTCGTTTACGACCAAATCCTTGCAACCTGCCATAGTTCAACAGGATTTGGGACCGACAAGTGTTACGCTCAGAGGAAGCCATACCGCAGGAGACGCCCATGTGTCGGAGGCCGGCTTTACCGGTTATGACGGCGGCAATACGCTGATATTAACGGGACTAAAGCCGGAAACGGAATATACCGTGACTTGTTATGTCAGAACGAAGGAGGGAAGCAATGAGAGTGCCAGTCAGACATTTGTCACACCGGCTCTTGAACTGATCACCTTGCAGCCGCGCAGCGTGTCGAACAGTTGTGCCATCGTGGCCGCCACGACCAACATCGGCGAGGACGAGACCAGCGTGGGTTTCCAATGGAAAAAATATGATGCACCGGCATCGCTTGCACCAGGCGAAGGTTATGCCGCCATCTACGGCGGACAACTGGAGGGGTACATCCGTAACCTGCAGTCTACTTCCTATTATAATGTGAGAGCTTTCTACAAGTCGGCCGAGGAAGATTATTACTATGGTGGCTGGGTGACGTTCGACCCAAGCGACTTCAGCTACTTTGAGCCGACTGTACACACTTATGCCGCTGCCGAAGTGACTCACAGCAGCGCGTGGATGAAAGGCTACATCCTGGCCGGCACCGATGCCATAGAGAAGCAAGGCTTCGAATACTGGCCTTTGAACTCCGGTGCCGCCAAAGCTATGAGCGTGAATGACGCCGCTGTCGCCGGTAATGTGCAGACGGTTCTGGCCACGGGGCAGGTGATGAGGGCTGAGCTGCGTGACTTGTTGCCCGCCACGACCTATTGCTGCCGCGCGTTCGTGAAGACCGCCACAGGAACCACCTACGGCGAGGAACTGACCTTTACGACGCTGGATGCCCCCACGGGTGTCGGCGTTGTTGAAACTGCTACGCCGGATGCCCCCACCGTCATAGGCTATTATGACCTGAGCGGCCGCAAGTCTGCCACTCCTCACCGCGGCGTGAACATCGTGCGTTATTCCGACGGCACCGCGCGCAAGATGCTCGTCAAGTAAATCAGGTGCGTTTGTGACACTGATTTTTGTGCTGACGGCCGGTTGTAGATTAGGAATACGACCGGCCGTTATTGTATGTGTCATTGGCTGGTTCTATTAAAGGCAAGACGATAAGCCTTTCCTCGAAAATGGAAGATATCAGGCAGATAACGGGCCTGTTCGATTCTTAGATGTTGCAATTTGTGCCTAAAAGATGCTGTATGTAAGTTTCTTTAAGAATAATTTTGTCTTTCGCCTGTGTTGTGTTATCTTTGCACGCCAAAAGTTCTGTTTTGATTTAAAATAACAATACTAGAATAATTATGAATATTTCGTTAGAAAAGAATGGAAACGTTAGTGCTGTCTTGACCGTCAAGATGGAAAAGGCAGACTATGCAGACAACGTAAAAAAAGCTATCAAGGAAATGAGCCGGAAGGCTCAGATGCCCGGTTTCCGTCCCGGCAAGGTGCCCGTGGGACTCGTGCAGAAAATGTATGGTCCGCAGGCAAAGGCAGACGCTGTAAACAAATTGCTCAACGACAGTTTGTTCAATTATATAAAGGAAAACAAGGTCAATATGCTCGGTGAGCCGCTTAGCAGTGAAAAACAGCAGCCGCAGGATATTGAAAAGCAGGAGGATTTCGAATTTGTTTTTGATATAGCCCTTGCCCCTGAATTTAAGGCGGAGCTGGCAAAGGATGACACTGTTGATTACTATGACATTGAGGTCAGTGACGAACAGGTGGACGCCCAGGTGAAGCAGCTTGCCCAGCAGGCCGGACATCCGGAAGAGGCAGAAAGCTATGAAGAACGTGACATCCTGCGTGGTCTGATAGCTGAGCTTGATGCCGATGGTCAGCCTAAAGATGGTGGCTTGCAGGTGGAAAAGGTTTCACTGATGCCGACTTACTTTAAAAATGACGATCAGAAGAAAATTTTTGAAGGCGCTAAGAAAAATGATGTTATCACTTTCTGTCCCTCCAAGGCTTATGAAGGCAGCGAGACGGAAGTGGCAGCTCTCCTGAAGGTGGAAAAAGAAAAAGTAGGTGAATATGCCGGTAATTTCTCTTTCCAGGTAGAGGAAATCAGCCGTTTCGTTCCAGCCGAACTCAATCAGGATTTCTTTGATCAGGTATTTGGCAAGGATGCGGTTAAAAATGAAGAGGAATTCCGTAATAAGGTAAAAGAAGGTATTGCCATGCAGCGTACGGCTGACAGTGACTACAAATTCCTTCTTGACGTGCGTGCTTATATGGAAAATAAGGTTGGTCAGCTGGAGTTCCCCGATGAATTGCTGAAGAAAATCATGAAAGCCAACAATCCGGACAAGGATGATAATTTCGTAGAGGAAAACTATGTAAAGAGCATAGAAGAACTTAAGTGGCACCTGATTAAAGAACAGCTTGTCGCTGCAAATGACATCAAGATCGAAGATAAGGACGTTAAGGCTGCTGCCATTCAGGCTACACGCTTCCAGTTTGCCCAGTATGGCATGAATAATATTCCTGATGAGTATTTGGAGCAATATGCCTCTGAAATGCTCAAGAAGAAAGAGCAGGTGAACGCTCTTGTGGAGCGTAGCATTGATACTAAACTTACTGCTGTTCTTAAGACAGTGGTAACGCTCAATCATAAGAGCATCTCTGTAGAAGATTTTGGTAAGATGTTCAACTGATCCGCTTGCGGAGAGGTGAGTTTTATCCTCTTGTTGACGAGTTATTAAGTTGGCGTGTAATGAGCAAGTGGCCAAAGTGGAATGGCTGCTCGTGTTGTGCCCGCAGACCTGATAACTCGTCAATTGTCAAGAGATGGTTTTGGCCCTAAGTAAGGTTGTAAGTTCTTTTTTCAGGTTCAGTCCTTGTTCCTTGAACTGACGGATAATCTTCAGGCCATATATAGAATAAAATAAATTAAGAAAGAAAAGTATGACAGACTTTAAAAAATATGCCACCCGTCATCTTGGGCTTAACTCTATGGTGCTTGATGATGTTATTAAGAGTCAGAATCAATATCTGAATCCTTACATATTAGAGGAACGTCAGCTCAATGTGACTCAAATGGATGTGTTTTCACGCCTGATGATGGACCGTATCATTTTTCTTGGTACGCAGATCGATGATTATACTGCCAACACGTTGCAAGCCCAGTTGCTTTATTTGGATTCGTGTGATCCCGGTAAGGATATCTCTATATATATCAACTCACCTGGTGGCTCAGTTTATGCGGGGTTAGGTATCTATGATACCATGCAGTTTATACAAAGCGATGTGGCTACTATCTGTACCGGAATGGCTGCTTCTATGGCCGCTGTTTTACTCGTTGCTGGAACGGAAGGCAAACGTTCCTCATTGGTACATAGTCGGGTGATGATACATCAGCCGATGGGTGGGGCACAGGGACAAGCTTCAGACATTGAAATCACTGCTCGTGAAATTCAAAAGTTGAAGAAAGAACTTTATACCATCATAGCCGAACATTCTCATACGGATTTTGAGAAAGTGTGGTCCGATTCAGACCGTGATTATTGGATGACGGCCGAGGAAGCTTTGGAATATGGCATGATTGATAGAGTATTGAAGAGAAAACCTTGAAAGGCGGTTGCGGTTTGAAAACATAAGCATTAAACAGCTTGACCAATGAAGAAAAAAAGAACATGCTCTTATTGTGGCCGCGATGAGAACCAGGTTGGTTTTCTTATCACCGGTGTGGAGGCTAATATTTGTGATGACTGTGCGAGGCAGGTTTACGACATTGTGAAAGAAGCCGATAAGTCTTTAGCGGTTCATCGTCATGCTGAAAACAGAATAGATCTTCAGCAGGTTCCTAAACCAAAGGAAATAAAGGCTTATCTTGATCAATATATTATAGGGCAGGATGCTGCCAAACAATATCTGTCGGTTTCTGTATACAATCACTACAAACGTTTGGCTCAAAAAGAGAAGATGGATGAAAGTGATGTTGAAATCGAAAAATCGAATATCATAATGGTTGGTTCTACTGGAACCGGAAAGACGCTTTTAGCCCGCACTATAGCCCGCTTGCTTCAAGTACCTTTCACCATTGTGGATGCTACGGTTTTCACAGAAGCCGGTTATGTGGGTGAAGACGTGGAAAGTATCTTGTCACGTTTACTTCAAGTGGCGGAGTTTGATGTGGAACGTGCTCAGAGAGGTATTGTTTTTGTTGACGAAATTGATAAGATTGCCCGCAAGCAAGATAATCCTTCCATCACACGTGATGTGAGCGGTGAAGGTGTTCAGCAAGGTTTGCTTAAACTTCTGGAAGGATCAGTGGTTAATGTCCCTCCCAAAGGAGGACGTAAGCATCCTGATCAAGATTATATTCATGTAGATACGCGTAATATTCTATTTATTTGCGGTGGTGCTTTTGATGGCATTGAAAAGAAAATAGCCCAGCGCTTAAATACGCACACTGTCGGTTACAATTCTGTGCAGAATGCAAAAAAAATAGATGCCGCTAATCTTATGCAGTATATTCAACCGCAAGACCTTAAGTCTTTTGGTCTTATACCGGAAATTATCGGTCGTCTTCCGGTTCTCACTTATTTACAGCCGCTTGATCGAAACGCTTTGCGTCAGATATTGACCCAGCCCAAGAATGCAATTGTAAAGCAGTATGCGAAACTCTTCGATATGGATGGTATCGAACTGACGTTTGAGGACTCGGCACTCGATTATATTGTTGATAAGGCCGTAGAATATAAATTGGGAGCCCGTGGCTTGCGGTCTATTGTGGAAAGTATTATGATGGATGCAATGTATGAATTGCCTTCGGCAGAAGATAAAATTTTCGTTGTCACGGAAGAGTATGCCAGGCAGCAGTTTGACAAAGCGAACGCAATATTGTGATAAAAGGACTGGTAATTATAATATGGGTTAATATATTAGACATGAAGCTAATTTGATGACGGTTAGTCTGTGGTTATTTCGGCAGTAGTAAAAAATAATTGATTTTTTTTTGGCTGATTTTTATGTAATATCGAAACTTGTTTATAACTTTGTTTGGTAATATCAGTTTCCGATAACCGGAATACAACATATTCGTTGATATATAATCACCGGTTGGGAGCTGGTGTTGTATCCCGCAAGGGGTAGTTCACTAACCTGACGTCTTATGAACGAGAAACTAAAATTACATGAGCCACTGAAGCGTTACTTCGGTTTCGATAGCTTCAAGATGAATCAGGAGGCCATTATCGAGAGTCTCCTGGAGGGCCATAATGTTTTTGTGCTAATGCCTACAGGAGGAGGAAAATCGCTGTGCTATCAGTTGCCTTCTCTTATTATGGATGGTACGGCAATTGTTATTTCGCCACTTATCGCTTTGATGAAGAATCAAGTTGACGCCATTCGACATACCAGTGAGGATGATGGAATAGCTCATTTTATCAACTCCTCTTTGGCTAAGTCGGCGATTGATACGGTTAAGGCTGATATCATTTCCGGTCGTACCAAATTACTTTATGTGGCTCCGGAATCGCTGACGAAAGAAGAGAATGTGGAATTTCTGCGTTCTATAAAAATCTCTTTTTATGCCATAGATGAAGCTCATTGTATCTCTGAATGGGGGCATGATTTCCGGCCGGAATATCGCAATATACGTCCGATAATCAATGAAATTGGGAACGCTCCGGTTATAGCATTGACAGCTACGGCTACGGATAAGGTGCGCACGGATATCAAGAAAAATCTTGGTATTCTTGACGCCATGGAGTATAAGAGTTCCTTTAACCGTCCGAACCTTTATTATGAGATACGTCCTAAAACACAAGAAATAGATAAAGATATAATTAAGTACATCAAACAGCATCCGGGAAAGAGTGGCATTATATATTGTTTGAGCAGAAAAAAGGTAGAAGAGTTAGCTGAAGTCTTACGTACAAATGATATAAAGGCTGAAGCTTACCATGCTGGAATGGATTCTGCAACCCGTTCGAAAACGCAGGATGATTTTCTGATGGAAAAAATCGATGTCATTGTGGCTACCATAGCTTTCGGTATGGGCATTGATAAACCAGATGTCAGATTTGTTATCCATTATGATATACCTAAGAGTCTTGAAGGTTATTACCAAGAGACAGGCCGGGCTGGTCGTGATGGGGGAGAGGGTAATTGTATTGCCTTTTATTCCTATAAAGATCTCCAAAAACTGGAAAAGTTTATGGAGGGAAAGCCTGTTGCTGAACAAGATATAGGCCGGCAACTGTTGAAAGAGACAGCTGCTTATGCTGAATCTTCGGTATGTCGTCGTAAATCGCTGCTTCATTATTTCGGGGAAACTTACCCTCAGGATGCCTGTGGAAATTGTGACAATTGCTTAAATCCTAAAAAACAAGTGGAAGCAAAGAACTATTTGTGTAACGTAATCGAAGTTATCCTTGCAACCAAGGAAAATTTTCGAGATGATTATATAAAAGACGTCCTTGTAGGACGTGCTACAGATGAAGTGTGTGCCCATAAACATAATGATATAGAAGAATTTGGTTGTGGGGACGATGTTAATGACAAAATTTGGTTTGCTGTTATCCGGCAGGCACAAATTGCAGGTTATATAGAAAAGGATGTGGATAATTATGGGGTGCTGAAAGTTACTCCGGCAGGCCACAAATTTCTGAAGAAACCGACGTCATTTCAAATAGTCGAAGACCGCGACTTTGATGAAGAGGAAGAGGCTGTTCTCATGCAAAGTGGAGCAGCTTGTGCTGTGGATCCAGCACTCTATCAAATGCTCAGCGATTTACGGAAGCGCATGAGTAAGGATTTGGATGTTCCTCCTTATGTTATTTTCCAGGATGCCTCCTTGGAAGCCATGGCTACTATTTATCCTCAGAATATAGATGAACTTCAAAACATTCCCGGAGTAGGAGCTGGCAAAGCAAAACGCTATGGAGCTAAATTCTGTCAACTCATTAAGCAACACTGTGAGGAGAATGAAATAGAACGGCCGGAAGATTTGCGTATCCGTACTGTGGCCAACAAGTCTAAAATAAAGGTAAGCATTATTCATAGTATAGACCGTAAGGTGGCGCTTGATGATATTGCTGTGGCCAAAGGGATCGAATTTGACGAATTGCTTGATGAAATTGAGGCTATCGTTTATTCCGGCACTAAAATAAACATAGATTATTTCATTGAAGACATAATGGATGAGGATCACGTCAGTGATATTTATTTATATTTCAAGGAGTCTGAAACCGATGACCTTGATGATGCTCTGGAAGAAATGGGAAGCGACTACACCGAGGAGGAAATCCGGTTGGTGCGTATCAAGTTCATTTCGGAAATGGCCAATTGATTATAGCATAAAATTATGATAGAGAATAACGAACTCGAAGTAGCAAAAGAAAAAAAGAGTCTGAACTTTATTGAGCAGATTGTAGACAATGATCTTAAAGCCGGTAAAAACGGAGGTCGTTTACAAACACGTTTTCCGCCTGAGCCCAACGGTTATCTTCATATAGGACATGCTAAAGCGGTTTGCATGGATTTTGGTATAGCCCAAAAGTTTGGTGGTATTTGTAACTTGCGTTTTGATGATACTAATCCTCAAAAAGAAGATACCGAATACGTTGACGCCATTAAGGAGGATATTCATTGGTTAGGCTTTGAGTGGGGCAATATCTATCATGCTTCTGATTATTTTCAGCAACTGTGGGATTTTGCCGTGCGTTTGATAAAGGAAGGTAAAGCTTATATTGATGAACAGACCAGCGAGCAAATAGCACAGCAAAAGGGTACTCCTACTCAGCCTGGAGTCGCCAGTCCTTTCCGTAACCGTCCGATAGAGGAGAACTTGGCGCTTTTTGAGAAAATGAATAGTGGAGAATTACCGGAAGGTGCAATGGTGTTGCGGGCTAAAATTGATATGGCTAATCCGAACATGCATTTCCGTGATCCGGTTATTTATCGTATAATAAATAAAGAGCATCATCGCACTGGTACGAAATGGAAAGCTTATCCGATGTATGATTTTGCTCATGGTCAGAGTGATTATTTTGAAGGAGTGACTCATTCTATTTGTACCTTGGAGTTTGTTCCTCATCGTCCGCTTTATGATTTTTTTGTAGATGAGCTGAAAGAAGGCACAGATCTGCAAGATAATCGTCCCCGTCAGTATGAGTTCAATCGGCTTAATTTGACTTATACCGTAATGAGCAAACGCAAATTATTGGCTTTAGTTCAAGAGAAGTTGGTAGAGGGTTGGGACGATCCTCGTATGCCGACTATCTGTGGCTTGCGTCGTCGTGGCTATTCGCCTGAGGCTGTCCGGAAGTTCATTGATATGATTGGTTATACCAAGTTCGATGCCCTTAATGATTATGCCATGTTGGAAGCTGCCGCTCGTGAAGATCTTAATGCTCGTTCATTGCGTGTTTCTGCGGTGCTTAATCCGGTTAAGCTTATCGTAACAAACTATCCGGAAGGGCAGACGGAAGAGATGGAGGCTGTAAACAATCCGGAAAATGCAGAAGACGGTATGCATAGGATAACCTTTAGCCGTGAGCTATGGATAGAACGTGAGGATTTTATGGAAGAAGCTCCCAAAAAGTTCTTTCGCATGGTACCGGGCAAAGAGGTGCGTTTGAAAAATGCTTATATTGTGAAGTGCACAGGTTGTAAGAAAGGGCCTGATGGAACTGTTGAGGAAATTTACTGTGAATATGATCCGACAAGTAAGAGTGGCTTGGAAGGCGCCAACCGTAAGGTTAAAGGTACACTTCATTGGGTGAGTGCCGCACATTGTCTGAAAGCGGAAGTGCGTCTCTATGATCGCCTGTTCAGTGTGGAAAACCCTTCGGCTGATGATCGCGATTTCCGGGAACTTCTTAACCCTGATTCTCTCAAAACGCTTTATCCTTGTTATGTTGAGAAGTATGTGGCGGAGCAGGAAAGTAACCGTTATTTGCAGTTCCAGCGCATAGGTTATTTTACTTATGACAAGCAGTCAACATCTCAACATTTGGTGTTTAACCGAACTGTTGGGTTGAAGGACAGTTGGGCAAAGCAATAAACAGACAGCAACGGAAAAAGATTTTATGAATGCGAGGTGCAAGACGTGGGTTGACAGCCTGCTTACTTGTGCCTCGTTTTACTAAATCAGTGTGGAGAAAAGTTATGGAAAGTTTTCTCTTATGGGATATTTGGGCTTAAATCATTATAATTTGCTGGAAGTGTTGTAACCTATTTTATTTATGATAATGGACGATAATAACAAGAAAGACATAAAAGTCTTGGCCGAAACTTTTGAGCAGGCTTTTAATGAAATACTCCCCCCATCGCTGTCTGTTTCAGACTATTTGGACCTCATGGATTATTATTCAGGATTTGGTATGGTTTTTGAAGCGGAATTGTGCCGCCATTTTGCCGAAAAAACAGATCCGGAAAATCCTGAAGTCAGATTGACGCAAGCACATTGGTATGCCGATGAAGGCAATTGGTCTGAAGCATCAAACTGTTTGGCGCTTTCCGGGTTTAGCGGTTATGATAGCTTACTTTTCAAAGTTGAGCAACAAGTACGTTGTGCTCAGCCTCATGTGGCGGCCAGACTGGCTTATTCTGCTTTGCCGTCAAGCCTTGAAGTAACGGACTATGATTTCCTTTATGATTGTTCGGAATTGTTTTTTGATTACGGTTATGCGCTTTATGCTCTTTTCCTTCTTTCTAAAATTTCGAATGATTACGTTGATTATGCTCAGGTACAGGCTCTGATGGTTGAATGTTATGCTGCTGTGTGCCATTATCCTCGTGTCAAAGCGATGCTTAATGACATGATAGACAAATGCCCCTTTGATGAAACGCTTTGGATTCGTTTGGCTACATGCCAATATCGTATGGGACGTTACGATGAATGTGATGACTCTTGCGAATATGCTTTAGCGATAACGGACACTGATGGTGAGGCCCAGAAATTAAAGAATTATGCCAAATTTGATGCTGATGCTGTAGACGTTTTCTCGAATGAGGGAGTCACTCAAGCTTATTTGCAGCAGGATTTCACGGCTTGTATGGTCTATGCCGGTAAATGCTATGAAGCCGGTCGTTATGACGCTGCGGCTGAATTGTATCGTAGGGCCGGGTACTTTTGTCCGCGTGGACATCGCGAACGTGAACGCATTGTTCATCGTTTAGCCTTGTGTCTGATACATTTGGGTCAGTATAGTTCGGCTAATCACCAACTTCTTTCTCTTTTTGTATTGACAGGGAGTGCATGGAATGCTTTCTATGATGCGGCTCAAATTCTTTTTGAACGAGGAGATTTTGGATATGGTGTCACCTTGCTTAAATTTCCTGTCCGCTATGGTGAAGTGGTGGGTAACCGCCTTGAGCAACTTACGCTTTTGCTTCATCACTATGAATGCTATTCTGTTGCTGAATCTCTTTGGGGACATATTTTTAAGCATGCGGATAAAATCAGCTCTTCGTATCAGAGATACCTTGATATAGCCGCAGGAAAGGTAGAGCCTAAAGATGCTCATATTTGATTTCTGCTCATATTTGTAACTAAAAAACAAAGAATATGAGAAAAATATTATTAGGAGCTTTGCTCGTTACATTGTTTGCATCATGCAGCAAATCGCTGGAAGATAAGGCGAACACATTGATAGAAGAGGATATAAAGAAAACATTGTATCATCCTGAAACGTACGACCCGGCGGAAACTCAGGTTGATAGCGCATTTACTCCTTTTGATGATCCTGTATTTTATGAAAAAACAATACAATTATGCAAAATAGGGATGTCTATTGATGAATATGACAGAAAGATGAAGAGTGCAAAATCTTCAATGTCTATTTGGAGCGGACCATACCAATCTGCTTATAGCAAGAATGAATATCAAGAAGCAAAAGATGAATATGACGAGAACGCACAGAATAAAAAAAATGCGGAGAAAAAAGCAAAGAAACTTGCAGACGAACTGAAAACCATGCTGGATAAAGAACAGTTGTTTATAGGTTTTAAAGCTCGACATCGTTTTCGTGCCAACAACAATGCTGGGCAAATCGTTTTCGGGGAAATGAAGTATCTGTTTGACAAGGACATGAACAAGATTGTAGCATCATACGACATGGATGATGACGAATATAAGACCGTGCAAATTGTTTATAAGCAGATGCTTGGCGAAGATGTTCAGATTGAGGGCGAAAATTTCGATGATGACGAAGTATTGGAAGAATAAAAGTTGTACAATAAGATGATACACACGTTTTACGATGTTTTGTCGGATGTCATATAACTTTGCATTGTAAAATCAAAACTGTTAATATGACAAACAAAAGAACTATAGGAGAACTCATAGAAAATGAAGTTCGCAAACAACAAATTCCGATTACTGAATTTGCTAAGATGATTTGCTGCCAAAGAAATAATGTTTATGACATTTTTAAACGTAGCAAAATGGATATTGCTCAGTTGAAGCAAATTTCAAAAGTACTGAACCGCAATTTCTTTAAGGAACTTGCCGAGGATGTGGAACTGATAAACGACAGCAAAGAATCTGAAGAAGAGGTAATGAAGCAAAAAGCTGTATCGCAGTTCTTAAATGTCGTACCAGATATACTGCGCAAATTAGGAAAGTCTTCAGCTATAGTTTTCAGTAAATTCGATGAACCTGGATATGAGGATTGCCCTACACCTGATTTTGGATTGTCTGACTATTTTATTACTTTCACTATAGGTGAAACCCTAAAAGAGCGTATAGGTAATTGCGCTGCACTTCCGATAGCTCCTGCCTTTAGCGATGATGGCTGTATGGTAGAAGTATGCACTAATGTTGTTTATAGGTCAGTATGTGTAAATGTAAAATTGGATTATAAAACAGCCGATGAATGGTACAAATTTTTAGCTTTTGCATTTGAAACTTATACAAGATTGGGAGGAAATAAACAATGAATATACATTCTATTCTGAATGATTATACGGAAATAAAAGAATGTTCTTATAAAGGAGAACATTATTCCGTTCGTGATAACGGAGCTGTATTACGCCATGCACGAGAAGGAAAGCGTATAAGGAAAGATGATAATACGTGGACTTTCGGAAAGCCAAATGAGAATACTGGATATATGGGAATTGGGACAGAACGGGTACATCGAATTGTGGCTTTCGCTTTTCTTGGCGAACCTCCCACACCTCAGCACATCGTTGATCACATTGATACCAACCGCAGGAACAACAGACCTCAAAACCTCAGATGGCTGACAAAGTTAGAAAATGCGTTGAACAATCCGATAACAAGAAAGAAAATAGAAGATCTTTGTGGGAGCATTGAGGCTTTTGTGAATGACCCTTCAATAATACAGAAGTTTGTCGATGACAATCCAAATTATGAATGGATGAGAACCGTAACACCGGAAGAAGCAAAAGCCTCTTACGAAAGATTGTGCGCCTGGGCAGAAACAAAAAATAATGAGAAATCTTTAGGCGGAGCTATTGGAGAATGGATTTATACTCCTTATGGAAGGGAAGAGAAGAAATCTCCTTTTGAGAGAGAACAACATAATATAAATGTAACTTTGGAACAAATTGGCAATATGATTAGTATTGATTCGCACACAGATAGCCTGACCGAATCATTAACACCTAATGCCATGCAAAGATATTGGCGTACACCAACAGAATTCCCACTCTGTCCTTCTGAAGTTGGAGATAGGCCACTGACCACTTATCTGAACAATTTGAAAAAAGGTGCTGTCATAACTAAAAATCAATATGCCACACATTTTATAGATGATTTTGCATCATGTAATGATAATCGCCTTGTGATAATCACACATGCAGATGATGAAATAAAGAAGTTCTCAATGATTACTATAACATTTGAGGACGGGAAATACGTGCATGAAGGAACAACGTTCTTTGAGGAACAAGGTGCGCAAAAGGCTCTTACTTTGGCTCAGGGACTTAAATGGGAAGGTGAAGACGGAATAGATGATTATTGTTAATAGACATGATATGAAAAGACTATTTATCATAAGTGCTTTCTTGATGATGTTTTACACATTATACGCACAAACTGTTACAGACTCTGCAACAGTTGTTAGAAGTGTTGATGAAGTTGCAAGATATAAACTATATCCGACAGCTAATATGTGGACATTTCTGAAACTTGATACAAGGAATGGTCGTATTTGGCAAGTGCAATGGTCGTTTGAAGATGACAAACGTTTTGAAACAGCACTATCTTTATATTCAGTTGTATGGAAAGACGAAGAAGTCAATGGACGCTTTATTTTATATCCAACAACCAATAATTATAATTTCATCATGCTTGACCAAATTAATGGAAAAACATACCAAGTGCAATGGTCTCAAGAACCTGATAAAAGAATCATCGTGCCAATTGAATGATATATCCAATTATAAAACAACAGTTAATTATTGGATAACAAAATCCATCCAGCAAATAGTGAGAAACAAATAATAGGGAATTCGAAACAGTTAAATACAGTCAAAGTTTAGCTGACTGAAAGAATTTTTTGATTACATTTTGTATTTTTGCATCATAAATTCCAAAGTTTTTGAAGGAAGTTTGAGAGATTTGTATTGATTTATAACTCGGATATTGGGAGTAGATTAAATCAACAGATTTATATTTTTGTTGGTCAATGAAGTCATGGCATTGCCATATTGCAAGAAGTATGCTTTGGCCGGGCAGTTCCGATTAAAAGAACAGCCTCTCTTGGATTATATGGCCATGGATTCTGAGGATGTTTCCGGTCATTGGAGAAATAAGGATGTTGTGCGTTGGGCGAGAGGGCAAATGCATATACCGTGCCAAAGTGGAGAAACTTGGTCAGACAAGGTTCTGAAGGATGATTTTAGATTAACATTTTTAACGTTTTGATACATTCCTAATTGTTAAAATATAGGTTCCCGTTATTGCCAAGTAAAAAGTCTGTATTGGAATTTCAATTCGAATACTTGGATTTTAAATTGTAATACGGGGAATTGATGGCATAAATACGGGGAAAATCTGTTGGGAAAAGCCTTGAATATACAGAAAAAGCGGGACTTTACGATGGAAGGTTCCGCTTGGCTATTGCAAAAATACGATATTTTCTGTAAGAAAGCAAATTGTGTTAAAATGAAATGCACCCTTTTTTATGGTGCATTTCATTTTTCATTCATTGTTTTTTTAATTCAGCTGATCATGGATGAATGATCATGTGTTATGCTTCTATTTGTTTCAATACATGCTGGTTGATTTGTCTTCTTTGACTGTCGAAAAACCATCCCCATTTGAAAAAATATTTGAGGCATGATGAAATGAAAATGAAAAATAAACGGCAGTGTTTGCTGGCACCGTGTCCGTAAGTATGTTTGACATGGACTAACGGATAGTAAACTGTACGGCAAATGGCGTGTAGACGGCGAGTGAGGTCAGTGTCTTCAAAATACATGAAAAACCGTTCGTCATAACCGCCTGTCCTTTCCAGCAGTTCTGTGCGTATAGCAGAGAAGCAGCCGGTGACACAGGCTACATCGTAAGGACGGTTATCGAGCATGGAACGCATTTCGAAGCGATTCATATAATTTTCATGTATTCGGAGCGGATGTTTCATCTTACGCCAGAATAACATGTAGGGGGATGGTAACAGTTTGGGCAAGTATTGTTTCTTTCCGTCAGGATAGAGTATGCGGGGCATCATTTGCCCGATATCTTCATGCTCCTCTAAAAAAGCCAGCATTGGACTAACAACATCTTTGTCATAAGAAATGTCGGGATTGACAACGAAATGGTATTTACTGCCGTATTCTCTGGCCATTCGAAAGGCTTTGTTATGGGCTGCACCAAAACCGACGTTTTCAGACATGTGGCGGTAAGTAATGCAATCATTGATATCTGTGACAAAAGAGAAAGTGTCGTTAGGCGAATTATCTATGACATAGATGGTTTTTTCTCCTTCATAAAGTAACAAGGAGTGGAGCACATGTTGGATTTCTTCTGTATCTTGTTGATACAGGACTATGGAGAATGAAACTTTATAGGAGGTATTCATCTGTGGAAGGTCTATGTTTTTAACTTTAAAAGATGGTATATGGAAGTATTCTATATAGAGACGTGTGCATTCTCCTTTAAAGATAGTAGGCGGAACAATAGAAGGAAAATGATTATGTCTAATCCTACAATGATACCTTGATTGACTGACAATTTACAAAGTAACATGTTTATAATAATATAAGCAGTTTGAAGAAAGAGTATTATAACAAGTGTTTGTCTCATTGTGAAACCTGCTGCAAGAAAACAGTGATGAATGTGGCTCTTGTCGGCATGAAAAATGGACGTGCCGCGTAGAAGTCGCCCCAAAGCTACTCTTATGAGATCAAAACAAGGAATGATGAGCAAAGTGTAGGCCATAAGGATGGCATCGGCTCTGTATGGAAGTGCGCGAGTATCATTCATCGCATATTTTATGGCCAGATAGGCCAGAGCGTATCCTAGCATCAGGCTACCGGCATCTCCCATGAATGTTTTGGTGAAACGTTCTGCATTTCCGGCCATGTTATAGTAAAAGAAAACGATGACACTACCCATTAAAGCAGAAGCGAATACGACATAATCAGTAAGATGCATTTGTCCGAATAGAAAAATGAATACTCCTAAAGCCAGTAAGCACACGCCGGAAGCTAAACCGTCAATACCGTCAATGAGATTAATGGCGTTTACTACCAGAAGTACAATAAAAATAGTGAAAGGATAACTCACAATAACAGGAAGCTCATATATACCGCAAAATCCGTATAAGTTGTTGATGTACAAACCACAAAGAGGTAAAAATAAAGCCGCTATGAATTGTATGCCGAATTTAAGACTTGCAGGAAGTCCGAATAAGTCATCAAGAATCCCAATAAGGTAAATGAGAAAGATACCGGATACAATCAAAAAACCTGAAGCATCGAATACTGGCAAGTGACTGTTTGTCAGCATAAGTAAGATGATGACGCTCATAACGCCGATGAGCGTAGCTGGAACAAAAAGAACACCACCTAAACGAGGGATTTTGTTTTGGTGCAGTTTACGGTCGTTGGGCATGTCATAGAGCCCTCTGTGTTTGCAGAAACGTAATAGTCGCGGCATGCAGATGATTGTGATAAAGACGCTGACAATAAACGCTATGATAGGATATACTATTTCGTTAATCATAGTAAATAAACCTTTTCCTTTATTTTACCAAGAACTCTTTTAAATGAATGAGTCTGTAGCAATATTGTCCTTTCTGTCATTATGAAGGACGATGATGTATATTATATGGAGGGACGATTTTTCTCGATGGATAGAGATTGAACTTTTAATTTTTTCATGGCTTGGGGGAAGGATGAGAAAACGCCAGACGTAATAATGCTCTTATTGTGATAAAACGATAACTGAGCCTTGTACTCAATGGATTGATGCTTTTTTGAGAACTTGTGGAGGTGTTATGTCCATGGCGGCGGAAATAGCTCAGAGATTCGCTAATGAATGCCATCCGGTAAAAAAATGCTGCGACATTTCCGATCCAAAGGTCGTGCATTGGGGTGTGACGGGGAAATGGAAGTGCCCGATTTAATATGCAGCGTCTGAAAGCCATGCTTCCGCCGATATAACCGTTTTTGAAAAGCAAGTTGTAATACTTACCGTTTTTGGTGTTATTACATTTGAAGAAAGAGGGATGAGTGACATTGAAATTACTGTCGGTAATGGAGCAGTCGCTTAATACACAGTCTGCCTTTTCTAAAGCTTTCATCATTATTTGTACCTTTTGCGGCTTCCATTTATCATCTTGGTCGGAAAGGAATATATAATCTCCTTTGGCTGCTTTCAACGCATTTTCAAAATTGGGGATAGGCGAACCGGCAGCCGGCCCCTGGATAATTCTAATCAGAGGACACTTTAATGTTTGTATAACCTCTATTGTATTGTCTGAGGATCTGTCATCAGATATGATGATCTCATCTTCAGGAGATAATTGGGGGATAATGGAGGTAAGTTGGGCACTGATGGTTGCCGCTCCGTTATATGTGGCAATACAGACGGATATCATTTTATCTATTTATGATAAATACAATTTTATGAAAGCGTAAGAACGAAAACGCCAAGTTAAAGATAATGTATGCAAAAATACGGAATATTTGTGTTGCAGACGTTCTTTTGTACCATTAATTTTACACTTTCTGGCATCCTTAATATAGATGCTGTAGCGGTGGATGGTATTCTTTATGTCGGTTTTTTCATTGGAGAAATCTTGGTATGCAAGGGTTGGAAGAAGAAGAAATTCTTCATTGCGTTGCCGTAATTTACGCAGGAATTGAAAGTCAGAAAAATCGAGATGTATGTTTTCGTCATAACCTCCAACTTCCATGTATGCTTTTAAAGATATACACATACCGCTATTGATAGGGAAATAATGATAAAGAGAATGCTTGCCGACTGGAAGTTTTACAGCTTTTATTCTCATTTTTCTTATATCGGCAGGAGATAACGGTCGTTTCCCTTGTTTTGTAATAATGGTCGGGGCCCATAGAGTTGTTTTTCTGTCGGCATTAAAGTAAGCATCTAAGGCATTTTCTGGGAATGTGGTGTCTTGATCCAAAACAAGTAAGCGGTCATATTTGTGTTCATAAGCATATTGTGCCGCTGTATTATAGGCGTAGGATATTCCTCTGTTGGAGTAATCACGGATGTATATGACATTATCTGGCATCATTTCCTGTTGATAGTTTTGAGGGGAATTGTCATATACCATAATGGCTTTGATTCCTTTATTTTTTAATAAGGAATTATAGGTTTTGGATTCGCTCAACTTGCAGCAGTATAAAACTATGATTGGGAATATATCTGATTTCTTGTCCATTAATTTATGTTTTTCTCATTAAAGACGAACTTTGTATGACATAGCAGGATAAGTATTACAATTTGTATGAAATTGGATAGTCCTACGAGGAAAAGTTCATCAAAGAATTGAAGGATTAAGAGGGTGAGTATGTACGTGTAGATTAGGCGCATGATGTTATTTCCAGTTTCAGAATTCTTATATACATAGCCCATAAAGATGCCTTCGGCAATGCTCAGAACAGCTAAACCGGAATATCCAAAGTCTTTAAAATAGGGGGACATCATTGTAAAAACATTTGTTGGGATAGGTACAGATACCCATTCCTGAAATTTTGGGGGAATAAAATTTACAAATCCTAAAGCATTCATCAAACTATAATATCCTCTGAATGTATTTTCTCCCCATAAGTCGGAAGAGCATGGAGTTTCATAGCAGAAAGAAACGACAGGTGAAACGACATACATACCCACTAAATCCATGAAGTCAAATCCGGATTCTCCACTCGAATCTGTAACACGCAAGTTGGTGAAGAGAAGTCCGAATACGAAAAATATGATACCGCAAATCAGGAATGGTTTGATTGTTATCTTACGATAGACATAAAGTAGATATAAGATGCTGACTATAATCATAAACAAAGTCAACTTACTCATAGTTACGATGAAAAAGGTGAAACAGAGAATAAAGGCTAGCCAAAATTGTTTGCGATTTATCTTTTCCTCATCAATCGTAACAAGCAGGAGAACATAGGCCACGTGTACTAAATAGATCAGTGGCCCTAAGCTAAAACCAGAATCTTCCAGAACTGTTTGTTGGCGTAAGTTGAAAATCAAATCGGCTACACTTCCGTTTGTCAATGCAAAAGATATGGACTTATAGAGCATATAAGGAACTAGAAGGAGGCATATCCACTTGATAATCTTAATAGTCTGATAGTTTTTAGCCCAACTTTCTTTTTGATAAGCCGGAGTTATCCTAAATGAAAGGTAAGAAGATACACAAAATCCTGTATTCCAAATAAGAATGGCTTTTATAAATTGATTGTCAGCTTTGTATAATCCGTGATCTAAAAATGAGTACATGGATATAATGAATATCCAAATGAGTAAAGTCACACTCCAAGGTGAGAATATATCAGAGTATTTAAAAAATAAATACCCCCACAGTAAGGCAAATATGACAATTAATGCGATGAACATATTTATTTGATCCAAATGCCGGAGGCTGTGCCGGTAATTATTTTTTTGTATTGAATGGTGTTCGTAACAGCACAGAAAATGTTGACAAAGGATAAGGCTGCGACTATTCCCGGTGTTCCGCCTACTTTTGCACCGATTATGGCTAATGGAAAAAATACTACAGCTTCTGCTAAAGTGACGTACATTTGAAGGCGAATGTGACCGATTCCAAACAAAATATGCGCAAAATAAAGGCTATATATCAGTATTATAGTATAGACAGACATCATAAACGTGAGGGCAGGATTGATGAATACATTTTCACCTACCCATATTCTGTAGATGTAAGGCGCGACCTGTGACATTATGATAATTAATATCACAAACAATAGAAAACAATATTTCATTCGTTTAGTTACATTACGTATCCAGACAAAATCCTGTTTAGTATAAGCATCTGTTGCTGCCGTCCAAAGTGGAGTTACCAAAATACCGAACAGCATAGTGGCAAAACTGAAATAGCGATAGACAATTTGATAAGGTGTAACTTCTGCCGGTGAAAGCAGCGATGATATCAGGACATTTGAAGATAAGAACAATATTATTCCTGCTACTTGAAGTACAAAAAACTGCATGCCTTTCGTGAAAAGCTCATTGACCATTTTTTTTTCAAATAAGTGCCATGATGGGCGTAATGATTTGTAAAAATGGAATGTGATTGGATATGCGCATGTATATACCATAACCGGTGCTATGGTAGATATAAGCGCAACTTGCAGGAGTGTCAGTGTTCCAAAGTAGAGATGAAATATGTAAAGTCCCAATGCTGCCAGACTTTGTCCTAGAACTACTAATAGATTGTTGATGGCAGGTAGCTGTAGACCAAGATAGATGTTTCCCACAATTTTTAGAATGAAAGTGAATCCAATGACAATAATTGTGGCTGTAATCGTTGTATGTAAATCCGAAACTATTGTTCGGTCTACGTTCAGTATGTTGTAAATATCTATATTGAAAAGTATGCCTAGTGCGATGATTATGAGAGGAATGACAAGTATTGCTATGATAATGAATGTTGTAGATACAGCTTGGCGGGCACTGTGCCAATCATTTTTTGCAACACATTCAGCCAATTTGTTTCTTAGTCCGTTGCCAAGTCCTAAATCGAATGATTCTACCCAAACGAGAAGAGATGAAACCGTTAGCCAAATACCTGCTATATATTCCCCCAAGCATAAAAGGATTAATGGAACTAGTATTATTTGAATAATGCCGGCCCATCCTTTTATTAGAAAAGAGGCTGCGATATTTAATATTGTGCGTGAACTTCGTTTCTCGATGGACAAGAGGCGACTTTTATTTAGCATAGTGGCAGGTTTATTTTATACCTGTTCCTTTAGAACGATGTTTACTGGTGTTTTCTTTTGAGCCAATAGAAAAGATATTACAAAACCTAAGAATAGCCACATGAGCAGAATGATACTCCGGCGTGGTGCAATGTGTTTCACCGGAACCATCGGAGTTTGTACTATTGTATAAACCGGGGTCTGTTCCGATACTTTAGCCTTGGCTAATTCTAATTTCGTGGCATATTCGGATTTGATGTTGTAGGCTAATTGCATTTCATTTTCAAGATTGTCATTCTCAACCTTATAGCTTTCAAGGCTCAAATCCTGATGTGCGTCCGAATAAGTCGCATATCGTGCTGCCGCATTCTTATATTCCTTGTTGGCTTCTTCATATCGTTTGGTGAAATATTCAACGTCATTGCGAGCTTTCTGAGTGCGATAACCGGTTATGAAGTTTTGTAAGCGGCTACGTACAGAATCGACCATCAGAGCAGCTACTTTAGGATCTTGGTCTATTACACTTATGGTTATGACGCCTGTTTTCTTATCTGTAGTGCAAGTTATGGCATCATCTATGTTTTTAAGAAGCAGATAGTCGTTTAATGACAATTGAATAATATGATTGTCTTTCAATTCCTGCTTTTTTATCGTGCTGTCCTTGTCTTTAGGACTGATTTTACTTATCAGAGAGTTCCACCAAGTTGTCTTTGTGTGTTTTGCCAGATAAGTCTTGTAGTCTGTGGCAACCTTATTGTCTAGGGTTTGTATTTGTACTTTTGATAGTCCCAACAAAAAATCAGGAGAAGATTTGACATCGGGGTATAGTTCTGGGGAAATGGCATCTTCGTCCATCATATTACCGACTTTCATTCCCATCATTGAACTTAATGCCGATATACTTCCGCTTAGGCCTCCTCCTGAAGTTTCCGGAGCTAATTTTACCGTGGCCTGGTAGGTTCTTGGAATGCTGAATCCAATGACCAGTGCTATTGTGGCGGCGCATATTTCCGTTATAATGAATAACTTCTTGTGTGTTTTAATTAGAAACCAGCAACGCCCTAAATCTATTTTTCGTAGTACTTGCATTTTGCCTTGTTTTATTTTACTAATGTCGCAATGATAGCGCCCAATGTTCCCATCAGACTACCCATACTGATAATTTCAGTGAATGAGAGTTTCCTTTTCTCAGCTTTGACCGGAACAACAATTTCACTGCCGGGCTGGATGGATTTAGAGGAATTGGAGCGTGAAATAGTACCGTTCATGTTGACGATAAACACTTTGCTCTTTTTGGCCTTATCTGTGTATCCACCGGCCTGGTTGATGTAATAACTTAGTTTTGCGCCTTCTTTATAAGCCACAGTATTGGGAAGCATCACCTCGCCATTGATGGAAATCGTATTGCTGATTTCAGGTACGACAATTTTATCGCCGGCTTGCAGGACGATATCCCATTGTTCATTACCGGGATTGGCTATCGCTTTGTCTAAGTTGATACCTACAGGCCGTGTTTTTATGACATCCAGCAGTGAGTTATCAATAGTGTCATTGCCTGTTATGGCTTTGAGCATAGACTCTCGCTTAGCTTTGTCATCTTCAGTGAACAAACGTTCCAGTCGTGCTCCGGCTGCATAGGCCGATTTGTTCAGTCCGCCGGCTGCTTTAATCAAGTCGCTCAGGCGGTAGTTGCGCTTTGTCAGAACGTATTTACCCGTGAAAGTCACTTCACCGGTAATGGTTACGTGTTCTTGTTCCATGTAGCCGGGAGAACGGCGTACGAAAACTTCGTCATAAGGTTGCAAGGTAAATCCCGGCTGTCCGTTAACGACAAATCCTTCCTTCAGTTCAAAGGAGAAAGTTTGGGCTATGGTTTCAGGGGCAGTGGAGCCTTTAGCGTTGTTGATGCGTCGCGAAACATCCACTTTAACCAGCGAAGTGGCTTCTGTGGGGCCGCCAGCTTGCAGAATAAGGTCTTCCACGGTGGTGTTTTCTGCATATTCATAGTCTCCCGGATAGAGAACTTCTCCTGTAATGGTGAGTTTTTGATTTTCTTTCAGTTCTTTGTTGCTTGGAATAAAGAGCACATCCTCGTTACGCAGGCTGATATCAGGCGCAGTGTGGTTGTGGATGCCTTCCAGATCGAGCGCTACGACTTCCAGTGAACGGTCGGCTTTCCGGCGATGCAGGATGCCACGTGTGCGGATGGCGTCTTCAGTAAAACCACCGGCGTTTTCTATGAGTTGGCGGATAGTGGCGATGTTGCCATCGACCTGATACATTCCGGGGCGGAATACGGCTCCTTTTATTTCTACCATATTGCTATAGCGTTGCAGGGTGGAATCAACGAATACCGAGTCGCCGTCAGACAGTTGGAAACCATTGCGCTCAAATTCGTCTATAGAAAAGACGGAATACTGATTGCCGTTTTTGCGTACAAGTCTTACGTTTTTTTGATAAGCATCTCCGGTAAAACCGCCGGCATAACCAATCAGAGTTCCCAGGCTTTCGTTCTTTTTCATTTCGTAGAACATCGGACGCTTCACTTTTCCCGTGATGTTGACGAGGCATTCATAGGGATTGACGATAATGACATCTCCGGAAGCCAGTCGGACATTGCCCTTGAGATTCCCGTTAAGGATATAATCATACACATCAACGGTTGTTATTTGCTTGCCGTTGCGGAATACACTGATATTGCGGAGAGAGCCTATTTCATCTGTGCCTCCGGCCATGTAGAGTGCGTGAAACACTGTGGCAAAGGCTGATAATGTGTAAGTTCCGGGAGTTTTGACTGCTCCCATAACGTTGATGGATATGGTTTTCGTCTGTCCCACAGTAAGACGTACATTAGAGCCGGCATACCGGCTGCCTAGCGTGGAGCGTAAATGATTGTTGGCTTGCGCCACAGTCATGCCACTCACTTGAACCGGACCAAATCCCTCAATGTCAATATTACCGTCGGGAGACACCGTTCCGGTGTAGTTTTTCTGTGAGGCTCCCCATACGTCAACATATACGGCATCGCCCGGTCCCAGACGGTAGTCTGAAGGCGTGGCTATGTTCATGTCGGGTTCAAACGTCAGTTTTTCTTTGTTGAATATGTCACGTCCGAATACTTTTATTTTAGGATTTTTTTCTGTTTTTTCTTTCCAGCGGAGCCATTCTTCATATTCCTCATCATTGTCGAAATAATCCTCATCATATTCGTTTATCTCCAAAATCTGATTCACTTCGTCATCATAATCCCATGAGTAGTCAGCGCGTTTGGGGCGTTGCTTCTCATTCCTTTTCATGGATGTGCTTTTACCTGTTTTTTCCTGACGCTTATCTCCGTTGTTTTTGCGGCTACGTTCGTCTCCCTTGTTGTCCAGTTCATTCAAACCGTTCTTTTCTTGTTGCTTCTTGAGTTCTTTCTCATAGTTTTTGCGTACCCGACGGATTTGACTGATGTCTACTCCCTTCTCAATCAAGTTCTTTACTATTGCAGATTGCGGTGTTCCTTTAGAGTTTTCTTTGATGACATATTCCATTATTTGTTTGTCTGTCATCTTGCCGGATTGGGCGTTGCCGGTTAAAGGGAGTATGGCGAAAATGGTTATCGCTATGAGGAACTTTTTGAAATTCATATTTTATTGTACTTATTTATTACTTAAACGCGATAATAGTAAATTATTGCAAAGATACAATTAAAAAATAACAGGAGAGTTGTTGGGCGCTTTAAAATGTGCCTGTAAAAATGTGTGCGGGAACATCAGGAATGAAATAATTGTGCCTGTGTGAGATAAATGGATTTTTTTAATGTTTCTATCACAATGAAAGCTTTAATTTTTAGTTGTTCTAGCTTAAGATGGTTTTGTGATTGTTTATGGTGAATTTGAATATGTGTTTTTCTATAAAATATGTGAAGGGAACGTTGGATTGTCCGAATTGAGAATTAACATATTTAACTTTTCTAAAGGTTTGTAAATCATCAATAGGCTTCTTGGAGCACTTTATTTTCATAGAAATAGAACTTTGGGAAACTGTAATACTTGGAATTTGAAATCCAATACTTGGAATTTTTACGCGAATAAGGCTTTTTGAAAACTAAAAAGACAAAATAAGCCGTTCGAATCCGAACGGCTTATCATTCTCCTACAAAGATAATATGTTGAAGAGGCAAAAGCAAGAAACGTTAAAATCAATGCTCGTGCCAAAAGTGTTTAAAATTCTTAATTAGAAAGGATCTTAAACTGTATCCATTTAATTTCATGCTGATGATATTGTTCCTTTTTTTCATGAATGACCGGACTCTTCATGTGGAAGAATAATAGGTTATGTTGGGTTTTCGTTGTGAAAGAATTGAAGACGCCGTGTGGCGGTCCGTTCATGATCATTGTCTGCCGGTATCCAAAAACGGTGATTTTTTATTTCGTCAGGAAGATATTGCTGGTCGACAAAATGGTTGGGATAGTCATGTGGGTAGAGGTATCCATCACTATAGCCCAATTGCGCCATGAGTTGGGTGGGAGCGTTGCGTAAGTGGAGTGGTACAGGGACATTAGGATTTTGTTTTACCTCTTCGATGGCTGCATTGATGGCCAGATAGGCTGAATTGCTTTTAGGGCTTGTAGCTAGATAAATAGTGGCTTCGGCCAGCGGAATGCGCGCTTCCGGCCAGCCTATGCGGCTGACGGCATCAAATGCGGCATTGGCCAGCAGCAGTGCGTTGGGGTTGGCCAAACCTATGTCTTCTGCTGCCGAAATGACGAGCCTGCGGGCTATGAATTGCGGATCTTCACCGCCTTCTACCATTCTGGCCAGCCAGTATGTTGCGGCATCGGGATCGCTGCCGCGTATGCTTTTAATGAAAGCGGAAATGACATCGTAATGACTTTCTCCTTTTTTGTCGTAAGTGGCGGGATTTTCGCGCAAAAGTTTTACGACGATTTCATTTGTCACCAGCAATGGGGCATTCTCCGGAGTGGCCGCAGCGATAAGGTCAAGAATATTGAGAAGTTTTCGGGCGTCACCGCCACTGTAGCGTAACAGTGCTTCGCTTTCTTTAATTTCAGGATGTCTTTGGACAAGGTAGGTGTCGTGATTAATAGCCCGGTTGGCCAGTAACTGCAAGTCATCGGCGCTGAGACTGTGAAGCAGATAGACTTGGCAGCGGGAGAGCAATGGGCGGATGACTTCAAACGACGGATTTTCAGTTGTGGCACCGATGAGGGTGACCTCGCCGGTTTCCACAGCAGCCAGAAGTGCGTCTTGTTGCGATTTGGAAAAGCGGTGAATCTCGTCGATGAAGAGGATAGGGCTTTGACTGCCAAAGTAATGGTTTCGGCGGGCTTTGTCAATGGCCTCACGAACGTCTTTGACTCCGCTGTTGACGGCAGATAATATATAAAATGGAACATCCAGGCGTTTGGCTATGATTTTCGCCAAAGTCGTCTTACCGACTCCCGGCGGTCCCCATAAGATAAATGAGGTAATGTGTCCGGAGTCTACCATATTGCGCAAAACTGCGCCAGGGCCGACCAGATGCTGTTGACCGATGTATTCGTCTAGATTTTGCGGACGCAGACGTTCTGCCAGTGGTGTCATTAAAGAGTTGCTTTAATCGTTGAGTAATGTTGTATCGGGCGTTTCTTGCAGTTGTTATTCCAATTCGCTTAGTTCAAGCCAGCGCATGGTTTTGTCCTCCAGTTCTTCCAATAGAAGAGGAAAACGCTTGCTCTTTTCTGTAAGTTGGTCAACGGGAAGTAAACCGGAGCATAAAGCTTCTTCCGTCTGTTTTTTTTCTGCTTCTAAAACTGCGATGTCTTTTTCCAGCTGAGTCATTTCCTGACGTTCCTTGAAAGTCAGTTTGCGGGGACGCTCGCGTGTGTTCCGGTTAGAAACGACTTGTTTCTTTTCTGTGATGACTGACATTTCCTCTTTTTCTTTGAGTGAAAGCCATTGGCGGTATTGGGTATAGTTGCCGGGAAAATCATCTACGTTGCCATTACCGTTGAAGACCAGCAGATGGTCTACGACCTTGTCCATGAAGTAACGGTCGTGACTGACAATGATGACACATCCTTTGAAATCCATGAGATATTCCTCAAGTATCTGCAGGGTGGGAATGTCGAGATCGTTCGTCGGCTCATCAAGAATCAGAAAGTTGGGATTGGTCATGAGCGTTATGCAGAGTTGCAGCCGTCTGCGTTCCCCTCCTGATAGTTTGTATATGTAGTCCTGCTGCCGTTTGGGAGGAAAGAGAAAGTGGGTGAGGAACTGGGTTGCCGTTAGATGTCTGCCTCCGCCAAGATCTATGGTTTCGGCTATTTCTCTTACGGCGTCAATTACTTTCTTTTGTTTGTCAAAGGGGATGTCTTCCTGTGAAAAGTAACCGAACCGCACAGTTTGTCCGATGACAAAGCGCCCGCTGTCGGGTTGTATTTTTCCTAAAAGCATTTTTATGAACGTGCTTTTGCCTGTGCCGTTGGCTCCTACTATTCCCATTTTTTCATAGCGGGAAAAGTTATAATAAAAATCCTTCAGAATAATTTTAGGTTCACCGCTTTCTGTTGGAAATTTTTTAGAGACATATTCCGCTTCGAATATTTTACTGCCGATGTATCCGCTTTTTACTTCCAGTCGGGCTGTGCGTTCTTCCATGTGGCGTTTGGCCTGTTTTTCCAACTCTGAGAAAGCCTCTTTACGATAGCGTGCTTTTGTGCCGCGTGCCGAAGGCATCCGGCGCATCCAGTCGAGTTCTTTGCGATAGAGGTTTTGTGCACGGGCTATGTTGGCATTGGTGGCGGTGAGGCGTTCTTCGCGTTTTTCCAAATAGTATTCGTAATTGCCCCGATAGGTATAGAGTGTGTTTTCGTCAAGTTCGAGTGTGATACTGCACACACGGTCTAAAAAGTAACGATCGTGCGTAACCATGAGTAATGCTTTTGACGAACGTTGCAAGTAAGTTTCCAACCACTCAATCATGCCGATATCCAAATGGTTGGTCGGTTCGTCGAGAATGAGTAAATCGGGATTGGTCAGTAGCGCATTGGCTAATGCTACGCGTTTGAGTTGCCCGCCTGATAGTTGAGCTATGGGCTTATTGTATTCTCTGATGTCAAGTTTTGTCAGAATTTGTTTGGCGCGTTGCTCGAAATCCCATGCCTGACAACGTTCCATTTCTTCAATAAGCTGCTCAAGTCCAGGATTGCCCGGAGTGGCGAGACATTGTTCGTAGCTGCTGATGAGTGTGGATAGTTCTCCGGCTTTGCTGAAACAGGCGTCAATGACAGACATGCCGGCTTCATAACGGGGGGACTGTTCCAAATAGCCAACGGTAATGTCGCGGCGAAAAATAATATTGCCGCTATCATAATCTTCATCACCGTGCAAGATGTTGAGCAATGTTGATTTTCCGGTACCGTTACGTGCGATAAGTCCGACATGCTGTCCTTCGGAAACGGAGAACGATATGTTGTTGAACAATTCCAGACTGCCAATAGTTTTGGTCAGGTTTTGTATGTCAAGAATCGGCGTCAAAATTCAAATGTTTTGAGTTTTTTGATATTGATGTAATATAGTTCTAATTTATTGTCCCATTCCGCTGCTTTGGCTGTTGTTCGTGTTCTGCTGTTGTATGACATCGTTGTTCTCGATGCTTCTGGTTGCTTTTTTAACAACGGCTTTTAATGATCCTAGCCGATAGCGTATTCCCATGCCGAAGCGCATGAAATTGGTCGTGTGAATGCTTTCTGACCGGAAGGATTCGGTTATGGTACTGTTACGGAAGCTACGCTTGGGATGAATGAAATTACCGGCCATCAGGCTGAGTGTAAGCCGATCGTCAGTAAGGAAAGATCGGCTCAGGTTGAGCGCATAGAAATAGAATCCGGCTTGATGTCCCTGCAGATTGGGAGAACGCAGACTTCCACCTCCATGGAGGTTCAGTTTGAGGTTAAGAGGCAAATCTTGTCGGAGACCACCAAACAGGCTGCCGCTGAATCCTGAATTATGTGCGTTATTGCCGTTGTGATAGCGATAAGCTTTGTAATCGGCATAATCACCTGATAAATTGAAATTTAAAACAGTGCCATTGAATATAGTCCAGTTGATGTAGGCATTAAGGGATAGTGTCTTCTGGTGCATCAGATTCCCATAGGTCGTGGTGAGGATATTATTATCGGACAGGAATGTATATGGTGTGAGTCCGTTCGTTTGCAACTGATAAGCCAGTGTGGTGCTGATGCTGAGTTTTTGGCTGAAAGAGTTGTACCCCAATTCAAAATTATGTGCTTTTTCACTGTCTAGATTAGGGTTGCCATAAGTTTGTGTTTCGGCCGTTGGGTGTTGTACATAGGGAGATAGATAGGAAATGTCAGGTCGGCCGATCCGCAGGTTATATCCCATTTTCAACATCATGGTTTGGGATAGGTTATAACCCACACTGACAGAGGGTATAAAGTCGCTGAAGTTATTGGTAAAGGGCATTTGTTTACCATCCGGATAACTTACATCTACATGTGAGTATTCATAACGTATACCGGCACGTGTTGTGGCTTTTTTTATTTTGAGGGTATATTCACCGTAGGCTGCCATAATGTCGTTACGGTGGCGGTAATTCAGACTACGTTCTTCATCGCGGATAAACTCTTCATCAGTACCGGTCGGCCGTGTGCCTTCCAGGTTATTGCTGCGGTTAATACGATTGATGTATTTAATGCCAGCAGACAGAGTATGGTATTTCCCAAAAGGAGTGGTAAAGTCGGCTTGAGCTGTGTGTTCTATGGCTTTATTGTCTGGATCAGCATAGAGGTCGGTCAGCTGGTAAGGGACATTTATTATATTTGTGTATAGTGATGTTGTGCGTGAATTTGAAGGAGACGTATTAAAGCGATAAGAGAATGTTAGAGTTTGTCCTTCTTTCTTAAATGTGTGTTGATAGTCTGCGCTGGCGTTGTAACCGTCATATTTCATTTTTGTATATTGAATCAGGTCGTAGCTGTAAACAGGTTTCCCCTCGGAATCAGTCATAGAATAATGAGTGGATAGCGGCGACTTGCCATGATATGTGTTAAGACCAGCTGAAACGCTTAGCAGATTGCGTGGATTGAACTCGTAACTGGCGTCAATTCCGGCAAACTGAAATGTGCCTTTATTTTGAGATGTACCTTCGGAACGCAATAAATGATTGACAGGGTCAGAAAAAGTTTCGCGCTCGGATTTGTTTGTCCCTTCAGGTTGTTTCATGTGGCCTGCACCATAGTTTCCTGATATCGTGAGCTTTCCAATTTGTGCCATACCGAAAAGGCTGCCGAACAGACCTCGGTTGGATGGATTGATGTGTGGTGTTATAGTGTAGCCTGTGGTTTTTGTTTCAGCAGCTGTTACTATATTGAGAATACCGGATGTCCCTTCTGCGTCGTATTTCGCCCCGGGATCAGTTATAACTTCTACTTTCTTAATGGCAGAAGCCGGATAATTTTTGAGAATGAGTGAAGGATTCGAACTCATCATTTGATTGGGTTTGCCATTAACATAAACCTTGAAACCACTGCTGCCGTTAACCTTGATGTTGTCTTCTCCATCTACTGTAACCATCGGTACTTTGCGCAACATATCAAGCATGGAGTTTGTTTGTGAGTCCGGGTCATCGGCGATGGAGTAGGCGATACGGTCAGGTTCAGCTTTAATGAGTGGACGTATGGCTGTAACCGTGGCTGTTCCCAGCGTTGAGGTATATTCTTGTATGAGTAAAGTTCCCATGTCTTTTACTTTTTGAGAACTTAGTGTGACCGAACGGGCTATTGGAGCCTTTCCTAAACTTATTATTTGAAGTGTGTAATTACCGGAACTTTTTACAGGGAGATTGAATTCCCCTTTCTCGTTGGCTGTTGTCATTGCTGTGGGGCGATAGGTTCCTTGTGGGGTAAGGGTAATAGTGGCAAATGCTTCTGCTTCTTCTGTTATGGAATCTTTTACAGTGCCACGTATTTGATAGGCTGCGTTTTGAGCTTTTAAATTGCATGCGATGAGCAATGTCATCACGAAAAAAACAAATGAACGTTTCATCGTATTTATTATTCGTTGGTGGTTTATTCTAGTGTGATATCAATTACCTATGAGAAAGATTGGGAAATTAAGTGTGGGGCTTTAATAGTCTTCCTTAAAATTTGCAGCAAAAGTACTAAAAAATAAGTGTATATGTTTTCTTTATATGAATAAACTTAGCTTTATTCTTTAAGAAGGAATAAACTAACATCGATTGGTTTTTTGTTTTTTTGCGTTTTTGACTAATTAAACCTTAATAATTGTTGTCCTGTGATATTTTTCTCTTCTATATTATGGGGGATTTGAGGTGGCAGACACTCTTGAATCCAGTTGTGAAAGGAGTGTTTATTTGTTACGCTATAATAATGTTTTGATGTTTTATGAAGAATCAGTCTCTTGTTTTCTGTTGTTGATTTGGTTTGCTGAAGATCATTTACTTAAAAAACTTTTTTCAAGGACAGTTTTTGTTTTCTTATCTTTTTGAAATGTAATAGTCCCTTCTTAAAATGAATGTACTTTGTTAATCTTCCCGATAGTTAATCCTCTTCTTTCCATTCATCAGACATCCCGAAATCCTTGTCTGCAAATAGCTCTGCTAGTCCGGATATCTGTTTTAGTCGCAGCAACTCATCCTTGTCCATGCCAATATTGCGCATAATCCAACTATCTGACATGCCGGAACGTGTGAGTTCTGCGACAATGTTGCTCATCAGTTCAATGTTGTGCATTCCACGGGCACGGTTGTGGCGTATTGTAGAGGTCATTCTGTTCGACAGGTCCTTGTCTATGACTGCTACAGGTAAGAGTCCTTGTTCGCGTTCATATATGCGTTTGGAAGTTTTCATAACCATATAACGGTGGAACCCGTCAATGAGCTCATAGCGGTCAATGTCCTTCAAGTGGTAGCATACACATGGCATTGTGTAGCCGTCTTCCCATATTGAAAGTTCCAATAGCTTCATTTCTGGGGGAGCTACGACATTGGGATTGTAATTGTTTGCGACAATCTTTTCAATAGGTACGGCTATTACATTATATACAGGACTCTTATATTTTTTCATGGCTTAATGATCTATATTTTTTCATCACTTGCTCTCTTAATGACTGCTCTTTTTTAGTAAGGGCAAATCCCATGTATTTGCAGATATGGTCGTTCTTCAGTATGCAGATGCACATACGTTTGTAAGTTGGTATCTCTTTGAATTCCGGGATGTCGATGTCATCAAGGTATTCCATCTTGACTGGAAATTTATTGGTACGGTATGCTGATGTTTTTCCGACAGAAATTGGAATATCTCTATCTTGAAGCTTACGGATCGTGTTTTCTGAAAGACAACCTCCGCGTTCTCTCCAGAAACGGATGCTGACACGGAGTTTTTCTCGGTAGTTCGCCGCAGTTTTATTCGGAAGAGTACTAAGTAAAAAATCCATATATTGCCTCCATGAAAATCCATCTGGGCATTTGATTGATTTCCATCCCATAGCGAGCGTGTTCCCATATATGCCCGCAAAGTTGACACCATTGACACGGCTGACCATCTTTCCCCATGTGCTGGGATCAATGACCTTGTATACTGCTAAGGTTGATAGAGCTTGTGAAATGAACGGACTCGCCACGCGCTGACGCCCCATTGGTATTCCTGCTTGATAAAACAGATCGTACAGATGATTGTAATCCCAGGCGAATTTACCGTTTGCTGTCCAAATGTCCGTTGTTTTCCAATCATATATGGGATAAGCATTATATACATGACTGTCCATCATGTGTATCCATTTTGTAGAACCGAAATGCCTGTAGTTTCTGTCACTGTGGATCGTGCGCCAGCGGTTGAAACTTTCTTGGGTGCGTATGCCTACAAGGCAGCATATATAACGACATTGTTTCTTATGGCGAAGCCATTGAGCAAACAGTTTTTGAAAGTCATAATCCCATAGGCTATCTTCAAAGAAACAGAAATCATCAGTTTTATAACAATTTTTAGGCATTTCTCTGACCCATATACCCTTTTTTGACACTTCCCAAGGACGCCAGTAGGATTGAAGCATGGATGTGCATGTGGCTACCTTGAAAGGCACACAACAATGATATATATCAAGAATATCACTGTCTTCCGATAGTCTTTTGCTGACATATTCTGTGGTTTGAGAATATTGTGCCTCGTAATCGAGATGCAGAACACCCAGTCTGTGCCCAGGCAGATTTTTGCGTATATATTCCACACATAGATTGAGAAGGACTCCGCTGTCTTTTCCTCCAGAGAAGGAAACATAGATATAATCAAAATTTTCAAAAAGCAATTTCAGGCGTTCCTGTACTGCCTCATATACATTAAGCCGACGAATCATTGGTCGTATCCTCCTTTCGCAATGGTTCGTTGCATTTTGTTGTATTGAGCGAATACAGTGCTTATTATGAATCCATAATGGCGGAAAATCTCTGTATGTCTTTTGTGGCTTAAAACTGTTATTGGTTTGTCTGTAACAGAGAGGACATGGGCTATCAAGACCTCTAAAATATCATGGTTATCATCTCTGATGTAGTAGTTATCCAAGTATAGTCCGCGGGTCGTTTCCTTTATTGGCATGAAGCCTGCTGTGGCTCCGTTTATCATGCAGATGTACCATGTATGTAGAGGAGTGGTTTTGAATGGATAGTTGTTATTGTAGCATAAGACTTCCGGACTCATGACTAAAGGTGCCACAAGTTCATATAAATGATCATCCGTCCCATGCAGGCTTATGACTTTCATATCTCACTTTTTCTTCCTGACTTTAAAAAGCGGAAATATATAACATTTTCGGACAAAGCGGATGGTTTTAAATAGTTACTTCTTACTCTTTATAAATATGTATCAAATACGATCCAGAACAGTTTTGATAAGGTTATCTATGGAATTTTTATAGTTGGGATTTGCTTTGCCAGCCACGCGGTTAGCTATAACCATACAGCAGGTAAGGGCTTTATGTCCCATGAGTTTGGCCAGACCGGCCAAAGCGCTGCTTTCCATTTCAAAGTTTGTAATACGTAGCCCGTGATACTCAAACTTCATGATTTTTTCATTTTGTGAAGGATCTGCTAAAGGAATGCGCAGTTCGCGACCTTGCGGGCCGAAAAAACCGCCGCAGGCTATTGTCACCCCCCTCACCATATCAGTACCAGCTATGCGTTCCGTTAATTCCGGATGAGCATCTGCAACGTATGGATATGCAATACATTGATTACCTTTCCATCCCATAGCTGTTACAAAAGTTTTCTCAAAATCAGTATCGCAGACGTTGTCACGTCCGGCATAGAAATTAAGAAGTCCGTCAAAGCCTATGCTTTTTGTACTTGCAATGAATGTTCCTTCAGGTGTATAAGGTTGTAGTCCGCCGCATGTGCCTATGCGTACAATTTCCAAAGAGCGAAGCGACGGCTTTATTTCGCGGGTTGCAAAGTCTATATTGGCCAAAGCATCGAGTTCGTTGAGTACAATGTCTATGTTGTCACAACCGATACCAGTTGAAAGAACTGTGATACGTTTCCCTTTGAAACTTCCTGTTATTGAGTGAAATTCCCGGCTTACAACTTCACATTCCTTTTCTTCAAAATGCGCGGCTACCAGCGACACTCTGCCTGGATCACCTACGAGTATTACTTTGTCGGCGAGTTGTTTGGGGAGCAAATGTAGGTGGAATATTGTCCCGTCTGAGTTGATGATAAGTTCGGAATCTTCGAAATGTTTTTTCATGGCGTGGTTTTTATAATTTATTGACACTTATGCTCATCTGGATAGGTTGTTATTGTTTGCCTTCAGTTTCAGCTTGTCGCATGTGGTTCTCTTCTTTTTCGATGTCTTGGCGTAAAGTCGCAATTTCTTTTTCAAGTTTCAATATGTCATTCTTTAATTGCTCTGTTGGCCGTTTGGAAAAGGTGGAACGCATAACCTCCAGTGAGTTATTCTTACTGTTCTGTTGCCCATACCATATTATCAGTTTTATTGCATGTTCTTTGGCTTTCGGATTTGTAAACTGGGAGAGGTTGGTGTATACCTTTTGATCATTAATGATGAAATGATGTTCCTCCTGTGGGTGATTATCGGGAATGTTCTTTATTTGGGATATCCGTTCAAGAGCATTTTTTACAGCTTGAGAATTGGTCTGGGTTTCTGAAATACTGAAAAGTTGTGCCATATGGCGTATTTTTTCTTCATTTTCTGGGGAAAAATCATAGACCTCTCGGGTTTCATTGGGGATGAAACGGTAAATACAGACGTTATCAGCTGTTTGGTTGCGGTCAGTTACGAACCAGCCGATGTTACAAGTCTCGTCAATGGCCATCAGATAGTCGTTGGCTGGAGAGTTGAATGGCATGCCGACATTCTCGGCCCTTACAAATTCTCCTGTGGATTTGTTATAGCGGGTAACAAAGATGTCATATCCTCCCAGGCTTTCTTCGCCTTTGGCTGCAAAATAGAGAGTCATTCCATCGGCCATCATGAATGGATAATCCTGAATGTCTGTAGGAATGCCTATACCTTCAAGGCGTACGGGAGAACTCCAATCTTCTCCTAACCGGTCGGCAGACATTAATTTAAGAGCTCCGGTAGAGTCAGGAAGTGAATATATACAACGGTCTCCCAATTCATTCATATAAGCCGTAGCGCCGGTTTGTTTTCCGGCAAGACTTTGAATGATAGCGCTTGGCGGGATTATTTTCCCACATTCACGGCTGATGTTGAAATATTTCAGAAAATCGCTGCGTTTCACCACAGTACTATCTATAATTATGACTTTTTCAGTGTTACACAGCATCTCTGCGCCTAAACGGGCCTGATGTAATTCTTTAATCAGGTTGATGTTGCTTTTGTCGGTATTTTCCTGTTTATCCAGTTCTTCTGTAATCAGGTCTTCGGCTTCCTCAAACCGATATGCCTTTATTAAATTCTGAATTTCTGTAATATCGATGGTTCTGACGGTTTTGGCGGTTTTCTTTTTGGAGACTTTTTTTTGTGCGGATAAGGGAATAGAGAGAATTAGCGATAAGAAAATAGAGATAATGTATTTGTACTTGCTTGTCATGTTTAAACGGTTTATTTGGCTCAAAAATACGTATTTCTTTTTAATAGCTTGCTATAGTCACCAGTTTTTGTGTATTTTTGCCTCAATTTAACCTGCTGTTAAAAGAAGAGTGGGGACTTTTTCCTATGGAATATGGTGTTTTGCCAGTTACCGGGATAATCGTTTTATGTTGAAAATATAATTTAAATATTAATTAAGGAATCAACAGATGCAGATGGAAATCAAGCGGATATTGTTAGGGACATTCATAGCCTTTTTAGTCGGTACATTGTCTGTTGCAGCGCAGCAAAATCCCGGCAGACATACGGTTCAGCAAGGAGAGACCCTTTACTCTCTATCGCAGAGATATGGCGTTTCCGTAGATGGTATTATTGCGGCAAATCCTTCGTTGAAGACAGAATCACTTAAAATAGGGACCGTGATTATGATACCACGACAGGCGAGAGGTACCGGAATTGCAGGGTCGGATTGTCGTGAAATGCATAAAGTTGCGAAAAAGGAAACAGTCTGGAGTATTTCGCAACGTTATGGCATTACCGTAGACGAACTTATTGCTGCAAATCCGGAGATGAAAGCTGAAGGCTATAAATTAAAAAAAGGAAATTTCTTGTGTATTCCTTATGCCAAACCTCAACAGGCGGAAGTGCAGAAACCTGTTGTTGACAAGAGCAATGCGCTCTCCGCGGTGAATGTTGCTGTGGTTTTGCCGTTGACTTCCGGAGGAGTGGAAGTGGAACGTAGCGTTGAGTTTTATCGCGGCTTTCTTATGGCAGTCGGTAATTTGAAGCGTGATGGCAAGAATATTAATGTATATGCTTTTAATGAACCGAAAAGTAGTGGTGATATGGGCGGTTTGATTTCTCAACTGAACTTGAAAGATATTGATCTTGTAGTGGGACCTCTTTATCCTCAGAATATGGCAGCGATGTCAGCTTTTACAAGTCAGAAGCAGAAGACAAAGTGGATACAACCGTTTTCATCGAAAGTGCCGCAAATAACGACTAATCCCAACCTGTTTTTAGTGAATGCTCCGGAGAAATATCTCAATGAGTCTGTAGCCCGCTTGTTTTCGCAAGTATTCAAGGATGTAAAAGTTGTGTTTCTGCATAGTGAGAATGGTAATGAAAAGAATTTTTCGATTGATTTAATCAAAGCGTTGAAAACCAAGCAATATGATTGTACGGAACTGGCTCCCGGCTACACCTCCGGACAGATGAAAGCGGCGATGGGCCAAAACCGCATGACCGTTTTCGTTCCGGATGCCTCTACGAAAGAATGTGCCAGACAAGTTCTTGAAAAAATAAAATGGATGAAGAGTTTGTCGCCTCAGGGACAGTTTGCCGTTTTGGGTTTTCTTGACTGGATGGAATATGCCGAGGAACTTCAGGAAGATATGTTTGCGGCCAATACTTACGTTTTTGCCAATTATTTTTACAATAAGTATGACAAGGCCACGATTGATTTTGAAAAGGAATATACCCGTTGGTTCAAGACCACACCGCTTTCAGTTTATCCCCGCATGGGCTTGTTGGGCCACGATGTAGGTATTTATGCCGTTGGCGGTTTGCTGAAATATGGCGATGATTTTTTCAGCCGTAAAGCAGAAGGCAGATTATTACAGAATGAACTTCATTTCATACGTCCGGTTGTAGGCATGGGCCTGGTGAATGACTGCATGCAATTTATTCATTTTCGTCCGGACCGTGTGATAGATAAGATGAAGCTTAAATAATTAATTGAGGAATATGGATCTACCCTGTTCCCTTTTTTAAAATAGGGTAATATCTTTATTATTTACAGATCAGAGAAGGAATGCAAATAAGGAAAAACATATTATCATTGTTCATTGCTTTTTGTGCGTGTGGTTCAATTATGGCACAGATAGGTGAGGCGCGCAGTTCACTCGCTGTTGGCTTTAACGGTGGGGTGGCTCTTAACTCTGTGGGGTTTGATCCCTCCATCAAGCAGAAGTGGCATGTGGGGCCGGCTTTTGGGGTGACGTTGCGTATGACCAGTGAAAAATATTTTAACACGCTTTGTGCTTTGCAGGTAGAATTGAATTTCGCACGTTTAGGGTGGAAAGAAGATATTTATAATGGGAAAGACGAGCCTTTGCCCGATACGTATCAACGTGACATCGATTACGTTCAGTTACCTTTCCTTGCGCGTCTTGGCTGGGGACGTGAGCACCGTGGTGTGATGGGGTATTTTCTGGCCGGTCCTCAGGTGGGGTATGGCTTTTCGGAAAAGACGAAGCGAAGCGAAGTGTGGACTACCAATGCCGATGGAAATCCCGACAGACCTAACGGCATGTATGCACAATATGAAATGCCGCTCAAACATAAGTTCGATTATGGAATTACGGCAGGTGCCGGTATTGAATTGAATACGCGTGTGGGACATTTTATGTTGGATGGACGTTACTATTATGGATTGAGCGATTTATATGGCAATAGTAAAAAAGAGGTGTTCTCTCGTTCAAACAATGGGACTATCGTGGTGAAATTTACCTATTTGTTTGATTTGAAAAAATAGCAGGCTGCGTAAAGCGTGCTTATATGTGTAGACATCCTGGCTCGGATTTTTTTCGGGTCGGGATTGTTTTTTTGTCAGGTGATGTGTTAAACTGTCAAGTAAAATTGGTCAGGTGGGAATTTTTTCGATGTTAAAGAACAGGTATCCTGGTAATTCCGAGTACTCCGGGAACTGTTTTGGCAAAGGATTTTGTTGAAAAGAATGTTGCAGATAACTTTATTGATTAACTTTTAAATATACAATCATTATGGATTATTTGTCATCATCTTCCCAACCTTGTTTGCTCGTTGTTTTTCGTTTGGCCATTGAGGAGAAGAAAGCAGAAAAAAAGTTTGGGACTGCCCGAAATTTTCAGCGTACGCTTAACAGTCTGACAAACTTTCTTGGAGATAAGGCAGAACTTCCGCTATCGCTTGTGAATGAGGATTTTGTTGGAACCTATAATGCCTGGTTGTTACAACGGGGAGTGGCACGCAACAGCATTTCCTTTTACATGAGAGTGCTCCGTTCTATTTGTAACAAATTGTCTCGGCTATATGATTTTCAATGTACTCATTTGTTCCGTGACGTTTATACTGGAGTGGCTTCAACCCGTAAGCGTGCGGTGAATGAGAACATATTGCTGAAGCTGCAAGCATTGGAACTGCGCCCGAAGTCACATCTGGCTTTGTCGCGCGATGTTTTTATTTTCAGTTATTGTGCCCGTGGCATGGCTTTCGTTGATATTGCCTTCTTGCAGAAAAGTGACATTTCAGACGGTGTGCTTTGTTATGTCCGCCGTAAGACAGGACAGTACCTGACTGTACGCATAGAGCCTTGTATGGCGCGCATCATTAAGAAATATGCAGCAGAAACGGCAGGAAGCCCCTATGTGTTCCCGTTTCTCAGAAGTCTCCATCCATCTGTGGCCTATAAACAATATCAAACAGCTTTAGGGTATTATAACCGTGTTCTTAAGAAACTGACAGCCTGTTTAGGCCTCTTGCATCCTTTGAGTTCATACACCGCCCGCCATACTTGGGCCACTACTGCCCGTAATCACAATGTGCCGATTTCTGTTATCAGTGCGGGAATGGGGCATTCTTCCGAACGTACTACGCAGATTTATTTGGCATCGCTGGATAATTCCGTGATAGATAAGGCTAACAGTATGTTACTTAAGTCATTGAACAGCTATGAAGGATAACCGGCAGACCTGTTGTCTGTTATTATTGACAACTGCTTCTGATAGCTGGATATGGTATGAGCCTATCGACCGGCTTTTCGCAGGAGAGGTAATTCTTTGTAGATGAGGTCGGCCATGAAGAAACGGGGATGTTTTTGGGATAGGCATTTGCCATTTTAACACAATTTGCTTTTGGCTGTAAAATGTCGTATATTTGTAATAGCGGAGCGGGGATTTCTTATTGAAATCCCCGTTTTTATGTGTTTTTTAGGGCTATTTTTGTATGTTTTCGCTTTGTTTTTCTTGAAAATTTCCCGTATTGGAGTTTAAACTCGAAGTATTCCTGTTAAAATTTCAATAAGGTTTTTATAAATCCAATACTTCAAGTTAGGAAAACAGGTTGCAGAAACGTTTATGAAGGTTAAAAATGTTAAAGTTGGAAGGCTTGGAAAATTACATAGACCGGTTTGTCGGGTGATATTGGGTTGAGTAGGTATGCTTTTTTACAGACTGTTTCTGAGGACTAATGTGAATGTGTTTTTTTTGATATTTCAGTATCGCGTTTGGGATGCCTAAAAGAAAATTCATTATATTTGCCAAATATTTAGAAAATAAAAGGCTTTTTCCGGTAATTCACTTCATACGAAGCATAATGCCTTTTGAGGCTGGAGTGTTTGGATAAGTGAGGTATTGGGCAGGGGCTTCAGATGTTTGAATATAAAATATTAATGTGCAATGAATAAAATAGTCAGCAAGAAACAATTCTCGGAGAAAGTATTTCAGATAGAGGTTGAGGCCTCTTTGATATCTCGTTCGCGCAAGGCCGGTCATTTCGTAATTGTGCGTGTAGACGAGCACGGTGAGCGCATACCGCTTACTATTTCTCAGGCAGATGTGGAAAAAGGCACCATTTTCTTAGTTGTACAGGAAGTTGGGGTCTCTTCCGAAAAGCTCTGCCGTTTGGGAGTTGGTGATTGTTTGGCTGATGTCGTAGGCCCGCTGGGTAAAGCCACCCATGTGGAACGTTTCGGTACTGTTGTGTGTGCGGGGGGCGGCGTTGGAGTAGCTCCTATGTTGCCCATTGTTCAGGCGATGAAGGCGGCCGGCAACCGTGTCGTGACAGTTTTGGCCGGACGAACGAGGGAGTTGATTATTCTTGAAGAGGAAATGCGTGCCTCGTCCGATGAACTTATTATTATGACTGATGACGGCTCTTACGGACAGAAAGGCTTGGTAACAGAGGGCGTAGAGGGAGTCATACAGCGTGAGCGGGTAGATAAATGCTTTGCCATCGGTCCCGCTGTCATGATGAAATTTGTTTGTTTGCTGACAAAAAAATATAATATACCTACAGATGTTTCGCTCAATACCATCATGGTGGATGGTACGGGCATGTGCGGTGCCTGCCGTATTACAGTCGGAGGGGTTACGAAGTTTGTCTGTGTTGATGGGCCTGAGTTTGATGGACATGTCGTTGACTTTGACGAAATGCTCAAGCGTATGGGGGCTTTCCGAAGTGCGGAAAAAGTGGCCTTGGAACAGTTTGAGTCTCAACTTGGTAAAGGAGATGGCTGTGAGAAAAAGGTTGATATTCAGAATGTTAAGGTTGCGGAATGCAAGGGTGTGGCCGCCGAAGAGCACATGCCTTGTTTGGATGAGGATATTTCGCGCAACGCTTTGTGGCGCACTGATTTGCGCAAAGCCATGAAGCCCAAGGAACGAATGGCTATATCTCGTTGTCACATGCCTGAGTTAGAAGCGCAGTATCGTGCACGGCGACTAAAGGAGGAAGTCAATCGCGGACTTTCGGCCGAGGTCGCGCAACAGGAAGCCAAGCGCTGTTTGGATTGTAATAATCCCGGCTGCGTACAGGGCTGTCCTGTCGGTATTGATATACCACGTTTCGTGAAGCACATTGAGCAGGGTGATTTTCTGGCCGCTGCTGCAACCTTGAAGGAAACCAGTGCACTGCCCGCTGTATGTGGTCGGGTTTGCCCGCAGGAAAAACAGTGTGAAAGTCGCTGTATTCATCTGAAAACAGGAGGAGAGGCCGTGGCTATTGGTTACTTGGAGCGCTTTGCTGCCGATTATGAGCGTGAGCATGCGGTTGTTGTTGCGCCGGTTAAGGCTGCAAGGAATGGGAAGAAAGTGGCGGTGGTCGGTTCCGGTCCCGCAGGCTTGTCATTTGCCGGCGATATGGTAAAGCACGGATACGATGTGACTGTTTTTGAAGCCTTGCATGAAATCGGTGGTGTCCTGAAGTATGGAATTCCGGAGTTTCGTCTGCCCAATGCCATTGTAGACCATGAAATTGAAAATCTGAAGCAATTGGGAGTACATTTTATAAAAGATTGTATTGTCGGTAAGACACTCGACGTGAAACAGTTGGAAGCAGATGGCTTCTGTGGTGTTTTTGTGGCTTCCGGAGCCGGTTTACCCAATTTTATGGGTATTCCAGGTGAAAATGCTACCGGGGTGATGTCATCGAATGAATATCTGACCCGTGTCAATCTGATGGATGCTTCCAATCCGGCCAGCGATACCCCGGTCATTATGGGCAAACGGGTGGCTGTGGTAGGAGGTGGCAATACGGCCATGGATTCAGTGCGTACGGCATTGCGTCTTGGAGCAGAGTCTGCTACAATCATCTACCGTCGTTCTGAAGAAGAAATGCCTGCTCGATTGGAGGAAGTGAAACATGCCAAAGAAGAAGGTGTGCGCTTTCTGACACTTCACAATCCTTTGGAATATGTCACGGATGAAGATGGACATGTTAAGCAAGTTGTATTGCAGAAAATGGAACTTGGAGAACCTGACGCCAGTGGCCGCCGCCGCCCCGTTCCGGTTGAAGGGGCTGTTGTCACGATGGATGTCGATCTTGTTATTGTAAGTATCGGTGTTTCTCCGAATCCTATAGTACCCAATTCAATTGATGGGTTGAATGTCGGTCGGAAAGGTACTATTGAAGTGGACGACAATTTGCAAACTTCAGTACCGGCTATTTATGCCGGTGGTGATATCGTGCGGGGTGGAGCAACCGTCATTTTGGCTATGGGGGACGGCCGCCGGGCTGCTATGGCTATGCACGAGGCCATTTCGGAGCAATGAAGAAAAAAACAGGATATTTGAGGCCTGAAAGAGTAATATGGAATAATTATTGGATTTTCAGCAAATAATATGATCAGACATATCGTGATATTTAAGCTAAAGCCGGCTATGTCCGCTCAGGAAAAAAAGTCTGTTATGACAGCCTTTAAATCGGATATAGAGGCATTGCCGGCAGTGATAAATTGTATCAGAAATATCCGCGTAGGCCTTAATGTTAATGCCGACGAAGTGTGTGACATTTGTCTGGAGAGTGTTTTTGATACATTAGACGATGTTAGAGCTTATTCCGTACATCCGGCTCATCGCGCAGTTGCGGGCCGGTTAGCCCCTTATATCGAAGTGCGCAGTTGTGTGGACTATGAGATATGACGTTTTTCCATTTCTTCTTTTAATATTGTTGGGGGCATGTCGGAAGTCTCCACAGTCTGTAGGAGATAATGGTGCTTTTCTATCGTCAGGGAAGCAAAAAACGTCTCAGGGATATGATCTTGTAGACATTCAGAATGGAGGAGAATTGATTGTAGCCACGTTAAATGGCCCAGATACCTATTTTGACTATCAGGGGCAATCGATGGGATTGCAATATGCTTTTGCGGCAGATTTTGCAACCCATGAAGGTTTGCGTTTGCGCATGGAGATTGCGAATGACACACTTTCGCTTTTAAAAATGTTGAAAAATGGAGAGGCTGACATCATAGCTTTAGCATTGCCACTCGAAGTCATACGGAAGAATGGTTTGGCGGCTGTTGGAGTAACCAGTGATGATGGTAAATACTCTTGGGCGGTTCGTCAACAGGCTGTGGCATTGGGGGAGGCATTGCAAATGTGGTATGCCACGTCTCCATCGCCGGAAGTAAAGCGTAAAGAAAAGCATCGCTTTGATGAGCGCCGTCAGGTCCGTCGTAAAGTGCGTGCATCGTATCTTTCTCGCGAACGTGGAGTTATCTCCGTTTATGATGAATACTTTCACGCTGCGGCTGAAACTACAGGATGGGATTGGCGGCTTATAGCCGCACAATGTTATCAGGAATCCGGTTTTGACCCCTCGGCACTGTCTTGGGCCGGAGCTTGCGGCTTGATGCAGATTATGCCGTCAACGGCCCGAGGGCTCGGACTTTCGGCTGATCGCATTTATAATCCTAAGGATAATGTGGCAGCAGCAGCCCGTTATATTAAGCAACTGACTGATAAATTTAAGGATATTACCGATAAGGAAGAGCGTGTGAAGTTTGTCTTGGCTGCTTATAATGGCGGATTCGGTCATGTGCGTGATGCCATGGCGTTGGCTAGAAAATATGGAAGGAATGCCCATTTGTGGGAGAGCGTCAGTTTTTATGTTCTTCGGCTTTCCGAACCGAAATATTATAGGGATCCGGTCGTAAAGTACGGATATATGATAGGATCTGAAACAGCTGGTTATGTAACGAGTGTTCTTGAGCGTTACAGGAGCTATGGAGGAAATATCGGTATGACTGTTTCCAGTCATCATTCATCGGTTCATGCCTCCGGTGCGCGTTCGCATAAGCGTAACCGTTATTCCCGTGAGCGCCGCATTTATTCTGCGGAAGAATTGAGGCAGCAACTTCAGCAATAAGGTTTCAGGTGATTACGGCAGAAGAGATTTTTCAAGAAATAGAGTTGCATTTAGATAAACGGCAGAAATTGCGGGTACGCTATTCTTGCCTTTACAGTCTGTTAAGACGGATTTGCACAGAACGGTCAGAGGGTTTTCATACAGACTTTTCCGGTCTTTTTTCCCAGTTATATGCAGTGTGCCAGGCAGCCGGTATAGATTATCATGCCGCAGACAGTTTTCGCCGTCGTGCCCGTATGGTTTTGCTGGAAAAGGAGATTGCAACAGAAACCACTTTTCTTACAGATGTTTCGCTACTTTGCCGGTTTTTGTGTGAACTTTATGCCGTGGATATGCCTGGTACTCTAATGGGAAAGCTACAGAATACGGCGCAAACAGCTACTATTAAGAAAACTTTTATCATACGAAAACAGCGTATTAGGGCCATCGTTACAGAAGTTCGGAGCAATGCTTTCAGCTGTACCTGTGAATTAGGTGACAGTACTGTGCTTGTACCTCATCTTAAGCGTACACTGCAAGTATTGAGAAAAGGGATGGCCGTTAATCTGATTGATGCGGAAGTCATCGGTGATGATATGATAAAAGCCGGAATGATTATCATCGAGCCGGATTATTTGATTGATGTGAGTGCATTGGCTGCTTGCGTCAAACCTTATGGTGACAGTCCTTTAAATTATTTCGTCAACATGTTTTCTCCTAGACAGATAACGTTGCCCATTCTACTGGGTGACGCTGCCAACCGTTTTATGGACGATAAGGTCAATGCCTCGGGCCAGAAGAGCGGTGATCAGCTTTTTGTCTCTTCTTTGCAACAACATTTTCAGGAGAATATGTTGGCTTATGCTTGTTTGTCGGAAGCTCCGGATAGGGTTTATGCCGCAAATCTTAAGGCTACGTATAATCATGTCAGTAAAGCTGTTTCCGAGCAGTTTCTTTCTCCGGAAGTCGACATAGATGTAGATGAAGTGTTACTAGAGCCGTCTTTTATTTGTGAATGTCTGGGATTGCGCGGACGTTTTGACGTGATGACAGCCGACTACCTACGTCTGGTTGAGTTGAAGAGTGGTAAGGCGCAAGAACATTTTGGACATGCCGTGCGTCCTAAGGAAGAGCATGTCTTGCAGATGTCGCTCTATAAAGAGATACTTCATTATAATTTTAATATACCGCGCGATGCTGTCCGCTCTTTTCTTCTGTACAGCCGTTATCCGATTTTTTACAACGAACGTTCCAGTTCACAGGCTGTCAGGAATATATTGGAATTACGTAATGAGATAGTCGCATTGGAGCAATGCATACGCGAAGGGCAATGGCAGGAGGTGGTGCCTCTTATGGCTTCTGAAAAATTGAATCTCCGTCAGCTTTCCACTCCCTTGTGGAAAAAATATTTTCAGCCTTCGATAGAGGCGGTTATGCAGCCGTTACGGCAAATGACACCACTCCTGTCTGCCTATTTCAATCATTTCCTGACTTTCTTGGAGCGTGAAAAATTTTTGAGCAAAACCACCGATAATCGCCCTGATTCCAACCGCGGCTTTGCTTCGGTATGGACGGCGGATTTGACAACCAAACTGATGGCCGGCGACATTCTTATCAATTTGCGGATTATTGAAGAGAGTGGTTTGGGAGGAGTGGAAGCTCTGACATTGGGCCTTCCAGACTATGGAGATAAGTTTATTGCCAATTTCAGTGTTGGCGAAATGGTACAGTTGTATGAGCGCCGTGAGAAAAATGATAGTGTTACCACCCGTCAGCTCATTAGAGGCTATATTGAAGAATTGACGCGCGAATATGTTAAGTTGCGTCTGACCTATCGCCAGCGCAACCGTTCTTTCTTTTCGCGTGAAACATTTTATGCCATAGAGCATGATTCCACTGATAGCCTTTTCAATCGTTCGGTGAGCGGACTGTTCAGTCTTCTTACTGCCACAGAGAAACGCCGTGACCTCCTTTTAGGGCAACGTCTTCCTGAAGTGCATGACGGAGCAGTTCCTTTGGTCGGAATTTATCATGAAGCCGTTTCACCGATAGTGCAGGCTGCCAAAAGAGCCAAAGATTACTTTCTGCTCGTAGGGCCGCCTGGAACAGGAAAAACAAGTGTGGCCTTGAAAGCCATGGTTGAGGAGCATTTGCATGATGAGAGCCAATCTGTAAGTAGAGGCTGTGAGATTGGGGAAAGTTCCGGATTGCTCCTCATGGCCTATACCAATCGGGCTGTCGATGAAATTTGTGCCATGTTAGCGGGAGTAGACGCTCCTTATGTCCGCATCGGTTTGCCTCAAACCTGTGAGTCGGCATTCCGCAGGCATCTTCTTCCGGCTTTCATGGAGGGGGTCTCGAAGCGTGAGGATGTACGTCGTCGATTGCTGGAGGTTCCCATTGTCGTCGGAACAGTGGCGACGATGTCCGCACATACGGAGATATTCAACCTGAGGCATTTCGTGGCCATTATCGACGAGGCTTCTCAAGTGCTAGAACCGCAATTGCTCGGCCTTTTATGCGCACGCCACCCCGATGGAAGCAGCGGTATTGTCAAGTTCATTATGATAGGCGATCACAAACAGTTGCCGGCCGTTGTGCTGTTGCCGGAAGGGGAAACGCGTGTGACCGATCCCTGTTTGCTGGATATAGGGTTGACGGATTTACGGAATTCTCTCTTTGAACGCTTGCACGGTCAGGCCTTGAGCAACGGAATGGACGCTGTGGTGGGCATGCTCGACAGGCAGGGCCGCATGCACCCTGAAATTTGTGATTTTGTCAATAAACAGTTTTATGACAACCGCCTGAAGACTGTAGGACTTTCACATCAGTTGTCTGCGCTCAGTCTGGAGCACGCCGAAACATTGATGGAGGCCTTCGTGGCTTCTACACGTTTAGGTTTTGTTGATGTGGCTTCTGCTGTGACGTCAGACAATAATAAGATTAATAAGGAAGAGGCCGAAGCGGTGGCGGCAATAATCGGTGCCTTGTTGGCGTTGCTTAAGAAAAACAATATCCCAGTTGTGCCGGCCCGTCAGATCGGTATTATCGTGCCGTTCCGTAATCAGATTGCCACTATCCGGAGTGCGCTGTTGCGGCATGGGCTTTTGGAATGTGAAGCTGTAACCATAGACACCGTGGAATGTTTTCAGGGGAGTCAGCGCGATTATGTCATCTTTTCCACAACCATCCGTCAGCCTTATCAATTAAACATACTTTCTTCGGTGCAACAGGTGGGCGGAACGGATGTTGACCGTAAGCTCAATGTGGCTCTTACGCGGGCTAGAAAACAATTTTTTATGGTAGGGTGCAAGGAACTGCTTTGCCGGAGCAGTATTTATAGGAGTTTCATTACGACTGTCCGTAATTTCACATCGGAGCAGGCATGAACTATGCATAGGCAGAATAAAATTTTGTTCAATAATCGCATAAACATACTCTTTTAAAATTAACATTTTTAACCTTTCGTTACATTTCGGAGGAGCTTTTTTGCCATATTTATATAGCTTTTCGAAACCGAAGCAAGAGTTGTTGGAAAAAGATTACTTGAAACTTTAATTCGAATACTTGGATTTAAAATTGCAATACGGGCTTTTTGCCAATATTCAGGTCAGTTTTTCATGAGTTTCTTCCTGATTTTGTCTAAAAAAGAGGACCGTCTTTTGAGACGGTCCTCTGCGCTGTTACAAATATACCACTTTTTGAGGTCGAAAGCAAATTGTGTTAAAATCTCAGGACAAGCAAAATCAGAGAAAAAGTGATGCCTGAAATGGCAGGACGAGAAATAACGCGGTAAAATATCTGGAGAGTCTTTTGATATAATTTATTCCGCCGTCTCTCTTATGAAAAGGGTTGAGAAGAAGAATCATTTAAGAAATACGGGATACGTGATGGACAAGTGGCGGGTGGTCTTCTTGCAGCCTAGAAGGAAGTTCCGTCTTTTTATGGACGCAGGAGTGTCGTTGCTTCTTTATATAGGAAAATATGTTTAACTTTGCGCGTTGTAAGAAAAAGCATCATAGCCTTCTGCGAAATAAAAAATCATTAAAATCAAAGAAATAAATATGAGTAAGTTAGTTATCAGCTCTTATGAGGAATTTGCCCAGCATGTGGGTGAGGTCATTGGTACTTCAGATTGGCTGGAAGTGCCTCAGGATCGAATAAATCTTTTTGCCGATGCCACCTTGGATCACCAGTGGATACATGTAGACCAAGAGCGTTCAAAGGATGGTCCTTTCGGACAGACCATAGTTCATGGTTATCTGACTCTTTCTCTTTTGCCCTATATGTGGGAACAGATTATAGAGGTAAACAATCTGAAAATGATGGTGAACTATGGTATGGACAAGATGAAATTCGGCCAGGCCGTATTAAGCGGTCAGAGTGTCCGTTTGGTGGCTACTCTTCAGAGCATCGCCAATTTGCGTGGTATCTGCAAGGTCGAAATAAAATTTGCGATTGAAATAAAGGATGAGCGTAAACCGGCCTTGACGGGTGTGGCAACATTCCTCTATCATTTTGAATGAAAAACAGTCCTTTATGACTTTCAACGAACCGGCAGGTTATGAAAAGGAAAAAGGCCGCAAGCCGTTGGTGCTTGTGGCCTTTGCTCTTGAAGAGGAGAGTATAAGTGTGGAGTTGCCCAGATGCAATGTCATACGGACAATCATAGGAGTGGGAAAGGCTAATGCTGCCATGAACCTCACGGCTGCCGTGTTGGAACTTCATCCCGACCTGATTATTAATGTAGGAACAGCCGGAACTATAAATCATGCAGTTGGCGACATATTGGTGTGCCGGAGATTTGTAGACCGTAATCTTTACAATTTAAGGATACATGGGCTGATAGCGGATATTGATGCACTTCCTTGTCCGTTATTTGAATCGGGCAGTGTTGTTGGCGGACGGAGGACAATAGGAGAATATACTGTTAATACCGGCGATAATTTTGCAACAGACAAAGACGGATTGTTTGGTGATGCCATTGACATGGAAGCGTTTGCCTGTGCTGCCGTTTGTTTGAAATTCGGATTGCCTTTTGTGTCTGTGAAGTATGTAACGGATATTGTCGGACAAAATTCCGTGAAACAGTGGTCGGACAAATTATCAGACGCCCGTATGGCCTTGCATCAGTTTTTTGTTGACTATAATGAGAAAAAAGATCAGAGATAAGCAAAGTGTTTGTAGAAAGTGCAGGAATAGGTCTGAGAGAAAGAAATAAAAGCAGAAAAACAGCAAAATAACTTTGTCGTTTACTTGCCTTGAATTAACTTTGTGCCCAAATTAGAGTATTTATGGAAAAGAAGAACCTTTTTAAAGGGCTTGGTGTGGCGCTTGTCACACCTTTTCGCAGTGATTTTAGTATAGATTTTGAGGCTTTGGGCAATTTGATACAATCACAAATTTCGGCTGGAGTGGATTTTCTTTGTATTTTGGGGACTACGGCTGAAACGCCTTGTCTTACTTTGGCCGAGAAACAAGCGATTGTACGTTTTGCTGTAGAGAAAGTGGAAGGTCGTGTGCCTTTGCTGCTTGGCGCCGGAGGCAATTCAACTGCGGCGGTGGTTGATTATTTGAATACGGCTGATTTGAATGGTATAGATGGGTTGCTCATCGTGACTCCTTATTATAATAAGCCTTCTCAAGAAGGTCTTTATCAGCACTTCTGTACAGTGGCTGGCGCTACGGAATTACCTGTTGTTCTTTATAATGTTCCAGGGCGTACGGGAGTGAATCTTTCTGCTGAAACAACTCTCCGCATTGCTCATGAATGTAAGAATGTGGTAGCGATAAAAGAAGCTTCCGGCAATATTTCTCAAATAGAAGATATTATAAAAGGGGCGCCTGACGGCTTTCAGGTGTTGAGTGGTGATGATGCCATTACTTTTGAACTGATTACCATTGGAGCTGCGGGAGTGATATCGGTGGTTGGTAACGCTTTTACCGCAGAATTTGGTAAAATGGTACATAGTGCACTCATCGGTAACTATAACGAAGCCTTGTGCATACACCGGCGATTTAGTGATTTGTATAAATTGATGACTGTCGATGGCAACCCATCGGGTGTGAAGGCTTTATTGTCGGAACAAGGCAGAATAGAGAATAATTTGCGTTTGCCGTTAGTTCCTGCTACCCAGGCCACTCAGGCTAGGCTAAAGACCGTAATTGACACTTTTTCCATTTGAAGAGAACAAAAAATAAATCAATAAAGCGGATAGATAAGTTCAGCATAAAGATGAACAGTCTGTCCGCTTATTATTTATATTATATGGAGTGATTATAGTGCTGACGAGTCGAATTGGAACGGGAGCAGTGAACGAACCGACTTCAGAATATAGATGCTTTTTACGCCGTAAAGGATAATACGTAACGGCTGTTTATAACGTATTTCGCTTTCCAGCAGAACTTGTCGGCATGCCCCGCAGGGAGTGATAGGAAATGAAGAAAAATCCCCAGCGGTGTTACAGGCTGCTATAGCTATGGTAATAGGAGTTGCTTGAGGATGTTGTGCATTGGCATAGAACATGGCACATCGCTCGGCACAGGTTCCGGAAGGATAAGCGGCGTTTTCTTGATTGCTGCCGCATATTATTTCACCATTGTTTAAAGCAATTGCGGCTCCCACACAAAAGTGGGAGTAGGGGGCATAAGCTGTTTTACAGGCATCTTGAGCTTTCTCTACCAGAATTCGGTCTTCGGAAGAAAGTTCCTCAAAAGTACAATGTGTATATGGTATGGTGAGTTGGATATCGGGCATAAGCTGTTTGTTGATTTCTTCAAAAGCAAAGATAACTATATCTGATTGAAAGTGCAAATAAAACAGGACTATTTAAGACATTCTGTGTTTTTTGTAAGTGCCATTGTGAATGGTAAAAGTAATGCGTACCTGTCAGAATGCAGGTTTAGCTTCTAAAATTCGGTTAACATTTCCGTGAATTGAGGTGTTTAGTGAGGAATACACGTGATTTTTTTGTACCTTTGCAATGATTTAATAAAGATGTTCAACATTGCGGTTCGAAACGCGAACTGCCACAAAGCTCAGAAAATTATGAAAAGTGAGAAGAACCAAACGATTATGATGCTTCAATATCAGCTTAGCCGATATCAGGCAATGGGAAATGGAATCATGTGCCAAAACTTAAGTCGTGAAATTCAAAGGTTAAAGAATATGCGTACTTTGTAATGGATATTCTATTTAAAAATATGAACGGCAGTTTTCCCTAACAGGAAAAACTGCCGTTTTTTTATAATGGTATTCTTTTAAGTGTGAGAACTACGCTTCTGCTGCAGAAAGTATTGTTTCACTGAGAGTTGGATGTGCGTGGATAATATCTTTTAATTGATCCAAAGTTCCCCCATAGTTCATGATTACAGCAACCTCGTGTATAAGGTCACTGGCATGTTGTCCTAAAATCGCCGCACCTAAAATTAGCCCATTGGGTGAAGTTATGATTTTCACTAGCCCTTCACTTGCTCCTATTGTCAATGCCTTTCCGTTGGCACGATAAAAAGATTTATGAATGGTACATGGAATTTCTTTTTTATCGCATTCATCTTCTGTAAGCCCGATACTTGCAAGTTCCGGAACCGTGAACACTGCAGCTGGAATAATATTAAATTTAATGTTATCTGTTTGGCCAGTGATATGGTTTAAGGCGCGGTAGCTTTGGAAAGTAGCGGCATGGGCCAGTGGGGATAGGCCGTTTACATCGCCGACTGCGTAGACTCCTCTGATGTTCGTTTGCATGTTTTCGTCGACTGTAATACCTCGTTGAGTTGTTGCGACTCCTATTGCTTCTAGGTTAAGTCCATGTATATTAGGCATACGGCCAACGGCCATTAGAACAATATCTGCTTCAATGGCGGATGTTTTCCCCTTTTCCTCATAACTTACAAGATAAGGGGCATTTTCATTTTCACCAGTAGTTATAGCAGTTACTGCAGTTCCGTTTTTGAATGTTATACCTTGTTTTTTGAGTTCAAGGCGTAGCCGTTTGGCTATGTCTTTATCGAAGTTGGGGAGAATTTCTTTGCAAAATTCTATAACGGTAACCTCACTGCCGAAGGTCGCAAAAATAGATGCAAATTCCAAACCGATAACTCCTCCACCTATGATGCTTAACCGTTGTGGTATCTTTGTCAGGGAGAGCATTTCTGCTGAATCTACCACACGAGGCAAATCTCCTCCAGGAATAGACAGGCACTTGGATTGAGAGCCTGTCGCAATGATTATATGAGGAGCTTCATATATGTCAGCCCCAACAGAAATAGTATGAGAAGTTATGAAACTTGCTCTTCCTTCTACATAATTAATTCCCGGAATTTTCATCAATTGCTTTATGCCTTCTTTTAAAGAAGATACAATTTGGTTTTTACGTGCCATTGCGCCCGTAAAGTCAAGCGCGGATGCTTGCATGATTATTCCATAATCACCTGCATCATTTAATTCTCTTAGAATTGCGGCGGTGTGGCAAAGGCTTTTAGTTGGAATACAACCTTCGTTCAGGCAAGTCCCTCCTGGAGCTTTGGCTTCAATGATGGTAACTTTTAGTCCTTGACGGGCAGCTTTTACGGCGCATTCATATCCTCCCGGTCCGGCTCCTATAATGATTAAGTCTGTTTCCATGGGAAATAAATTAAGTGGTTGGTTAATAATCATAAAGGCAAGCAAACCAAGACCTTTTTGAAGTGGGCTTCTCCCTTTTCCTGTCTGTTTGCTTGCCTGTTTTCCTGTTTCAATAAGTGAATTTGGCAGCTTTTACAGCCAAAACATCATCGGGGCGTCCTATTGGGGTATTATGTGGGGCTGTTTTGAGAATATCAGGAGTATCTTTGGCTTCTTCTGCTATCTTTTTCATAACTTCAATAAAGTTGTCCAAAGTCTCTTTGCTCTCACTTTCTGTAGGTTCTATCATCATGGCTTCATGGAAAAGCAGAGGGAAATAGATGGTTGGTGCATGAAAACCGTAATCAAGCAGACGCTTGGCGATGTCGAGGGTTGTTATATGGTTGGGAGTGTGATGGTTTCCTCCATATTCAGGTCGTAGACCATCGAACACAAACTCGTGTTTGCAGAGTCCTGCAATGGGGAGCAAATAATGGCTTTTCAGATTTTCTTTAACATAATTGGCATTGAGGACAGATAATTTTCCAGCCATGTGAATATATTCTTTTCCCATCGACAGCAGATAGCAATAGGCGCGGATGATGATGTTAAAGTTGCCAAGGAAAGAAGATACGGCTCCTAGAGCTTCGGGAGCAGTTTTTAATGTGATGTGTCCCTTTTCATCTTTTAATACTTGTGGATTGGGTAGGAATTCTTCAAGTCCTTTTCTTACTCCTACAGGTCCACTGCCAGGTCCTCCGCCGCCATGAGGTGTTGAGAACGTTTTGTGAAGATTGATATGCATGATATCAAAGCCCATATCGCCGGGGCGGCATACTCCCAACATCGGATTTAAATTGGCACCATCGTAATACATTAATCCGCCGCATTCATGGATAAGTTTGGCAATTTCAGGAATACGCCGTTCAAAAATGCCTAAAGTGTTAGGATTCGTCATCATCATGCCGGCAATATCATCGCCTAATAACGGTTTGAGATCTTCAACGTCTACAGTTCCGTCTGCGGTACTTTTCACCTCTATGATGTCGAGACCGCAAACTGCGGCTGAAGCCGGGTTGGTGCCATGAGCGGAATCTGGTATGATAATTTTCCGGCGTTTAGCGTCGCCGCGTTTCTGGTGATAGGCACGTATTATCATCAGCCCGGTAAGTTCACCGTGAGCTCCGGCATAAGGATTAAGGGTAAACTTCGAAAGGCCTGCTATTTCCGACAGTATTTGCTGTACATTATAATAAATTTCCAATGCTCCTTGTGCATGGTCCCATTGAGCCGGATGAAGGCTGGTGAAAGCCGGCATGCCGGCAATTTCTTCGTTGATTTTGGGATTATATTTCATCGTACAGCTACCAAGCGGATAGAAGCCGGTGTCAACTCCAAAGTTGTTATTAGACATATTAGTGTAGTGACGCACTACTGTCAACTCGTCTGTTTCAGGGAGTTTTGCGGACTTTTCGCGTATCAGGTGATGGGGCAGACTGTGTATATCATGTTCTTTCCATGCATTATGGGGGAGGGAATAACCAGTGCGGCCTGATTTTGAATGCTCAAAAATGAGTTGACCATAATAAGTGTTATTCATGGTTTGGCTATGTTTAAAAGTTTTTTTGACAGATAGGGTATATTGGATTTATGCTTTGTATTTTCGGGCAGTTTCTATCAGAATGCTCATTTCTTCAGAAGTGCGTTGTTCTGTTACAGCAAAGATGATGATATTATCACATCCTTCTGCGATGATTCCGGCTAAAATGCCATGTTTCTCAGCTAAATCCCGGCGGAATTCTTCTAGTTGTTCCTTACTGCCGGTAAACCGGAGCGAGAATTCATTGAGGAAAGGCTGTTTAGAATGTACTTCCTCAAACGCCCCAGTCTCTAATAGCTTTTCCTGCAGATAGTGAGCTCCGGAGTAAGATATTTCATTGACTTCCCGTAAACCTTTTTCTCCCATTAAGGCAAGATAACAGGCAACACAAAGGCACATGAAACCTTGTGCTGTACAGATGTTGGACGTGGCCTTCTCTCTTCTGATATGCTGTTCGCGAGCTTGCATGGTAAGTACGAAACAACGATTTCCTTTTGTATCTTCTGTTTGTCCGACAATGCGTCCGGGCATTTTACGGATGAGAGATGATTTTGTGCATAGATAACCGATGAACGGACCGCCAAAATTCATCGGTACACCTAGGCTTTGTGCTTCTCCACAGGCGATATCGGCTCCCCATTCACCGGGAGATTTCAATATGCCAAGGGCTGAGGCCATAGTATTGACAACTAGTAAGGACTTGGCCGCATGACAGGCTTCGGCCAGTCCACTGAAGTCTTCTATCACTCCGAAATAGTTGGGTTGAGGCACAATTACACCTGCCACGTCACCTTCTTCCAAAGCCTTGAATATGGCTGTCTTATCGGTGGTCTTGTCAGTTTGCGCAGGTATGACAATAAGGTCTACACCATGATATTTAGCGTAGGTTTTTACCACGCGTAATGTTGACGGATTAAAAGTTTCGGAAATCAATACCTTATTACGCTTTTTAGCGGAGGCTACACACATGAGCATGGCTTCTGCGGTTGCTGTGGAGCCATCGTACATCGATGCGTTCGACAGGTCCATGCCGGTCAGGTGTGTCATCATTGTTTGATATTCGAAGATATATTGTAATGTCCCCTGTGATATTTCAGCCTGATAAGGCGTGTAGGAAGTGGAAAATTCAGAACGTGAGGTGATGTAGGGGATGACGCTTGGAGTGTAATGATCGTAGACACCTGCACCGGCAAAGGATTTTAGTTGAAGATTCTTGTCGGCCAGTGTTTTTATGTGTTTTCTTATTTCTATTTCCGACATAGCAGAAGGTATGTCGAGATCTTTCTTAAGTTTTAATTCCTCTGGAACTTCAGAATAAAGTTCATCCAGAGACTTGACGCCGATAACCTCCAGCATAGCTTGCAGGTCCTCGGCAGTGTGGGGCAGATATTTCATGGTTTGTCCGGTTAACTGTGAGTCTTTCATTGGAAAAAATAAGCAACGGGCAAGATATGTTTGCACATTAACAGGGTGAGAACATATCATGCCCGTTATGAGTTTTCTTATGCAAGAAATTCAATTGATTTCGGATGCTGTAAATGGAGTGTTATAGTTGGTTCAACCGCATATTTTTTCATAATCAGCAGCATTCATGAGCGTCTCCAACTCACTTTTATCCGTGAGCTTTACTTTGATAATCCAATTGGCAAAGGCATCTTCATTGATGAGCTCGGGTGCATCTTCAAGATTTCCATTAACTTCAACAACAAGACCGCTAACGGGAGAAAGCAAATCGCTGGCGGCTTTTACACTTTCTACAGCTCCAAATTCTTCGCCAGCAGCCACCTCATCGTCAACTTCCGGCATGTCTACGTAAACCACATTGCCCAACTGTTCCTGAGCATAATCGCTTATGCCGATATAACCGAAATCGCCTTCAACCCTTACGAATTCGTGACTCTCACTGTAATATAATCCTTCAATAACTTTTGCCATGATGATAGTGTTTTAATTAAGTTTGTAATTGCTTGTTAAATATACTTTTTTCCTTTTATTTCTTGTAGTTCTTTTCGTAGAAACGTTTCTTGGTAATTATGCCGGGATGCAGTTTCCGGTGTATGCGTACTTCTACGGCATTTCCCAGTTTGGCATTTGCGGCATCAATGAGTGCCATGCAGACACTTTTGCCCGTAGAGATAGAGCAATAACCGGTCGTTACAATCCCTATGACCTTTCCGTCGGCTTCCACCTCATAGCCATGGCGTGGAATGGCCCGGCCGGAAAGCTCGATACCGACAATCTTCTGTCTGATGCCTTCTGCTTTTTGTTGCAATATGGCCTCTTTGCCAATGAATTCCGTTTTGTCTGTTTTTACGAATATGCCAAGGCCTGCCATGATCGGTGAAATCTCATCGGTGAGTTCATCTCCATAAAGTGGAAGGCCAACTTCAAAGCGCAGAGTGTCGCGACAACCCAATCCACAGGGCTTGACTTTTCCGCTATCCATTAGTTTGTCCCAACAACGGTTAACATAATTGTGGGAGGCGTATATTTCGAATCCGTCTTCACCGGTATATCCTGTACGGCTCACTATAATGTTCTCGTTCTCCGACAGCATGGTCTTGAAGTTGTAAAATTCTATTTCTTCACACGGAAGTTCCAGAACCTTCCGCATGATTTCTTCCGATTGAGGCCCTTGGATTGCCAGTTGTCCGTAATGTTCGCTCTGATTGTTCGTTGCAACGTCAAAACCTTCAGTATGGCTTTTTATCCAGGCATCGTCTTTGTCGATATTGGCCGCGTTGACTACCAGAAGGAATTCTTTCTCTGCCATTTTATATACCAGCAGGTCATCTACAGTCCCGCCGTTTTCATGAAGCATCATGCCATAGAAAATCTTGCCTGCCGGCGCATTGCTGATGTCGTTGGTGAAGATGTGCTGGACAAAGCGTTCAGCGTCTTCGCCGGTGATGAGAATTTCTCCCATGTGGCTGACATCAAATACGCCGCAGCCATGGCGGACGGCATTATGTTCTTCTGTGATATCTGAGTATTGGATGGGCATTTCAAAGCCTCCGAATGGTACCATTTTGGCGCCGAGCGCCACATGTTTGTCGTAGAGACAGGTCCTTTTGTCTGACATAAGTAATGGTATTTAAGATTAGTTTGTATAAGGTTGATAATTAGTTGATTCCAGTTTGTCCGGTGTCAGTAGGGCTATCAGGCTTTCTTGAGACAGCCCCCGGATGCTTTTTTCAGGGCAGTTGTTTCGGATGGCTTCCTTGATCGATGCCGGAGAGAATTCAATACCTGAAAACGTTTCTTGGAAAACTGTCAGGCTGTCGTTCCATTCAAAAAAGTCACCGGAGAGTTCTACGGCATTAATCATATTACCTGATAAGTCAAAACGGATTTCTATTTTTCCGCAACCTTCAATCCTGTCTGAGCATATCAGGAGGCTGCTGTTATGACGGCCATAAAGAAACTCTTTTTTATAATATTCAGATTCGATGGTTTCTATTTTTTTGACGTCCTTCTCAGTCAGCGTTATTGACCGGTTTGTTAGAGAATGGATCAGATGAGTCCGTAAATCTTCAATGTGGCACGAAAGAGTGTCTTTAAGTAGTCCGATGCGTTTTCTCACACTTTTGACTCCGGCTGATTTCAGTTTTTCCAAATCAGGTCTCAGGGCGCCTTTCATAAGGCGGGTATTGGTGTCGTAGAGCATTGTGCCATGAACGATGTTGCGGTTGGCGGAGTGGTAGAAAGCATTACCACAAATTTTTCCATGACCGTTGAGCATTATGTCGTTGCGTCCACTCACATAAACATCAGCTCCCAAACATTGGAGGGAATGGGCTACGTTTTGTGCGTAAGCGGCAAATATGGGCTCTACAGCACCGGCTCCGGTAATGAGGCTAAACATAATATTGCCATTATCTGCAAAGATACAGCCTCCACCGCTGCGCCGCCTGATGACATCAATCTTTTCCGTCTGGCAAAAATCAAGATTGACCTCCTGATTTATTCTTTGGTTGCGGCCTAATACGACCGTGGGATTTAATATCCATGAAAAGAAATAATTGTCCTGCGGCAGGCTGGAAGCAACATATTCTTCTGCGGCTAGGAAAAATGCAGCTCTTCTGTTGCTTGTTGAGGGCATTATTATATGACAGGCTGGAAATATCAGGATTTTTTTGTTTTCCATAGATGGCAGATCGGTAATCAGACTTCTCTTTGTTGATAGGCCTCCACATGAGTGGGAAAGACTTGAGGTTATTCAGAATGGCTTCAAAAATACTGAAAAAGATTGGTCTTGCAAAGGGATAAAACTTTTTTAACGGTATAAAATTGAAAGGCTTTTTCCAGAGTACTATAATTGTTCTTTTTGCTCTATGAGGAAGTCTTCATGAATAGCTTTTTGAGCATCGGATAATTAACATATTTAACTTTCTGTTACAGTTGGTGTGTCATTATGAGTCGTAAAAAGTGATATTTTTAATAGATATAGGGTGGGGGAGGAAAAAAATACTTGGAATTTCAAATGCAATACTTGGAATTTTTACGGCAATACGGACTTTTTATTCTATTTATATATATTGTATAGAGGCGATAAGCCTGTTATATAAAAGCGAAGCGTGCGATTCATTAATAATCGCACGCTTCGCTACTGCAAATATACAACATTTTTTAGCCGAATGCAAATAGTGTTAAAATGTTAGGCTTTGGAATAATATCATTTTAATGAGAACTTGTAATGTCATGTTCGACATCTCAATCTCAGCGGAAAATAGTAATTTTGCACCGATTTTCTAACTATTAAAGAATGAAAGAGAATATTTGTAATAAAAAGTTAATAGGGGGATAAAACGATACCTTCCTTTGTTAGAGATGAGCGTATCGATTCAATAAAGTTCTGCTTAATTGTTCTAGTCATAGCGGGCATGTGTTTTCTAATACTGTATTTACTGAGTCTTCGGTGTGTAGAGTTGTTTGGCAATGGATATATATGTTCTATATGCCATTATTTGTATTCATTTCAGGTTTTCTATCCCATAAGAATAGTACAAAGAAATTTTGGGCGGGGTGTCTTAAACTTTTAGAACCACTTGTCATTTTACAGGTTCTCACAATAGGCTATGATTATTTTACCGGCGAAGAAATAACTGTCAGCAGGCTATTAACGCCATGGTGGTTTATATGGTATTTGCTAAGTTTAGTCTGTTGGAGAACGATGCTCCATATTTTGCCTCCTCGCATTCTGAATCATTCAAAGTGGGTGATTTTATCTGCTTTTGTTATTGGCATAATTGCTGATTTCTTACCGTTTGACAGACTTTTGTCAATTCAGAGAACACTTGCATTATTGCCGTTTTTCTTTTGGGGATATTATATGCAAACCCGAAATATATGTCTTTCATCAAGGTATAAACCATTTTGTTTCATGTTTTTATGTTTTGCATTTGTCTTGCCTGTGTTTCTCCCTGAATATTTAGGTGACCTCAGATTTGCTGATCGATATCCTGACATTTCATTTATGTATAGTAGGATACTTGTGTTTTGTGTGAGTATTGCCATGTCTGTTTCGTTTTTGTGTGTATGTCCTGATACGAGGTTTTTATCAAAGCAAGGGAGATATACGTTGCAATATTATATTTATCATACAGTGATAGTTTATTTTTTGATGATAATAGTTCGCAAGTTGAACTTGCCTGACTCCGCACTTGCTGCGTTGGTCTATACCATTTTTGTGACTTTTGTCATTTGGATATTCTCTCATTTTTCATTTTTTGTGAAACTGACCAATCCTTCGGTATATTTAAGAAATAAAAAATGGCACCTACATACAACTTTACACCAAGTGCTACGCAACGTCTTAGGACGTTATTTCAGATAGAAAAAGCTCGAAGAAATTAATCTTCGAGCTTTTTTATTACCAAATCTTTTCATACCTTTGTATAACTAAAATCAGTGTAATGACACCATGAATAATAAGACTTATTAGCTGTAAGTCCCTCAATAATACTCTAAAATAATTGTCAGATTTCTGACTCCAATAATCATTGATTAATTCATTAAATAAAGCTCAAAGTATGAATAAATTACGTACTATTGGAGGAAAGAAGTATATTATCTTGTCTTCTAACAAAATCATGCAAGCATACATTATTATCAATAGTGCTTCAGGTAAGAATTTGTCTAAAAGAACTGGTATCGGTACATTTTAGACGTTCTAATTTGGCTTGTGATTTCTCTAAATCACATAATTATATACAATTAGGTGGTATAAAGAAAAAGTAACTTTATACCACCCGATTATTTTGTAAATTACAATCCTAAGTCTTTCAAATCAACACCATTTACTGATTTTATATCTTCTGTATTTATCGTAGCTACCTTAGCTGCAATGTTTGTTAGTTTAGTAGCGATTTTACTTAATCTCTGAATTTGTTTACTATTCATATCTGATTTACCTGCATCCAATTTTTCTTGCATTGCTTGTGCTTTTGATAACGCGTTCATAGCACTCTGAGAATCCACATTACCAGATTTCATTTCAGTAAGGAACTTATTATATTCGTTTACAAGAGCTTCATAATCATCAAGTAACTTATCCCATTTATTATCAGAAGATGAAGAAGAACTGTTGTTTATGGTAGATTCATCGTCAATATTTGATTCAAGTATTAATCTGAATGTTTTAGCACCTGCATATTTATCAGGCCAATCTTTCAATCTCACATATATCGAACCAACCTCACCAGATTTCATTTCCATAACACTAAATGGTATCGGTGGCCATGAAGAAATATCTTCAAGAGATGGATTCAACTCAGATACCAATACTTTTCCGTTTTCGTCATAAACTTCATAACCAACACCTACTTTGCTGTAACTGTAACCCTCAAGTTCATTACGTTTTACTTTGATTTCAAATTGATTGGAAACTGTAGGAAACTTGTAATCTTCATCAACAAGCTCATACAACATACCAAGTGAACCATCAATTTCTGTAGTTTCCGGACGAAGTGATTCTGGTTGTTTTTTACCGCAACTAACCAAACATAGTGTAAGTAAGGCACTTACAGATAAAATAACACCTAACTTTTTCATTTTGATTTTGAATTTTGTTTCTTCACCAGCCCCCGAAAGAAGATATTATCATTATTAAATGATGAAAGCGTGAGGGCTGCTAACTTATTTCAACCGATAGGCGTCTGGAATGCCGTGAACTAAAATAAGCAACAGTCCCTCACGCCATATTGCATGACGCGAGAGATGCTAACTCATTTTCGTTCACCTTTTAGTTTTCCAGACTTTATCGGTGAGAATCAGTTAAACACTTTCGTGTATTCTTTATTCCGCAATGTCTGCCATATTTCTATGACATTGCAAAGATTCTTATTTATACCGATTTTCAAGATATAAAAGCTTCAAAAATCACATGTTAGCGAACATTAGTAGGTGTTCAACAAACCTCTGCAATTTATATTTCCAATGATTTGAAAATATATCTATCTTCACCATATAACAAGAAACGAGTATGATAGATTTTAAATTCAAAACATTAACGGAATTGATAAAGACATTTTCTGACGAACAGAAATGTATTGATTTTCTGGAACAAATAATCTGGAATGGAAATCCTGTCTCTCCGTTTGATTCGACATCGAAAGTCTATAAATGTAAGAACAACCGTTATCGTTGCAAGAATACAGGTAAGTATTTCAATATTAAGACAGGAACTATATTTGAGAATACGAAAGTATCACTTCAAAATTGGTTCATAGCAATTTGGATGTATACTTCTCATAAAGGTGGTCTTTCATCTATGGAACTACAAAGAGAACTTGGTATAACACAGAAAACAGCATGGTTCATGTTACAACGTATAAGAAAATGTTGTGAGTTTGAAAACCAATCAATATTAGATAATGAAGTAGAAATGGATGAAACTTACGTAGGCGGTAAGAATAAAAATCGTCATGCAAACAAAAGAATCAAAGAATGTCAAGGTAGAAGCTGTAAAGGTAAAACTCCTGTGTTTGGTATGATTGAACGTAACGGTAAAGTTGTAGCTCGTGTAGTTCAATTCACCACTGCGAAAGATTTAATACCGAGAGTTAATAAATTCGTCAATTCTTTCGCAACAGTATATACTGACGAATGGGGAGCTTATAATGGTCTGAAACAAACTTATGACCACCATATTGTAAGACATAATATATACGTAAACGGTAAGGTTCACACGAATAATATAGAGAACTTCTGGGGTAATTTCAAACGTGCGATAATAGGCGTATATCGTGTTGTTTCACCTGAACATCTCCAATTTTATGTGAATGAGTTCGTTTTCAGAAGAAATACTTGTAAATTTGTGCCCGGTGATAGATTCTTATATCTTATGGAGAATATACAAGGTTATCGCTTAACTTATAAAGAATTGATTGAATATGCTCGTTGTAGTTGAATATATATCGGAAATAAGAATTGAAGATACAGTAGTACCCGTTTACGTTACTGATGATAGCCGTATGTATGTCGGTATGGAGATTATGCCTTATTTGAAAACTCCACGTCAAGTTAAACAGACTATCATCACTGATAAAGATGCAACGCAATACGATGTATATCCGATTCTTGAAGTGTTTAAGTTTATCAAAAACAAGAAGCTATTATCATTAGACACATCATCTATCTATGAGAAACAACATGTTCTTATATCTGTTGAGAAACAAGTTTTGACACCTGAAAACGAGTTTGCTTTTACTCTTAAAAAGATGTTGTCTTCGAAAAAGAAAAAGTAAAAAACAATTGGTGAGATAAGCAATAAATATCCCATAAGAACAACTTAAAATAGAAAACTTATGGGTAAAGCATTCTTGACGCAGATAGAAGCATATAATAAGTTGGGTTTAAGCGGGGGGGAGGGAATCAGCTTATCACAAAACAACAGTTGTTAAATACCAATAAAGTAGATACTACATATCTCAATAAATACAATCCAAATGATTTTGTTATTGATGATGATATTCAAAAAGTCAATATTTATGGTGTTGATGAGAATGTTGTTAACTGTATGTTTAGAACAAGTAGATATGGTTATTATAATGGTTATGGATTAACACGAACACATCTTGGAAGCAATCTTGATGATGATATACAAGCATGTGTTATGGAAAAACAAGATAATCCATATATCGTTTGGAATCATCATTTTGGCTACGCATCAAATCAGCATAATTATAAATATGTTTCTATTTGGATTGATAATGAATTGTTATTTGATAAAGCTACACTTAGTGGAAATAATGTTCATTGGAGTTCTGTTCCGTTTGAGAACAATACACAAAGAGATAAATGGTTAAGTAAATACGATAATAAGTACCATAAATTGCATATTAAATATTGGCGTTAATTAATAAGAATAGTATGAAATCATTAGATTACGACATTCAAGAGATTCGTGATAAAATTACGAACTCTGATATTATATGGAATACGGACGATTCGAATATTCAATCAAACGAAGTTGCAGAGATAGTTTCAGGTGTTACAGGATTTAATCAGTTTGAGAACGAAAAAGTTTTCAATGCCATTGTAGATAAACTCTGTAAAGAGTATGAAATAGGTATGTATCAAGACCTGTCAGAATCGCTTGAATCAGTTTATAATATTAGTAACGGACTACCTGGAACTTCAGAGGGTTAATCAACCACCCTCTGAAATAACGTCCTAAGACGTTGCGTAGCACTTAGTGTAAAGTTGTATGTAGGTGCCTAAAAAATAACATATTGATTATATGATAAGATGCGTCAAGTTAAAAACTTGGTGCATCGTTTTTTAAAAAACGTTCTCTCATATTTTGTTCTTTCTTATAGAGTGACTCTTTTGTATTGATAGGTGTGGCAGTGATCCTACGTCCTTTCGTTCATGCCGTTGTTTTACAAAATGTAAGCTCTTTAAATAGGTCTTTTATTATATAATAGCGGAAAAACAAAAAACGTCTTGATAAGCTTATCAAGACGTTTTTATTATACGGATAAATACAGTGGTCATTACTGCCAGTTGTTAGAATTCAGCAGTTTTCGGTGTTCGTGGGAAAGGAATCACATCGCGGATATTTTGCATTCCTGTGACGAACAGCATTAAACGTTCAAAGCCTAAACCGAAACCACTATGAGGGCATGTACCGAATTTACGGGTGTCGAGATACCACCACATGTCTTTCATAGGGATGTTCATTTCATTGATACGGCCCATCAGTTTCTCATAATTTTCTTCACGTTCGGAACCACCGATAATTTCACCGATTTGTGGGAACAGTACATCCATGGCGCGAACGGTTTTTCCGTCATCGTTGAGTTTCATGTAGAAAGCCTTGATTTCTTTGGGATAATCTGTTAGAATTACCGGTTTCTTGAAATGTTCCTCAACCAGATAACGCTCATGTTCACTGGCCAAATCTACTCCCCAGTAGATGGGGAATTCAAATTTGTGTCCGGCGGCAACAGCTTCCTCCAAGATCTTGATGCCTTCACTGTAGGTGAGACGTACAAAGTCGTGCTCAACAACGAAATTCAAGCGTTCCAGCAGGTTTTTGTCAACCATCTTGTTGAGGAAATCCAAATCATCCTTACAGTTATCTAATGCCCAACGAACACAGTATTTAATGAAATCTTCAGCCAAATCCATGTTGTCGGTGATATCATAGAAGGCCACTTCCGGTTCAATCATCCAAAATTCAGCCAAATGACGGGGGGTATTGGAGTTTTCAGCACGGAATGTAGGGCCAAATGTATAGATGGCTCCTAGGGCTGTGGCCCCTAGCTCGCCTTCGAGTTGCCCGCTCACTGTGAGTGACGTCGTTTTCCCGAAGAAATCATCGGAATAGTCAATTTTTCCTTCTTCATCCTTTTTCAAATCATACAGGTTTTTTGTTGTAACCTGAAACATCTGGCCGGCTCCTTCGCAGTCGCTGCCAGTGATGATAGGGGTGTGGAAGTAAAAGAAACCGTGTTCGTGAAAGTAATGGTGAATGGCCATGGCCATATTGTGACGAATGCGGAAAACAGCGCCGAAAGTGTTGGTGCGCAAACGCATGTGGGCGTGTTGGCGCATATACTCAAACGACTGTCCTTTCTTTTGCATCGGGTAATCGTTCCCGCAAACTCCTAAAACTTCAATAGTATTGGCTTGTATTTCTACATTTTGTCCGCTTCCCTGGCTCTGTACCAGAATTCCGTTTACACTCAGGCAGGCTCCGGTAGTGATTTGTTTGAGCATTTCGGCATCGAAACGTTCAACGTCTGCAACAATTTGTACATTGTTGATGGTAGAACCGTCATTCAGTGCGATAAAATTTACGGACTTGCTGCCACGGCGTGTACGTACCCAACCTTTGACATTTACTTCAGTGCCAAAGTCTTGTCGCTGAAGTACTTCTGTTATTTTTGTCCTTTTCATGCCTCTTCTGTTTTATGGAATTTATGACAATTTTTATTCAAATGCTCCCATGCGAAGCATGTCTACTTCTTTTTCTGTGAGATAACGCCAATCGCCACGACGTACGTTCTTTTTGGTCATACCGGCAAAGTAAACGCGGTCGAGTTTGGTAACATGATATCCCAGATGTTCGAAAATGCGACGCACAATTCGGTTTTTTCCGGAGTGGATTTCTATGCCTATTTGTTTTTTGTCGGTTGGGCTGGCATATTCTATTGCATCAGCCTTAATCGGACCATCTTCCAAATCTATTCCTTCGGCTATTTGATGGAGATCGGCTGCACTGACATTACGGTCTGTAACAACATGATATATTTTCTTTTTAAGAAACTTCGGATGTGTCAGTTTTGAAGCTAATTCTCCATCGTTTGTAAGCATTAATACTCCGGTTGTATTACGGTCCAGACGGCCTACGGGATAAATGCGCTCTGGGCATGCATTCCGTACAAGATCCATTACGGTTTTACGATTTTGAGGGTCTTCGCTAGTGGTTACGTATCCTTTAGGCTTGTTAAGAAGCACATAGACCTTTTTTTCCATTTTTATAGGTGTCTCATGGAATTGTACGTTGTCAGAGCGTAACACTTTTGTGCCTAATTCTGTTACAACAACTCCGTTGACAGTGACAACGCCGGCTGCAATGTACTTGTCGGCATCACGGCGGGAGCATACACCGGCATTGGCTAAATACTTATTCAGACGTACAGGTTCATTGGGGTCGTGAATGACTTCCTTATAATCCATTCGCTTTTTCTGATTGTATTTTGTGCCGGGGGAATAAGGGCGCCGGTTGCGATTGAAACCATAACCTCCATTGCGGTTGGACCCGTTGTTCTGAGGATATGTGTGAGAGAAGTTGGGAGACTTTCTGTATGTAATTTCTTCATCGTTTTGAGGTTGGGCATTGAAACGGGGCGCATAGCTGTTACCGTAGTTGCGGAAGTTCTCGTTGCGGAAATTGTCACGTTGTTTGTTCCATCGGTTTTCGCGTGAATAACCGTCAGAGTAGGGACGACGCGGTTGGAAACCGGTGTGAGGCTGATGGCTGTTGTTATTATAAGAATTATTGTTGTCGTATCCGTTGAAATTGTTGCGGAAATTACGGCTGTTGTGTGTTCTTTCACTATTGTAGCCGTAGTTGCCGTTTTCACTGTTGTTGTAATTGCGACGGTAATTCCCCTGATTGCTGTATCGGGGTTGGTACTCTCCGCGATTGTAATCGGATGAGCGATAGTTGCCGCTATTTCTGTAAGTTCCTCGATTTTCCGGTTTGGAAAAATTGGTGAAGCGGTGGCGACTTGAGTTCTGGCTTTCATGGTTAGACTGCGAGAAAGCCTCACGGCTGCCTGCATTCTCATTGTTGAATTGTTCTTCGTTCATTTTAGTCTGTTAATAAAAAATATTTTGTTTTGGACTTATTAGTCTATATTTTCTTTGTTGATAGTTTTTTATTTTCTGTTGATTTCAAATACCGGTATAGTTGTGTGGGGTTATAGCCATCAGTTCAGCTTTTATCTTGTCGTTCACATCGAGTTGTTTGATAAAGTCGTGAATGCTGTTTTCTGTAATAGCTGCATTAGTTCTGGTGAGTGCTTTTAGCGCCTCGTAAGGATTGGGGTATGCCTCACGTCTCAGAATGGTTTGGATAGCTTCTGCCACCACGGCCCAACAATCATCTAAGTCTTTGATAATAGATTCTTTGTGCAGTAATAGTTTACCTAATCCTTTCAAGGTGCTGCTAAACGCAATGAGTGCATGCCCCATGGGGACACCAATATTGCGGATTACGGTGGAATCCGTCAGGTCACGTTGCAAACGGCTTACAGGTAATTTACGGCTCAGATGTTCCAATATGGCATTGGATATGCCAAGGTTACCTTCGGAATTCTCAAAATCAATGGGATTTACTTTATGGGGCATGGCGCTTGAGCCGACTTCTCCAGGCTTGATACGTTGTTTGAAATATTCCATTGAGATATATTGCCAAAAGTCGCGGTCAAGATCGATGATAATGGTTTGAATACGCTTCATTGCATCGAATATTGTGCCGAAATTATCGTAATTACTGATTTGGGTGGTGTATTGCTCACGCTTCAAACCTAATTTTTCTTTGACGAAGTGGTTGCCAAATTCCCGCCAGTCATATTCAGGATAAGCAACGTGATGGGCGTTGAAATTACCGGTAGCGCCCCCGAATTTTGCGGTGTAAGAACATGCTTTTAGTTGATTGGTTTGTTCCTCCAGACGATAAGCAAACACCTTAACCTCCTTTCCCAAACGAGTAGGGGAGGCAGGCTGGCCGTGTGTTTTTGCAAGCATAGGAATATCTTTCCACTCTTCAGCGTAAGTATTGAGCTGGTTCGTGATCTCCTGAAGATAGGGAAGATAGGTCTCCTCCACTGCTTCCTTCAGCATAAGGGGGAAAGATGTGTTGTTGATGTCTTGAGAGGTTAGGCCAAAATGGATAAATTCTTTGAATGGTTCCAAATGACCAATAGTATCAAACTGCTCTTTAATGAAATATTCGATGGCTTTTACATCGTGGTTGGTCACGCTTTCTATTTCTTTTACTCGCGTGGCATCGGCTTCTGAAAAGTCATTGTATATGTCTCTTAGGCGGGGAAATAAAGATTGGTCAAAATTTTTGAGTTGCGGGAGAGGCAGTTCGCATAAAGATATGAAGTATTCGATTTCTACGCGTATACGATACTTCATCAGTGCATATTCCGAAAAATAAGCTGCAAGTGATTGTGTCTTGCTGCGATAACGACCGTCGATAGGAGAAATCGCTGTCAAAATGTCCAAATCCATATTTGTCTTTTAAATTTATATAATTTGGCGGCAAAGATACTACAAAAAAACGAGAATAGGAGAAAAATGGTGAATGAACGTTGAGATAAAGCGTTTTAGCGATTTCGACGAGGACTTTACCAAAGCCACTGAATGCCACAAAAAAGCCGTTTTAAGCAAGAGTTACGTTACTATCTCATTACTCTTTTTCACAAAAGAACAGCTTGCTGAGGACACTGACATATCCGCTGATCCATACGCCATTGGTTGCCAATTTAAGGATTCTTTTGGAAATGTCATCGGGATCTGCTCAAAAAAATGAGATGCGGGTGTGAATGCGCTGATATGCTGTGATTTGCCTACCGTCTTCCAGCTCTACATGGTTTAATTTTGCAAACAAAAAGTAGAGTATGAGCAGAAGCACATTCAAAGTATTGTTCTATCTCAAAAGATTTCCGCATTAAATTACATTCTGATATATAATAACTTACTTTGATTTTGCGCTCTAATGGGTTACGATTTGCCAACTTGCTAACTTTATCGCATTTCTCAAATTTGTTTTTTCCAAATAATGCTTTTGGTTAATGCAAAATTAGCAATAAAAATCGGGAACACATCAAAACGTCCCATGATTTTTTATCACAGGACGTTTTTTATCTTCGATGAATATATCCGGTTTAATCGTTACCTCCATTTTAGCTAATTCCGGCTATGGTTGCTGAAATTTATACTTCAATCCATATTCTTCTAGCTTGCTGTACAGCGTCGTACGTCCTATCCCGAGCAGTTCGGCGGCAACCTTGCGATTTCCCTTCGCCTGCTTCAACGCGCGTAAGACACGCTCCTTGTCTTCCGCATCGCTGCGCA